>CAIMQW010000244.1 GCA_903843705.1 uncultured Holophagaceae bacterium | reverse complement strand
CCCCATCGTTCCCGATTTCGAGCGCTATCCCGAGTACGGCCGCGACCTGAACCACACCTTCGGCGAGATCGGCCTGGCGGGGCACTGGATCAAGATCCTGCTCCACCACCTCTTCCTCTACAAGGCGAAGATGCACGCCTTTTGGTCCCTCATTCCGGAGTAAGCCATGACCATCGAGAGATCCCCCTTCGACCAAGGCCGCCGGGCCCAGATCGTCTTCTCCACCAAGCCCACGGACTTCACCAAGAGCCTGCGGACGAGCATCCTCTGGCAGCTGTTCCGCTTCGCCGTGATCAACCTCAAGATGATCCGGATCATCCGCAAGAGCCACCACTGAGGGACGGACGGGGAGCCCAACAAGCGGCCAGTGAGGTGGAATGGCGCAGGTCATAACTTGGCGGCGTCCGACGGCCTAGGTGGCCCAGCACTGCATACTGCAATGGTGGGGGTCCGCCATGAAGTATTTCGCCCGCAAGGGTCCACCGGGTGCCGCCTCGGCCACGCTCTCCCTGGACCTCCGCACGATCCTGGACTCCATCAATGACGGTGTCTTCACCGTGGATGACGACTTCCGCATCACATCGTTCAACCGGGCCGCCGCCGAGATCATCGGCACCACGCCCGAGAAGGCCCTGGGTCAGCAGTGCTGGAAGGTCTTCAACGCGGACATCTGCGAGGGTTCCTGCGCCCTCAAGGAGACCATGACCACCGGGTCGCCCCTGATCAACAAGCACGTGAACATCCACACAACTGCCCGGAAGAAGGTCTCCATCAGCGTGAGCACGGCCCTCCTGCGGGACCAGTCCGGCAAGGTAGTGGGCGGCGTGGAGTCCTTCCGCGACCTGACCCTGGTGGAAGAGCTGCGGAAGGCCGTGGAAGGCCGCGCCAGCTTCCAGCACATGACCTCGGCCAACCACCAGATGTGGGAGATCTTCAAGCTCATGCCCCTGATCGCCCAGAGCGACAGCACGGTGCTGATCCAGGGAGAGAGCGGCACGGGCAAGGAGCTCATGGCCCGGGCCATCCACGACCTCAGCGCCCGGGCCCGAAAGCCTCTGATCACGCTCAACTGCGGGGCCCTGCCCGACACCTTGCTGGAAGCGGAGCTTTTCGGCCACAAGGCCGGCGCCTTCACGGATGCCAAGCGGGACCGCAAGGGGCGCATCGCTGCCGCCGAGGGCGGCACGCTGTTCTTGGACGAGATCGGTGACATCTCGCCGGCGCTCCAGGTCCGTCTCCTCCGCGTCCTGCAGGAGCGGACCTACGAGCCGCTGGGCTCCAGCGACTCGCTGAAGGCGAACGTCCGCTTCCTCGCGGCCACCCATCGCAACCTCCGCACCGAGGTCAAAGAGGGTCGGTTCCGGGAGGACCTGTTCTACCGGCTGAACGTCATGCAGATTGCAATACCCCCCCTGCGGGAGCGTAAGGAAGACATCCCCGCCTTGGCCCACCGGTTTCTCGACCGCCAGACCGCCCTCCACGGCAAGCAGCTCCAGGGCTTCAGCCCCGAAGCGATGGAACACTTGATGCGCCACGCCTGGCCCGGCAACATCCGGGAGTTGGAGAATGCGGTGGAACACGCCTTCGTGCTCTGCCGACAGGGCCAGATCCGGCCCCAGGACCTGCCGGCCGCCCTGCAGGACACCACCTCCGGACCCCTCGCCGAAGGCGGCACGTTCAGAAGCAAAGACCTGCGTAGCCAGGAGATGGCCTCCATCCAGGCGGCCCTGGAGCGCCACGCCGGGAACCGGACCGCTGCTGCGCGGGAACTGGGCATTCACCCCACCACCCTCTGGCGCAAGCTCCGCCGAACCTAGACCAAGGCTTGCATTTTGCACGATTTTGGCCTCTGAATAACACTGCATATTGCAATTCTTGTATTACCATTTGATTGTTTATAAATATTTAACTAGATGATATTATTATATTTATCAAATTTGGCCCTGCACTTGCATTAGGACCTAAAGTTGGGGTATCAGCACGACCCCACCCTCTCATGGACCCGGCCCCCTAGGGCTTCCCGTCCACCCCCCAGCCCGGAAGGTCCGTGAGGACGGTCCCCCTTGACCGTCGCACGAGGTCTGCCGGAACCACCACTCACTGAGCGCCCAAGCGCCGCTGCCAGACCCGGTTGAGCCGTGCCTGTCCAGGGACTGCCCGGGGCCTGCCACCCCACCGGGAGGTTGTCATGCAAACCAATGGATTGAAGCGAGTGCTGGGTGTCCTCCTGGCCTGCCTGGCCCTGACGGGTCCGGCCTTCGCCGCGCCCCCGAAAGCCCGGGAAGGCCAGCTCACCGTGGCGGTAGCGGTCACTGACCTTGAACCCATCGTCCGAGCCGTGGGCGGCAGCCAGGTCGAGACCGTGAACCTGTTCAAGGGCTGCATCCTGCGGAAGGACCTGCAGGTGGAGCCAGCCGCCAAGGCCCGGCTGGCGGCCTCGGAGGCCATTGTCTGGACCGGCTTTCTGAATGAATCCGCGGCAATCTCCGCAGCGCTCCGCGCCAGTGGAGCGCCTACGCCGAAGTGGATCGATGTCTCGAAGGGCGCCGCCCGGACCAACCTGCCCACCTCCAACTGCGGTGGGTACGTGGATCCGGCCTACGCGGCGGGCGATCCGTTCTTCTGGCTCAACCCGACCAACGGTGGACTCGTGGCCCGCACTATCGCCCGCGGCCTGGGCGAGCTGCGACCGGCCAGCCGGGCGCTGTTCATGGCCAATGCCGAGGCCTTTGAGAAGGCCCTGGCCCGGGACATCGAGCGCTGGAAGGTGGCACTCAAGCCCGCCCAGGGCATGCGGGTATTCGCGGCCCAGTGCGGCTGGCAGAACTTCTCCGCCGCCGTAGGGGCGCCGGCCTTCGTGACCTGCAAGGGGACGCCGGACGAACCGCCGAGCCCCCAGGCCCTGCTCCTGCATATCCGCGGCTTGAAGAGCGAGCTGATCCTGGTGGATCCGAACACTCCCCAGGATTACACCGAGGCCTTCCGGGAGCACTCGAAGCTGAAGGTGCTCGAGGTCCCCTCCTCCATCGAGGGCATCCGTGGCGCCACCACCTACAGCGCCCTCTTCGAGAACCTGGTCAAGGTGCTGCTGGGCCAAGCCAAGCACTGAGGCTGAAGCGCTAGGCCTGCTCCCCACACTCCCTCTGAGGTGCCCCTTGATCGAGCTCAACCTGGAACACCGCGGGGAGCAAGGGCCGGTCCCAGCCGTGGCCTTCACCCTCCGGCCCATTGGCATCGTCCACGCAGCCCTGGGGAAGCGGGCCCGGCTGCCGAAATACTTTGTTCCTCGGGGACGCGCCGCCCTCGAGCTCTTCCACCCTTATCTGCCGGGTCTCCAGGGTCTCTACGAAGGCCTGGACCTCTGGGTCATCACCTACCATGCCCTCTCCGGCCGCATCCCCAGCGATGCCTGGCAGGGCGGGGAGGGGCATCCCGGTGTCTTCGCCACCACGGCCCTCCAGCGGCCAAATCCCATCGAGTTCCTGCGGGCCAAGGTCATGACCGTGGATCCCGCCCAAGGGCTCCTCCACGTGGAAGGGCTGGACGCAGAGGATGGCGCGCCCATCCTCGACAGCCGCCCCGCCACCTCACCTCGCCATCGGCTCACCCGACCCGGCGAAGACAAGGGGTCCCGATGAAGGTCGCCATCGCCGTCAACAATCGCTCCGAAGTCTCGGCGCACTTCGGACGCAGTCCCGCTTTCCTCGTCTTCCAGGTGGAGCAAGGCCAGATCCTGCAGCGCGAGATCCGGCCGAATGATCAGGCCGGAGCAGGCCATGAGCATGGCGGAGCGCAGGGGCATCCCCACGACCACAACCGGTTCGTCCAGCTGCTGGGGGACTGCCAGGCCGTGATCGGCCTCGGCATGGGCCCCGGCGCCCGCCAGGCGCTGGAGTCTGCCGGTATCACTGTCCGCCTGTTGGAAGCGCCCACCTCCCCCGAAGAGGCCGCGATCCACTTCGAGACCGGGTTGCTGCCCGCGGGTCCCCGAAGCTGCGGTGGAGGCCACGCCCACCCGCATCCCTGACCTCGGACTTCCCTCGGTCCAACCGGTCCTCGGCTGGGCGAAGCCCTGCCCCCCCTCCTCGAACCTCTTGAGGCGTATCTGCAACCACGCCCGCCACACGCCGTCCTGCCTTCCGGAGACCCCATGCCGCACCCACCCCGAAGACCTTCGCCGCCGCTGCTAAGGCGAGCTCTGCAAACCCTGCTGGGGCTCCTGGCCCTGCCCCTCGCCCTGGCCCAGGAGCCAGCGGCGCCTCCGCCGACGGCGGGCCACGGCTCCTACACCATCGTGCATGTGGCCAAGAGCCGCCGCCAGACTGCGGACCACAGCAAGTTCAAGATCTTGAAGGGCCCCTTCAAGGACAGTGATGGTCCCGCCGTGACCCGGGCCTGCCTCACCTGCCACATGAAGGCAGCGGAGCAGGTCATGGCCACGTCCCACTGGACCTGGAACATCGCCAAGGACGGGAAGGACGGCTTCGGCAAGTCCACCCTCCTGGTGAATAACTACTGCATCTCCATCATCGGCGGTAACACTGAGTCCTGCGCCCGCTGCCACGCCGGCTACGGCTTCAAGGACAAGGGCTTCGACTTTACCAAGCAGGAGAACGTGGACTGCCTGGTCTGCCACGACACCACCGGCGATTACGAGAAGGAAAAGGCCGGCTGGCCCAATCCCGGCGTGACCCTGGCGGAAGTCGCCCAGAAGGTCGGCCCGCCCTCCAACCGCAATTGTGGGGTGTGCCACTTCTTCGGCGGCGGCGGCGACGCCACCAAGCACGGGGACCTGGATGACACGATCCTGAAGGCCCCCCGTGCCGAGGACGTGCACATGTCCAAGCAGGGCGCGGGCATGGACTGCATCGACTGCCATGCCTCGGACGCACACAAGGTGGGCGGCCCGAACTATGTCGTCCCCGCCGACCGGCGGGAGCAGGCCAAGTTCGCCGGGGAGAGCGTCTCCCGGATGTCCTGCGCCGCCTGCCACAGCGACTCGCCGCACAAGTCCTACATCCTGAACCGCCACTACCAGAAGGTGGCCTGCCAGACCTGCCACATCCCCGCCTACGCCCGCGGCACGCTGCCCACCAACACCTTCTGGGACTGGGCCTCCGCCGGGAGGCTGAAGAACGGCCGAGGCTACAAGGAAGAGGACGCGAACGGCTATGAGAAGTACAACAGCATCCACGGCGAGATGATCTGGGCGCGCAACGTCCGGCCCAGCTATGTCTGGTACAACGGCACCCTGAAGTTCACCCGCCTGACCGATCGCATTAACGTGCCCGCAGATGGCAGGGTCATCCTGAATCCCGCGGAAGGTTCCTACACCGATCCCAACGCCAAGATCTGGCCCTTCAAATTCCACGAGGCCACCCAGCCCTTCGACCCGATCCTGAAGCGCTTCGTAGCCCCCTACACCGCGGGGTCCAAGGGCTCTGGCGCCTACTGGGGCGACTGGGACTGGAACGTGGCAATCCGCAAGGGCATGGACACCGCCGGTCTGCCCTACAGCGGCCAGTTCAGCTTCGTGAAGACCTCGATGCTCTGGCCCGTCACCCACATGGTGGCCCCCAAAGAGCAAGCCCTCGCTTGCGTCGAGTGTCACAAACGCAATGGCCTCCTGGCCCAGGTCCCCGGGTTCTACCTGCTGGGCCGGGACCACGGCGCTGGCGTCGATCTTCTCGGGTTCGGGGTGATTCTCCTGACCATTCTCGGCGTGGGCATTCACGGCTTCATTCGCACTACCCAAGGACGCCACTAGGAGGCAGCATGCGACGCGTTGTTCTGTATGAAGGCTTTGAACGTTTCTGGCACTGGGCCCAGGCCCTCCTCATTATCACCATGATGCTCACAGGGTTCGAGGTGCGTGGCCTGGGGCTGCATCTCTTCGGGTTCCAGCGGGCCGTGGCCCTGCACAACATCCTGGCGGTGACCCTACTGGTTCTCATCGTCTTCGCCATCTTCTGGCACGTCACCACCGGCGAGTGGCGCCAGTACATCCCGACCCGGAAGTTCCTCCGCGAGATGATCGCCTTCTACGTGACGGGGATTTTCAAGGGCGCGCCCCACCCGGTGCGCAAGCACCGCATGGCCAAGCTGAACCCCCTGCAGCGGCTTGCCTACTTCGGCTTCAAGGTGCTGATCATTCCCGTGCAGGTCACCAGCGGCGCCCTCTACTACTACTACCCCAACTTGCAGCACACCCTGGGCTGGCCACCGGCCTCGCTTTGGGTCATCGCCGTGGTCCATGTCCTCGGTGCCTTCGGCCTGGTGGCCTTCCTCATCGGCCACGTCTATCTGACCACCACGGGACACACGCCCTTGACCAACATCAAGGCGATGCTCACCGGCTGGGAAGAGCTGGAAGATGATGCGTATTTCGACGAGACCTAGAATCATTTTTTCTGAGTGAGACAGAGCTCGGTCCTGCATTCCAGCGGAGGGCAGCCTTCGCGGGAATGCAGGAGGGAAGCCGGTCTCCGGATGCGCGTGAGAGACTGCTCACGGGTAGCGATCACATTGGCAATTGAGGGAGGCACCATGGGCGATCCCCTTTTCTGGCACCGCTTGCAGTTCGGGTTCACGGCCACCTACCACTACCTGTTTCCGCAGCTCACCATGGGGCTGGCGCTCGTCATTGTGCTCCTCAAGGCCCTGGGGCTCCGAACCGGCGAGACGCGCTACAGTGACGCGGCGCGCTTCTGGATCCGCATCTTCGGCATCAACTTCGCCGTGGGCGTGGTGACCGGCATTCCCCTCGAGTTCCAGTTCGGCACCAACTGGGCGCGCTTCTCCCAGCTCTCCGGGGGCATCATCGGCCAGACCCTGGGCATGGAGGGCATGTTCGCCTTCTTCCTGGAAAGCAGCTTCCTGGGACTGCTGATCTGGGGCGAGAAGAAGCTCTCGCCGAAGGGTCACTTCGGCGCAGCCGTGGCGCTCTGGCTCGGGAGTTGGCTGTCCGGCTACTTCATCATCGCCACCAACGCCTTCATGCAGCATCCCACAGGCTATGCGGTGGCCGCGGACGGGACGCTGCAGCTCACCAGCTTCTGGGCCTTCCTGCTCAACTCCTGGGCCCTGGGCCAATACGCGCACAACATGATCGCGGCGGTGGTCACGGGTTCCTTCGTGGTGGCCGCGGTCGGGGCCTACTGGACCCTCAAGGGCATTCATCCCGTACAGGCGAACCTCAACCTCCGAACGGGCACCATCCTGGGTCTGATCTTCAGCGTCCTGGTGGCTTTCCCCACCGGCGACCTTCAGGGCAAGCTTGTCGCGAAGCACCAGCCCATCACCCTGGCCGCCATGGAAGGGCGCTTCGAGAGCGGTCCCCGGGCAGGGTTGACGCTCATCGGCCAGCCCGATGTCACCAGCCACAAGATCGAGAATCCCATCAAGGTGCCCGCGGTGCTCAGCTTCATCGCCTTCGGGACCTTCTCGAGCAACGTGAGGGGCCTGCTCGAGTTCCCGCAGGACCAGTGGCCCCAGAACATCGAGCTGCTCTACTACAGCTTCCACATCATGGCGGGGCTGGGCACCCTCATGATCGGCTTGATGGCCCTGGCGGGATTCCTGCTCTGGCGCGGCCGCCTCGCCACCAGCCGGCCAGTGCTCTGGGCGCTGCTGCTGGCGGTCCCCTTCCCTTACATCGCCACCACAGCCGGCTGGGCCGTGGCGGAGTTCGGCCGCCAGCCCTGGCTCATCTACGGCGTCCTGCGCACAGCTCAGGGCAGCTCGCCCCTGGTCCATGCGGGCCACACGGCCTTCACCACCCTGGGCTTCGCGGGGATCTTTGTCGTGTTCTCCATGCTGTGGCTGTTCCTGATCGGGCGTGAGCTCGCCCACGGCCCCGAATCCCAGGCGCACTAGGAGACCCCGATGGAAACTCTCTGGTTCTGGCTCGTCTCGGTGATGATCGCGATCTATGTGGTGATGGACGGCTTCGACTTCGGGGCAGGCATCCTGCACCTCGTCGTCGCCAAGACCAATGAAGAGCGCCGGCAGGTGCTCGGCGCCATCGGACCCCTCTGGGACGGCAACGAAGTCTGGCTGCTCGCGGGGGGTGGGTCGCTCTTCCTGGCCTTCCCCAAGGTGCTGGCCTCCGGCTTTTCCGGCTTCTACCTCGCCATGTGGCTCGTGGTCTGGAGCCTCATGCTCCGCGGCATCTCCATCGAGTTCCGCTCCCACGTGCAGGACGGCCTCTGGCGGCATTTCTGGGACGCCACCTTCGCGGTCTCCAGCGTGCTCCTGCCCGTGCTGCTCGGGGCGGCGCTGGGCAACGTGCTCCGCGGTGTGCCGCTGGATGGAACGGGCTACTTCAGCATGCCGCTCTGGACCGACTTCCAACTCGGCCCGCAACCCGGGATCCTGGACTGGTATACCGTGCTGATCGGGGTCTTCGCCCTGGTCACGGTGAGCGCTCATGGCGCCCTCTTCCTGGCCTGGAAGACGGAGGGGCCCGTACACCTCCGCGCCAAGCACCTGGCCCCGAGGCTCTGGCTCCTGGTCCTGGTGTGCTGGGTCGCGGCCAGCGCCGCCACCGCCCGCGTGAATCCGGCGATCCTCCACAACCTGCCCGAGGCACCCCTAGCCTGGGTCGCGATCCTGCTCTACCTGGCCGGCCTGGGACTGGTCTTTGTCGGCCTCGGGCGGGAGCGCTTCCTGCTGGCCTTCCTCGGCTCCGGCGCCTTCATCCTCGGCCTGCTGGCGGCCAGCGCCGCCTGCGTATTCCCTGTGATGCTTAAATCCACCCTGAATCCCGCCTATGACCTCACGGCCCTGAACGCCAGCGTGGGCGGCCATGGGCTGCGCACGGGCCTGGTCTGGTGGCTCCTCGGCTTCCCCCTTGCCCTCGGCTACGTCGCCTTCCTGTTCCGGTTCCACCGCGGCAAGGTGGTCGCCGCCGAAGAGGGTGAAGGCTACTGAACTTAAAGATAATGGGGGGCTTCGGTCTATCCTATGGAATCGACCCAGCCATCGGCTACCCCAAGGAGAACCATGCGCCCCACCCTCCACCTTCAGAATCTGGGGCTCCGTCTGCTTCTGCCTTGCCTGGTCGCCCCCCTGTGGGCTCAGGCACCGCCCACCGCTGAGGCCTCACCCGCACCCGCCCCGCTCACTGCCAAGGCTGACCCCGAGGCTTTCCCGCGCCTCCCGCGGCTGCTGGTGCGCGACGCAATCCACGTGGTGACGCGGCCCGCGGACTGGGAGGCTTCGGACTGGAAGCAGGTCGGCCTCGGAGCCGTGGCGGTGCTCGGCGCAGGGCTGGCCCTCGACACCTCCCTGGACCGGGCCTTCACCCGCAACGCGAAGCCCTCCTGGGACAACCTGGCCAAGAACCTGGAGTACCTGGGCGGCACGGGCAGCCTCATCATCGCTGGCGGTGTGTATCTGGGCGGCGCAGCCCTGAAGGACCCCGCCCTGCGGGCCGTGGGCATCGACGCGGGCATGGCCATGGTCATCGCCCAGCTCACCCTGACCATGCCCCTGAAGATCCTCGCGGGCCGCTCGCGACCCAATGCCGGGGAGGGCAGCTCCCACTTCAAGCCGCTCACCGGAGGTGAGTCCTTCCCATCAGGCCACACCACCCAGGCCTTCGTACTGGCCTCGGTCATCAGCGGGCATGCGGATCAGCCCTGGGTCACGGGTGTCTCCTACGGGCTGGCAACCCTGGTGGGGGTTGCCCGGATGGAACAGCGCGCCCACTTCCTGTCTGACGTCCTCGGGGGTGCGGTCATCGGGACCTTCGTGGGCCGCGAGGTGGTGCGCTTCAACCAGTCCCTCCGCAGCTCGGCCCAGGGCGGAGTCAAGGTGTCCTTCCAGCCTGTGCTCTGCGCCGGCTACCAGGGCGCAACCGTGCGGGTCAGCTTCTGAGGTCGAGGCCCGCCCCACCCCTCGTCAGCGCGGCCAGCGGGCCACCAGCAAGGCGATGAAGGTACCCAGGGCGCAGCAGCTGAACATCAGCACCGCCCCCGCAGCACAGTCCTTGGCGATCCGGATGCTCGGGTGCAACTCGGGATGGAGCCGATCCAGCGTGTGCTCCAGGGCCGTGTTGAAGAGTTCCGCTCCCAGCACAAGGCCACAGTTCATCAGGACCAGGGCCCACCAGACCGCAGGAGGCCGCAGCCAGAGCAGAAAGGCCACCGCGCATGCGGCCATGACGGTCTGGCTGCGGAAGCTCGCCTCCAGCCGCCAGGCGGTCGAGATCCCGGCCAGGCTGAACCCCAATCGCTGCAGAAAGGACCTGTTTTTCATGGACTCCGCCGGATCTCGCCATTGTGACACGTCTTAATTGCTAATAATCCAACAGATGAGTTCATCCAATGGGGCTGCCCCTGGGCGCCGGAACCAAATTTCTTTTTAAGAAATTGCCGCACTGGACTGGAAGCCCAATTGGGTTCACTGCATAATAAGGCCTCTGGCACCCGCCGCAAATCCTGCGGGGATGAGGGCCTACTGATCCCGACCTCTGGTTGGGTTACTCCGTTCCTAGTCCACTCAATCAAATCACAGGGATATCCGTCATGCCCAACATTGCCTCCGTCCTCAAGGAAGAGATCATGCGCCTAGCCCGGAAGGAGCTGCGCAGCGAAACCGAGAGCCTGAAGAAGGCCTCGGCTCTCTACCGCTCGGAGATCGCCACGCTCAAGCGGCGCACGTCCGCGCTGGAAAAGCAGCTCGTCCACTTGGGCAAGAAGGTGGTCGGCAAGGGTGAGGGCCAGGAAGCGGTCGCCCCCGAGTCCCGGGTGCGGTTCAGCGCCAAGGGACTCAACTCCCGGCGTCAGAAGCTGGGTCTCTCAGCCGGCGACATGGGCGCCCTCCTGGGGGTCTCCGCCCAGACCATCTACAACTGGGAGGCCGGTACCACTCGCCCCCGGGGCCCGCAGGTGGAGGCCATCGCCGCCCTCAGGGCCATGGGCAAGCGGCAGATTCTCGCCAAGCTGCAGGAACGACAGGCCAAGTAGCCTGCTTGTTCGGCTCAGCTCACGCAGAGTTCCCTGGCCTTTTTGATGCCCGGGACACTGCGCAGCCGGGCCGCGCCTTTCCCGCCAATAACCAGCCGGCACGCCTCCGGCAGCCGCGCCCTCAGCTCCCGGAGCAGGAACCGGGCAGGCTCGCCCGTGAAGTAGACAGAAATGCTCACGCCCACCTGATCCACCTTCAGGGTCACGGCGGCCTCGGCGATGTTGGCGATGGGAACATCCTCCCCCAACACCTCCGTACGCGCGCCGAGAGCTGCGTGGGCCAGGGCGGCCATCAGCAGACCCAAGCGGTGGCGCTCTCCAGGCAAAGTACAGAGCAGCACCCTGCCCCGTCCCGGCTGGGAGTGGAACTCCTGGCGCAGGGTTCGGAGGAAGTCCTCCAACAGCTCGGAGATCAGGTGCTCGTGGTGGATCCCGATCTCGCCATCGGCCCAGGCGATGCCCACGCGGTCCAGCAGGGGTGACGCCACGCGCAGGAGAAAGGGCTCCCAGCCAAGGTCGCTCATGTTCTGTCGCAGCAGGCTTCGAATAAGGTCCGAGTCCATGGCCGCCACGCCCGCAAACAGAGCCTCCACCCGAGTGTTGCCACCCGGCAGAATCAGCTTCCGGAGGTCCGCCTCGCTGGCCTGGGCGGCCACGGAGGGTTTGTGGCCCAGGTTGACCGCCTGGGCCATGAGCTTCAGCCGGCCAAGCACCTCCTCCCCATAGCGCCGATGTCCCGTAGGCAGACGCTGGGAGACGGGGAAGCCATAGCGGCGCTCCCAAGCCCGGACCACATCCACCGTGAGGCCCGTTTCCGCACAGACCTCACCGATGCTCCGCAACCCAGTCTGGTCCATGACGAAGGAGCCTCCGGTGCTGCACCCCACAGGACGTGCCGAATGCCCGCTCAGAAAGAGACCGACAACGGCTTACCACTACCCAGGCCCATTATCTGGCCAATATCACTAGTGTCCGGTTAAAAGTCAAACAATGGCAGTTGTTTAGAGAAGCGGTCCTCGTGGATCTGGATTTCCTCCTTCGCAAAGGCCCGCCGTAGCTCGATTTTCTCGAAAACGGAGACCGACAGGATCTGTAGCAGCTG
>CAIMQW010000243.1 GCA_903843705.1 uncultured Holophagaceae bacterium | reverse complement strand
TGCCCTGGACATCGGTGTTGTTGAGGACGGTCCAGGTCTGGATGGCGGCCTGGCCATCCATCGTTTCTCACGGGCGGCCTCTTGCAGCGCTAACGGCCCCCGGCGTCCCCTGCAGGGCCAGACTCTGCAGTCTGCAGCCAGCACCGAATCTGCTCATACACTTCCGGACGGGTCAGCAGCTCCAGGTGGCCCATCCCCTGGCCGATCCAGGTCTGCTCCTCGGGGAAGGCCAGACAGCGCCGGGGATCCGGGTGCCGTCCGAGGGCGCTGTCCACGGATACGAGTCCGTCCCCCAACAGGCGGCCCTGCCAGGAGTCGGCGTCCTCTCCCGTGGCCCCAGCCACGGCGCAGCAGCGCACCCCTTCCGGCAGCGGGACAGGCCGGCGCCGATCCTCGCCCTCCGCATCGGGGTCCAGGCCCTGCCAGTCCTCCTCCAGGAGGTTGCCGTGCCGCAGGTCGGTGATGCCGGCACTGCGGACCTTCCCCAGCCGCGCCAAGGGGCCGGCGAAAGGGCTGGCCTCGAGGCCGCGCTCAAACCAGTGCCCCCACCGCTCCAGGGGTGAGCCGTGGTGGGGCGTGCCCAGGAAGATCAGGTGCCGGAGGGCAGTCGGCCAGGCCTGCCCGGCCGCCAGGGCCTGGTGGCAGGCGCTGCGGGCCACCAGCCCACCCATGCTGTGGGCGAGGAGGTCCAGGCGCTCCACGGGCTCCGGCCACTGGGCGAGCAGGGTCTCCAGCAGGTCGGCCAAGGCCTTCCCGTTGGTGGAGACGTGCAGGCCCGTGTTGTAGCGCAGGTAGAGGGTGGTGCAGCCCAGGTCCCGGGCTAGGGCGGCGCCGTGGTCCTGCCCACTCTGGCTCCACTGCCGATCATTCCGGCACAGCCCATGGATCAGGACCAGCAGGTGGGCGCCGGGCTGCGGGATCGCCGCCGTGAGGGCGGCCCTCTCCAGGACCAACGGTTGGCCTTGGTAGTGCAAGCTCATGGGTGTGGCCAGGGGATTGCCGGTGGCGGCCAGATGGTCCCCCAGCACACCGTTCAGCGCCGCCAGCAGGGCCTCCCGCTGGGGTGAGGGGTCTGCCCCCCCTTCCGGTGGCTCCAGGGGGGCCAAGGCGGCCTCCACTCCGAGACCCACGGTCCGGGTCAGGGCGCGGATGGTCCCGTAGACCAGCCCGCTGATGCCCCGGCCCCCGACCGCATGGCGGGCCTTGCCCTCCGTCAGCGGATGCCGGATGCCCTGGTGCATGGCCTCCACCAGGTCCGTCACGCCGACAGTCCCCTCCACCGCCAGCCGAGCCAGCCCACGCAGGTCCGAGGAAACAGCACGGAGGTAGGGGATCATCGTCGTCGATGATCCGCTGGTTCCTCCAGGGAACGAAGCCCTTTTGGGTTCCGACCCGAGGTTGATCGGCAGGCCTGGCCATGCAGAAGGGAGCCTGATCCCTCCTCCCCCGCAAACCGCTGCGCGGTTTGTGCAGTAACGGCGGAAGGTCCGGGCCTGAACCTTGCGCTACATCTGAAACCGGTGCGTGCACTCCACCCAGCTCTCGGACCCGTCCCGGTATTTCTCGCGCTTCCAGATGGGGACGCGCTGCTTGATCTCGTCCATGATCCAGGCGGAGGCCTGGTAGCTCTCGGCGCGGTGGGCGCTGCTGGTGGCGACGATGACGGCGGCCTCGGTAAGGGGCACGACGCCGATGCGATGGTGGATGGCGCAGCGGGTCAGGCCGTAGCGCTCGATGGCCTGCTCCCGCAGGAGGCCCAGCTCCTTCTCAGCCATGGGGACGTAGGCCTCGTAGGCCAACTCCCGCACGGGACGACCTTCGTGGTGATCCCGGGCCCGACCTTCGAAGAGGACCAGGGCACCCGCGTGGGGATCTTCCATGACACTTCGTAAAGCCATCCCGTCGAGAGGCGCTTCCTGAACCGCTATCCAGGGAATCATGCGTGTCTCCGCTGCAGCCCCAACCATACACTGAACCGCTTGCAGAGGTCCGCCATGTCCAGTCCGCACATCGATCCCAACGCCGTCTTGGAGAGCCTGGGCCGCCACATGCTGATGGACGGCTTCCACCTGGTCATGGACCTGGAGAAGTCCCACGGCTCCTGGATCGTGGATGCCCGCGACGGGCGTAAATACCTGGATTTCTATACCTTCTTCGCCACGGCGCCCCTGGGGCACAACCACCCGCGCCTGCGGGAGGCCGCCTTCATCCAGCGCCTGGGCGAGATCGCGGTCCACAAGCCCGCCAACTCCGACATCTACACCACCGCCTACGCGGAGTGGGTGGAGGCCTTCGGCACCCACGCGGCCCCGGACTATCTGCCCCACCTGTTCTGGATCGACGGTGGAGCCCTGGCCGTGGAGAACGCCCTGAAGGCCGCCTTCGACTGGAAGGTCCGCAAGAACCTGGCCGCGGGCAAGGGCGAGAAGGGCTCCCAGGTGATCCACTTCCGCGAGGCCTTCCACGGCCGCTCCGGCTACACCCTGAGCCTCACGAACACGGCGGATCCTCGCAAGCACCAGTACTTCCCCAAGTTCCCCTGGCCCCGCGTGCCGAACCCCAAGCTGACCTTCCCCATGGACCTCGCGAAGACCGAGGCCGCCGAGGCGGAGGCCATTGCCGCCATCGAGGCCGCCGTGGCGCAGAACCCCGATGACATCGCTTGCCTCATCGTCGAGCCCATCCAGGGCGAGGGCGGGGACAACCACTTCCGCGGGGAGTTCCTGCGGCAGCTGCGGGTGCTGGCAGACCGTCACGAGTTCCTGCTCATCTTCGACGAAGTGCAAACCGGCTTCGGCGCCACGGGCAAGTGGTGGGCGCACCAGTGGTTCGACGTGCAGCCGGACATCCTCGCCTTCGGCAAGAAGTCCCAGACCTGCGGCATCGCCGCGGGCCGCCGCCTCGACGAGGTGGAGAGCGTCTTCCAGGTGCCCAGCCGCATCAACAGCACCTGGGGCGGCAACCTGGTGGACATGGTCCGCGGCACGCGCATCATCGACGTGATCCGCGAAGAGAGCCTGCTGGCGCACGGCGTGACGCAGGGCGAGCGCCTGCTCAAGGGCCTCCAGGAGATCCACCGGGACTTCCCGGAGCTCACCTCGAACCCCCGGGGCCGGGGCCTCTTCTGCGCCCTGGACATCGCCTCGCCCGAGCTGCGAAACACCGTGGTGGCCAAGGGCCACGACCTGGGCATGATGATCCTCTCCACAGGTGTCCAGGGCCTGCGTTTCCGTCCCGCCATGAACCTCACCACGGCCGACCTGGACCTGGGCGTGGAACTGCTCCGCCAGGCCG
>CAIMQW010000242.1 GCA_903843705.1 uncultured Holophagaceae bacterium | reverse complement strand
TGTCTGCGCTTTGAGGGGCAGCGCTGCCGGCGCAAGCAGCAATCCGAGGGCAAGGGTCCGGCAGAGGAAGGATCGGCAACTCTCGGGGCGCATGGGGTTCCTCCTCGGGGACGGACTGGTCATGGCTGCACCGGGGGAACCGGGGCGGGAAGCAGTATCAAATCCAGCCCGTCGATGACCGTGCCGTCGGGCGCAATCCGGACTTCCCGGGGGGGCGGGACCTGGACCCCGAAGCGCCGGGCTTCCGCGGCCGAGACCTGGAGCCGGTAGCTGCCCGCCGGCAGGCCCGGCAGGGTATAGAAGCCGTCGTAGGCCGTGCGGACCGTGCGGACCACCTGGCCCGCGGGGGTCGCCAGCTCCAGCGTGAAGCCCGGCAGCTCCTGGTTCCGGGGCTCCTGCTGCTGGTAGACGGTGCCGTTGAGCTCGCCCAGGACGATCAGGGGGAACTCCAGGGCCGTCACGTGGCCCGGCCGGGGGGTCACCCGGAGGCCAGGCGTGCTGGGCCGCATCAGGGGATCTTCCAGGCTGCCGGTGGCCACCGAGAGGTTGGCGTCCAGGCCGCCGCTAAGGTGGGTGAGGAAGGCCACGCCCTGCTTGTTGGTCGTGGCGGGCTGGGGCACCCCGTTCACCAGGAAGCGGACGCCCTCCAGGTCCTTCTCCCCGGGGTCCTGGCGACCGTTGCCGTTGCTGTCGATGAAGGCGTGGGCCGAGACCGCCCCCTGGCTGGCGAGGCCCTGGGCGTCGGCGGCGAGGCGCCCCTGGCGGGGCTCCCGGCCCAGACCCAGACGGAGCGTGAGGCTCGCCGTAAGGTGGCTGAGGCTGGAGTAGCTGAAGTTCAGGCCGAGGCTGAAGGCGCCCTTGGACTTGTTGGCGCCGAGCTGGACCAGGGTCTCCCCCGTGGCCACGGTGTGGGTGAGGCCCGCCCGCAGGATCAGGGGCGCGAGGACCGGGGTCTCCGCTGTGAGGCCGAGGCTGGTCAGCTTCCGGCCGCCGCTCAGCTGATAGTCCGCCTGGCCTCGCAGCGAGAAGGCCTTGAACAGCCTGCTGCCCAGCAGCGACCCGGTGGTGCTGGTGGGCACGGCGGCCTGGCCCCCAGTGCCTGAGGTCCGGGTGAGCTGGTTGGAGAGGAAGTAGCCCAGGAAGGAGGTGGAGAGTCGGCTGTAGAGGCTGTCAACCTCGCCGCCGGCCACGAGCTTGTCCTGGGTGCCGCCGACCTCCACCGTGAACCAGCTGCGCTCGAGGCTGGGCAGCTGGGCCGAAGCGTCGAGGCTGCTGCGGCTGCGCAGGGGGCCGTAGAGCGGGCGGAAGACCTCGCTGGTGAAGCCGCCCTGGAGCTCCGCGTGCTTGGCGTTCAGGCTGAGGGTGCCGAGCCGCGTGCGCAGGCCCAGCTCGGTCGCGGTCCCGCCCTGACTGTCGCTGGCGGCGGTGAAGGCGGCCGACAGCGGCCTCCAGAAACCCTGGAGGCCCGCCTCGGTGTAAGTGTGGTAGGCGCTGCCGTCGAACTCGGCTCGGGCCAGGGCGAAGGTGGCCGACAGCTGCCCGGTGAGTCCGTAGCGGGCCTCGAACTGTGCCCGGCTGCCCAGGCCGGTCGGGTGGTCCCCCGCCAGCCGGTACTGGAAGACGCCCGCGGGGGTCTGGCTTGCGGCCACGTCGAAGCGCGCCACTTCCTCCCGCCGCTGGCCCTGGGGGCCGTAGAAGACCAGGCGGAAGTCATTCCATCCGTACGTGAGGGGCAGGTTCAGGAACTCGTACTGGCCGTCGGGGCGGGAGGTCTGGAAGGCCACCAGGGCCTGGTTCCGGTAGAGCTCCACCTGCCAGCCCGGGGGCAGGTCGCCCTTGAAGCTGTGCCGGTCGAAGGCGTTCGCCTGTTCGAGGGGGAAGTTGCTGACCAGCGCCCCGGTGCCGGCGCTGGGCAGGACCGTCAGGTTCAGGCCAGGGTTCAGGACCTGGCCGAAGGCGAATTCCGTGGCCTGCAGGGGGCCCAGGAGGCCCGCAGCGGGGTCCGTCCTCCCCAGGGTGGCCCGGAAGTCCGCCGGCCCGCCCTGGGTGTCCATGTTCGCGTAGAGGCTGGTGGAGAAGCCCAGCAGATCCCCGCTGAGGAAGGTACTGCTCTGGGCCTGGAGCCTTCCGCCGCGAGCAGACTGGGACTGGGCGTTCAGGGTCAGGGTCTCGTCAACAAAGGGGACCTCGATCAGCCGGTAGGGATCGGCCACCTTCGGGAAGGCCTGGACCTGGCGCTCGGGCTGGACCCGCCCCGCCTCCCGCTCGCGCTTCCACCGCAGCTGCAGGGGGAGCGGTTCCCGGGGCTTCACCGTGACGGTGGCGCGGCCTGGCAACACCTCGAGGGTGACGGGCAGCCAGGCGGCCAGCATCCGGGCGTCCACGTAGATGTCGTCGGCATGCAGCTCGATGAGGGAGCGGTCGAGGGAGGTCCGGACCCCCTGGATCTCCACGAAGCCCGCCAGGACGTCCAGGTGGAAGCGGCACTGCTCGTTGAGGAGGAAGCCGTCCGCCAGGCCCCGGCTGGGCTCCACCCGCACGCCCAGCTCCAGCAGCCGGCAGAGCTCGCCCAGGGGGAGCAGGTAGCCACTCTTCACCGAGAAGCCCGGGAAGGTGTTGCTGAGGGTGGTCTGGTCGAGGCTCAGGGCGAAGAGGAAGACCTCCTCCTCGGGGCGGCTGATCAGGGCGTTGGCCGGCAGCATGGGCGCAGCCAACCCGCTCGGCCCGCCGGTTCCAGTGGTTCCACCGCCGATAAGGGCGGCACCGCTCAGCAGGGCGGGCAGGCCCGCCTTTGCGAGGGCCCGGCCCCATGCGGAAGAACGCCGAATCGATGGCATCAGGGCACGTCGAGAAAGCTTTCGGCCAGCAGGGTGCCGCCCTCGGCGGGGGGCAGGCGGTAGGTCACCTTCAGGCGGCCAGCACCCAGGGCTGCGAGGCCCTTGGGGAGTTCGAGCGGCATGGCCGTCTTCCGGGTGGCATTGGGCACGTAGACTGCGATGCCGGTGGTCTCGGAGACGGTCACCGGCGCCCCGCTGCGGGGGAGCCAGGTGGCCATGAGGTCCCCGTAGACCGACTGGTTGCCGGCCCGGTTCATGCGGAAGCGCAGGGTGCGGTCGGCGGGATCGTAGGCCAGGTCCGCCAGGGCCAGCTTCGCCGCGGTCTGGCCGTGGCGGAGGATCACCGGAACCGCCAGGCAGTAGACCGGCTGGAGCCGAATGGAGAGGCCCTTCTTCGCACCGGGCTGGCCCGGGTCAGGGGGCTCCGGCGCAGGGGGCAGCCCCCGGAACTGAAGGTAGAGGCGATACTCGCCCTCGGGCAGGTCCGCCGGCTTGCGCACCTGCAGGCGGACCGTCTGGGATTCTTGGGCGCCGAGGACCACCTCCCGGGGGGAAAAGCGGATCAGGCCCGCCAGGTTCACGGCCCCAGGGGTGGTGTCGAAGGGCTGTTCGGTGATGCCGCCCTCCTCGTTCATCTCCATCCGGATCAAGGCGATGCGGTAGGTGCCGGGGGCGAAGCCGGTGTTGGAGAGGTTCAGCTCGGCGGTGCGCTTGTGCATGTCCAGGACGACCCGGGCAGGGGCCACCAGCAGCTGTCCGGCACCGGCGGTTGGGGCGGACGGGGCTAGGTCGGTCGGGCCAGCCGGGATCGGCGCAGTCGGCGGGGCCTGGGCGGACAGCGGGCCCAGAGCGAGGGTCAAGGTCAAGAGCAGGTCGGCAGAGGCGGAAAGCAGGCGCATGGCAGCTCGTTGCGGGAATGCACCCAGGGCCAGGGCCCCGGGTGCATGGGGTTTCGGACCGCGATCAGTTGTAGGTGACGGTGACGGTGTAGCTGCCGCTGTAGTCGCCGTCAAGGGTTCCGGCGGGGACGTTCAGGGTGCCGCCCATCCGGAGCTGGCACTTGGAGCTG
>CAIMQW010000241.1 GCA_903843705.1 uncultured Holophagaceae bacterium | reverse complement strand
GGAACTCGCCTGGGCTGAGCGGGCGGGCTGGCTGCTGGCCACCCTGGCGGGGGCCCTGACCCTGGGGGCGCCGGGCCACGCCTTCTTCATGCAGCGCGCCTTCGACCAGGCCAAGTTCCAGTTCGAGTGGGACTACTGCCGGACGAACTTCTTCCAGGACTTCCTGCAGAAGGAGCCCCCCCGCTGGTTGGACCGCCTGATGGAGGAGGCCCACTCCAGCCTGGAGACCCGGGCACGCTTCTTCGCCCACCGGGACTTCCACGTGCGCAACCTCATGGTGCACGGGGACCGGTTGGTGGTCATCGACTTCCAGGATGCTCGTCGCGGCGCAGCCACCTACGACCTGGCCAGCATCCTCTACGACGGCTACTGGGACTGGTCCCCGGAGGCCGGCCGGGCCCTCGTGCGTCCTCTCCAGCAGGAGCTGGGCTGGAACCACGAGGCCCTGCTCGAGGAACTCACCCTCAGTGCCATCCAGCGGAACCTGAAGATCCTCGGCACCTACGGGCACCAGATCGTGCACCGGAAGAAGTCTCTGTTCGCCTCGGCGATCCCCCGCACCCTCCGGCACCTCTGCGAACACTTCCAGCGCATGAACCATCAGGACGGCGTCCTGGCGAGCGAGCACCTTTTGCGGCTGGCGGAAGAGCGGCTGCTCAAGGGGTAGGTCGTCCGGCAGGCCCCCGCAGGGGTCCCAGGAATTGATCTTATTAGTCGAAAAATTACAAATCATTTAAATGTTTTAAAAAGGAAAAATTTAGTAAGGGGTAGAATGACGATCCGGTTCATTCCCTTGGGCCGGCCCTGCGACGGAGGCTGGCCGTGTCGCTCCAATCCCTGCTCAAACGGTGGCTGCCAGAGTCGACTTCCGACCCGGTAAATCTGCCTTGGGCCAAACCGCGCGTGCTGGACCGGGGGCAGGTGGGCCGTCCCCAGATTGCCCTGGATGACCGGGGGAACGCACTGGCGGCCTGGCATCACCGGAGTGAGGACGGGGAGGGCATCTACATCTGCCGCTACCACCCGGACCGTCGCGGGTGGGACCTGGTGCCCCGCCGCCTCGACAGCGCCCGCACCCAGGCCCAGGCCCCGGAGATCGCCATGAATTGCCGCTGCGAACTGGCGGTGATCTGGCACGAGCAGGAGGACGGTCAGGCTCGGGTCTGCGCGCGGCACATGCTGGGTTCCGAGGACACCTGGGTGCCCTACCCTGTGCACCTGCAGGAGGCGTCCGGGCAGGTCAGCAGCCTGCACACGGCCATGGATCCCCAGGGGAACATCCTGGCGGTGTGGTGCCTCGGGGAGCCCGGGGCCTACCAGGTCTACACCAGCGGCTACAGCGCCGAGGAGGCCACCTGGGCTCTACAGCCGACGCCGCTGGGCAGTCCTTCTCGGAGGCCACTCTTCCCCCAGCTCGCCGTGAACGGCACCGGGACAGGGCTGGCGGTCTGGAGCACCGAAGGGGAACCGGAGGGAGACGGCTTGGTGGCCTGCCATTACGATCCCGGCAGCCGCTGCTGGAGCGACCGGCCCACCGCCGTGGCTCCAGGGCGGGCTACCCACCTGCGCCTGGCCCTGGATGCCCGCGGGAATGCCATCGTCTTGTGGGTGGATGAAGCGGGAAGGGGCGAGCAGCAGCTCCATGCCAGCCACCTGGATGGGCTCAGCGTCGAGTGGAGACCTGCCGGGCCGCTGGCGGTGGGACGCGGCATCCTCTGGCCCCAGGTGGGCATCGACGGCCAGGGACAGGCCCACGCGGTCTGGCGACAGGAGGCCGCGGGCCGGACGAAGCTCTACGCGAAGCGCTTCCTTCGGGGCCAGTGGGAACCCCAGCGCACCCTCCTGGTCGAGGACCTGGGCCAGAGCCAGGCCCATGCCCTCTCCACTAACGAGCAGGGACACGCCCTGGTGGTCTGGCTGCAGAATCAGGGCGACCAGTCTCTGGTGTACGCCCGGCGCTTCGATGGGCGGACCTGGGGTTCCCAGCCCATCCTGCTCGGCGCGCCCAGCCACCGGGAAGTCCAGACGCCGGCCGCGATGCTCTCGCCGGGCGACCAGGTCGGGGTCATCTGGAGGCAGGGCGATCCGAACCACGGGGCCATCCTCACGGCCGTAGGCCAGGCTTAGCGGTCCCAGCAAGACCTGACGCGACCGCGTGGGGTTTTTCTAGCTCAGCAGTTCGGCCACCAGGGTCGGGACCAGGTCCGTGGCGCGGCCGGTACGCCCCTCCTGGAAGGCACTGACCACGCGGCTGGGTTCCAGGTTCAGCTCGAGGGTGCGGCAGCGGGGACCCACGGCCTCCACGAAGCCCGCCGCGGGATGGACGTGGCCGCTGGTGCCGATGGCCACGAAGAGGTCGCAGCGCTCCAGGGCCTCGTAGATCGGATCCAGGCACAGGGGCAGCTCGTGGAACCAGACGATGTGGGGGCGCATGCCACCCGTGGGGCAGACCGGACAGCGGCTGTCGCAATCCATGTCCCCGGGCCAGGCCACCACCGTCCGGCAGCCCAGGCAGCGGCCCTTCAGGAGCTCGCCATGCATGTGGACGAGGTGCTTCGATCCCGCCCGGTCATGGAGGTCATCCACGTTCTGGGTCACGACCAGCAGGTCCCCCGCCCAGGCGCTCTCGAGCTGGACGAGGGCGCGGTGGGCGGCGTTGGGTTCGGCGGTGGCGAGACCTCGCCGGCGCTCGTTGTAGAAGCGGTGGACCAGGTCGGGATCGCGCCGAAAGGCCTCCGGGGTGGCGACGTCCTCCAGGCGGTGTCGCTCCCACAGTCCGTCGCCGTCCCGGAAGGTGCGCACGCCGCTCTCCGCCGAGATCCCAGCGCCGGTCAGGATGACCAGCCGGGCGTCGCGGGAGAGGGCCATGAGGGAGGGGCTCATGGCTTCGGAGAGGCAGGCTTTCCGGTGGGCGGGGCGCCCAGGTCGAGGGCCCGGCCGTCCACGGGGCCAGGCTTCAGGCCCAACTCCCGGGCGAGGGTGGGGGCCAGGTCCACGATGCGCACGGGTTCCCGTCGTTCGCCGGCCTTCCAGGGGCCCCAGAAGATCAGCGGGACGCGCCGGTCATACGCATTGGGCGTGCCGTGACTCGCTGGATAGGCCGCCGGAGGCGCGCCCATGACCACGAAGGGTTTCACCGCCAGCAAGAGGTCGCCGCTGCGCTCAGCGTGAAAGCTGCGGCGGAGCAGGACGCGCAGGGTGCTGTCTCGCGGATTGCCGATGGCGGCGGGATCCGTGGCGAGCATCTCCTCGTAGGTGAAGGCGTCGGCGATTTCGGGGCGGGCGCGCAGCCAGCCCTGGGCCCGGCGAAGCACCTCGCCGCGGTCCAGCTTCGCGGCCGACAGGATCGCTTCATCCAGGTAGAGCACGCTGGGTTCCTGGACGGGCTTCAGCAGGTCGCGGTCCACCTTGAAGGCTGTCCGCAGCTCAGCCTGCAGGGCGGCCATGAAAGGCTCGATCTGCAGGCGGCGGGCCGGGAAGCCCTGCTCGGCGAGCGCCTCGACCATGTCCAGGGCGCCGTGGTCGGCGGAGAGGACCACCCAGGCTCCGGGATGCTGGCGGCGGATCCGGTCCAGGAGACGGCCCAGCCCCCGATCCAGGCGATGGAGCTGGTCGCGCATCTCGGTGCCGAGCATGCCGTACTGGTGCCCGATGTAGTCCGTGGCGGAGAAGCTCAGGGCCAGCAGGTCGGTGCCGGGGCCCTGGCCCAGGTGCTCACCGTCCAACAGGGCTTCCGCGGCTTCCAGGGTCACCTGGTCCAGGAAGGGAGAGGGCCGGAACCGGGCCTCGAAGCCCTTGTCCAGAGGCATGCCCACGCCCTGGATGAGCCGGGGCAGGCCGCCATTCCGCACGGTCTGCGCCCCGAACACCCACTGGCCCGTCCGCCCATCGGGGGTCTCCGGATCTTTGAGCCAGAGCCAGCTGTCCGAAGCGATCCGCTCCGACAGCCCCTGGTCGTAGGCCACCAGCCAGGCCGGGAGCCGGTCCTGGTAGACGCTGGAGCTTGTGAACCCCGCCGGGCCGGTGAACCAGTAGACCCCCGTGGGCTTGCGCCCGGCCATGAGGATGGCCGCGCGGTCCTTCCCCGAGAGGGCGAAGACTCGGCTGCCCGGCACCTGGGCCTGGAGCCAGTCGCCCAGCTCGTCTCCGAGCAGGCGGACGTTGGAGGCGCCGCGCTGCGTCGGAGCGTGCAGGGGCTTGGCCTGGGGATCCTCGACGCAGTAGACGAACTTGCCGGTGCTGCGTTCCACCCATCGGTTCTCGACGATGCCCGTGTGGGCGGGAAACCGGCCCGAGAGGAGCACGGAGTGGCCGGGGCCGGTCTCCGTGAAGCCGTGGTCGTGGTAGGCCTCAGTGAAGAAGACCCCTTCCTTGCGCAGCCGCCCGATGCCGCCCTTGAGCTCCGGGCCGAAGGCCTGCATGAGCTGCGCGGAGAGCTGGTCCACGGAGATGACCACCACGAGCTTGGGCCGCGGTCGTACGGGTGGGGCGGCCACCAGGGCCGACACGAGGGGCAGCAGGCAGAGGAGGCTGAACCGGGGCTGCACCATCAGAAGGAGACCCCCGCGCCGAAGGTCCACATGCGTTCGAACTCCTGCCCATTACCCTGGGCGGCGAAATAGGTGGTCAGATCCGATACGCTGCTGAGCTTCACGGGGCGGTCCTTGCTGACCGGCTGCTGGTAGCTGGCGACCAGGTAGGGACTGACGATCACCGCAGGGATCCGCCAGCGGGCCCCGACCCGCAGCCAGGTGCGGCTCAGGTCCTTGGAGCTCGCTGCTCCGGCGGTGTCGAAGGTGTAGCGTTGGAAGCGCTGGATGAGGCCAATCTCGCCGGCCAGGCCCACGAAGGGCAGCCAGACCTGGGCACTCAGGCCCACGCCCAAGCCCTTCTGCTGGAGCTTCGTGCCCTGGGCCGCGGTGCCTTTCGACAGGCTGCCGTCAGCGCTCAGCTGGCTGTATTCCAGCCCGCCCTCCACCTTGAGGAGAGGGCCCACCTGGAAGAGCTGACGGTTCGCGGAAGCGATGAAGCCGCCGCCGGTGCTGAGGTCGCCGGCCACCAGCTGGCCCGTGCCGGAGAGCAGGGTCTGGGGCAGGCTCTGGCCCGAGGGCCGGGGCAGCTCCAGCCGCAGGTCCCACTGGGCGCAGAGCGGCAGCGCCGCGAGGCAGAGCGGAACAAGGGCGAGGCGCATGAGGGCTCCGGACGGAAACATCGATCATACCCGGCCGAAGGCTCAGGACCGGACCCTCCACTTGATGCTGCAGCCCATGCTGGGGTGCTGGAGCTCGAGGGGGGGCTGGGCCGTGAGGACGCCCTCGATGGCCTCTCTCAGGTCCTGGCGGGTGACCCGGGCGGGGTCCTTCCAGTTGTTGTCCAGGCGCCCGCGGTAGGCCAGGCGGCGGTGGGAATCAAAGAGGAAGAAATCAGGCGTGCAGACGGCGCCCAGGGCTTGCACCACGGCCTGTTCCTCGTCCCAGAGGTAGGGGAAGGCATAGCCCCGGGCCAGGGCGCGGCGGCGCATGGCCTCGAAGCTGTCCTCGGGGTGGGTCACGGCGTCGTTGGCGTTGAGACCCACCACGGCGCAACGCCCGGCATAGGCCTGCGCCAGCTGGTTCAGGCGGTCATCGATGGCCTGCACATAGGGGCAGTGGTTGCACATGGCCACCACCAGGAGCGCGGGGGTATGGAAGTCGTGCAGCGACCAGAGGCGACCATCCACGCCGGGCAGGGTGAAGTCAGGACAGGCCGAGCCTAGGGCAACCATGGTGGATTCCGTGAGGGACATGGAAACCTCCGGTAGTGTTTCTTCCATCGTACGCCGAGAAGCAAGTATCTTTTTTCTGTAGTCATTTTTCTGACGTGGCATCTCTGACCGCCCTCCAGGCAGATTTCATCCAAGGAGCTTATGGCCCCGCTTCCCCGCCTGCACTGGTCCACCCTCGGGGACGACACCGGGGGGCTGGAGCATCGGTGGGCTGCGCTCTGGGAGGTCACCGCGGACCGCGGCTCGCTGCCCGCGCTGGCGCCCCGGGAGGTGGACCTCTGGGTGATCAGCGTGAAGAGCGCTGTGCCCCCGCCGGAACTGAACCACATGATGGCCGAGGTGGGCGCCCTGCCCATCCTGCTCGCCCTGAAAGCCGACGGGCCCGCCCTGGAACCGAAGGCACTGGCCGCCTGGGGCGCCCTGGGTTCGGTGCGCTGGGGGGTGCTGGGACCTGAGCCGCCGGTGCCGGGCCTGCGTCCCCGTTCCAGTCCCACCACACAGCTGAGTGCCTCGCAGGCCCTGGCCTACGGGCTGGTGGGCGCCAGCACCGCCATGCAGGATGTCCTGGCGCGGGCCCGCAGCGCCGCCGCCACCCGGGCCACGGTCCTGCTCCTGGGCGAAAGCGGCACGGGCAAGGAAGTCATCGCCCGCGCCATCCACCGCATGAGCGCCGATGCGAACCAGCCCTTCGTGGCCGTGCACTGCGGCTCCATCCCCGAGAACCTGCTGGAGTCGGAGCTGTTCGGCTACAACAAGGGCGCCTTCACGGATGCCCGCAAGGACACCCCGGGCAAGTTCCGCGAGGCCCATGGCGGGACCATCTTCCTCGACGAGGTCGGCACCATGCCCCTGGCGGCCCAGGTGCGCCTGCTGCGGGTGCTCCAGGAGCGCGAGGTGCAGCCGCTCGGTGGCGGCGCTCCGGTCAAGGTGGATGTGCGGGTGGTGACCGCCTCCAACGTGGACCTGTGGAAGAAGGTGCAGGACGGCAGCTTCCGGGAGGATCTCTTCTACCGGCTCGAGGTGGTGCCCATCACCATGCCGCCCCTGCGCGCCCGGCCGGAGGAGGTGCCCTTCCTGGCCCAGCACTTCCTGAACCGGAAGGCCCGCGAGCACGGACTCTACCCCAAGGCCCTGCACCCCAGCGTGGATCCGCTGCTCATGGCGCTGCCCTGGCCCGGCAACGTCCGCCAACTGGAGAACGCTATCGAGCGGGCCATTGTTCTGTCCGACAAGCGACCCGTGCTCACCCGGGAGGACTTCGCCTTCCTGGCCGAGCGCCGCGGCGACCTGGGCGCGGAGCCGGGCCCGGTGACCGAGCTCCGGTTCACCGAAGCCTTCGCTCCCCGCGAGCCGGCCCCGGCCTTCGGTATGGACCTGCCGCCGGAGGGCCTGGACCTGAACCAGGTGGTGTCGGGCATGGAGAAGACCTTGATGCTGCAGAGCCTCGCCATCACCCGGGGCAACAAGAAGCGCGCCGCGGATCTGCTGGGCCTCAAGCGCACCACCTTCCTCGAGAAGATGAAGCGCCTGGACCTCGAGGATCCCGCCGAGGCGGAGCCGGAATAGGCTCCTGCTAAGATCTCGGGATGGTGAGCGCGATACATCTGCGATGGAAACTGGGCGTGCCGGATCCCCAGGAGGAAGGTCTCTGCGCCTGGCTGGAGGCGGTGGGTTCCTCGGCCTTCTACCGCGAGGCGGATCCGCCCCGGGCCTGCTATGCCTACTTCCCGCCGGACCTAGCGCCACCGGACGCCGCGGGCCTGGCGGCCTTTCCCGGCGTCTGCCTGTTGGCGGCTGAGAGCTTCGGCGATGAGGACTGGCTGGCCAAGAGCCGCGAGGGCTTCGGTGCCTTCGGGGTGGGTTCGCGGTTCCACGTGCGTCCCCTCTGGGAGCAAACGCCGGGACCCACGGATCGCATTGACCTAGTGGTGAATCCGGGCCTGGCCTTCGGCACCGGTGGCCACGAGACCACGCGGCTCTGCATGACCCTACTGGAGGAGCTCGCCGACGCCGGCCGCCTGCAGGGACCGGTCCTGGACATCGGCGCGGGGACGGGCATCCTGTCGCTGGCAGCCTTCCTGCTGGGCGGACAGGGCCTCACAGCCTTCGACATCGACCCGGACTGCGGCCCGGCCATGCACGAACTGATGGAGCTGAATGCGCACCTGCTGAAGGGCGCCACCCCTTATGCGAGCTTCGTCGGCACCCTGGACCATCCGCGGGTGACCGGCCCCTACATGGGCCTGCTCGCCAACATTCTGCTCGTGACCATCCAGGAGCTGCTGCCCCGCATGGCGGAGGTCGCGGCGCCTGGGGGCTGGCTCATCGCCAGCGGCATCCTGGCGGAGCGCACGGACGAGGCCCTGGTGAGCCTGATCACCCAGGGCTTCCGGCCCGAGAAGGTGCTCACTGAGGGCGAGTGGATTGCGATTCTCGCCGTGCGGGTGTCCGCATGACGCGCTCCAACCAGCCCATCGGCGTCTTCGACTCGGGCATCGGCGGCCTGACCGTAATCCACGCGCTGCGCCAGCTACTGCCCCAGGAGGACCTCGTTTACCTCGGGGACACGGCGCGGCTGCCCTACGGCACCAAGAGCCACCGGACCATCGAGCGCTACACCTTGCAGATGGGTGAGCTGCTCCAGCGCCACGATCCCAAGCTCGTCGTCATCGCCTGCAACACCGCCAGCGCCCACGGCCTCAATGCCCTGCAGGCCGTCAGTCCCTGCCCGGTCATCGGCGTGATCCAACCCGGCGCGGAGGCCGCGGCCGAGCGCCCCGGCGCCGTCGGGATCATCGGCACCCTGGCCACCGTCAGTAGCGAGGCCTACGAGGTCGCCATCCGCCGCCGCGATCCCGGCAAGGTGATCTTCAGCGTGGCCTGCCCCCTGCTGGTGCCCCTGGCAGAGGAGGGCTGGTTCGATGACCCTGTCACGGACAGCATCTGCCGCCGCTACATGAACCAAATCCCCTTCGAGGTCAAGAGCGTGGTCCTGGGCTGCACCCACTACCCGACCCTGATGACGAGCCTGGAGCGGAGTCGCCCGGGCACCCACTGGATCGATAGCGGCCGTGTCACCGCTAAGGCCGTGGATCGGCTCCTGAAGGGCAGCCTTGGCTACCGCACGGAGAGTGCCCGGGGGTCCCTGCGGGTCCAGCTCACGGACGCAAGCAGCCGCCTGAAGGAAGTGGGTAGCCGCTTCCTGGAGGAAGAGCTGGGCGACATCGAAGTTGTCGAGATCTGACACTGGCATTGGGCTAACAAGGACATCACCACGCAGACAGCAAAAACCTCAAAGAGATCCGTGGCTGTTTTTCTATGTGCCCTTTGTGTTCTTTGTGGTTCAGCTTTTCTTGTGAAGAAGGTTTAACCACAAAGGGCACAAAGAACACAAAAAGGGAACTGAGGGCCGC
Organism: uncultured Holophagaceae bacterium; assembly: GCA_903843705.1. Classification (GTDB taxonomy): domain Bacteria; phylum Acidobacteriota; class Holophagae; order Holophagales; family Holophagaceae; genus Geothrix. Next base: position 32,931 of record CAIMQW010000241.1, on the reverse strand, counting down.
GCGACTTTGTTAACTGCGGGGCGCCTTTTCTCTGTGATCGTCTCGCGGAGTGATTTCTCAGGCGGGTAGGGCGCCGGGCAGGGTGAAGACGACGGCGGTGCCGGTGCCTTCGGTGCTGTCGATGCGTATCTCGCCGCCGTGGTTCCGCACGATCTCGCGGCAGATGCTGAGGCCTAGGCCCGTGCCCTCGCCTTCGGGCTTGGTCGTGAACATGGGGCGGAAGACCTTGCCCATGAGCTCGGCGGGGATGCCCTGACCCGAATCCTGGAACCGCAGCTCCCACCAGAGTCCGCTCGGGGAACTCTCCTCGCCGGGGGCCACGGAGATCCGGACCGAGCCCCCGACAGGCATGGCGTCGATGGCATTGTTCATGAGGTTCAGGAAGAGCTGCTCCATCTGCTTGCGGTCCACGTCGAGGCAGCAGTCGGTGGGGGCCGCGGCCTCCACGGTGACGCCGTGGGCTGCCAGGGTGGGAGCCCAGAGCTGCTGCAGATCCTCGAACAGGTCCGCGAAGGACTGAGCCTGCTGTTGGAGCTGGGGGCGCCGCGTGAGGTCCAGCAGGCGGCGAACGATGTCGCCCACCCGCTGGATCTGCCCGTGGATCACCCGGAGGCGCTCCCGGGTCTTGTCCGGCAGGTCCTTCTGGGTGTCCAGCAGCTGCAGGTGGCCTGTGACGAGGTTCAGCGGTGTTCCTACCTCATGGGCGAAGGTGGCCGTGAGCTGGCCGGCCACGGCCAGGCGCTCCTGGGCCCCCAGCTCCTCCCGGAGGAGGGCGTTGCGCTCCACCAGGGCGGCCAGCTCGCGGTTCTTGGTCTGCAGCTCCGAGAGGGCCACATCAATGCGGTCCTGCAGGTTGGTATTGAGACCGCGGATCTCGCGGATGAGCGCCTCGCGCTCTTCCCCGGCCAGCTCCAGCTGCACGGCCATGTCGTTGAAACGGGCGGCGATGAGGCCCAGCTCGTCGCTGCGCCGCACCGGCGCACGGGCGCCGGACTCGCCCCGCTCCAGCCGCTGCATGGTCAGCGCCATGGCCTCGATGGGGTCGCTGATGAGCACGCGGAGGATGAGCCAGAGCAGGATGAACTCGCCCAGCAGCACGCCGGGCAGGGTGCGGTAGGTCCGCTTCAGGTTGTTGTCCCAGACCACCTCCCAGCGCTCCAGGTCGCAGTAGGCGCGGATGAGGCCCAGGGGGGGCTGGTTCCCCTTGCGGCTGCGGATGGGCAGGTAGACCTTCCAGGCCTGCCGCCCGGTGTTGAGGTCCACAAGCTCGGCCTGGGGACCGGGCAGGGATAGGTAGGAGCCGATCTCGGGACCCCAGTCCACTAGGGTCTCGTCCCCGGAGGAGCGGACCAGGTCGACCTCGTTACCCTTGCCCACCCGGCGGAAGACATCGATCTGGAAGATGCTACGGTCAGGCCCCGCGATGCTTGCCAGCACCTGGTCCAGCTTGTCCGGGTCCTTGAAGGTGGGGTCCCGCTCCAGGATGTCCGTCTCCACCGTGGCGGCGGTCTCGATGGTCAACCGCTTGGAGTAGTTCTCTAGCTCACGCCGGCTATTGCGCACGATGGAGTAGGCCACAGCCACGGTGAGCACGCTGGTGACCAGCCCCAGCAGCAGGAACAGCTTCGCGTGGAGGCTGCGCAGCCAGGCCAGAGGGCGGAGCCGCACCTGCCAGAAGCTCATGGCCGGCTCTCCTTGAGCAGAGGTAGGCCCAGGGCCGGCCTCAGGTCGTCGCCGAAGATCGCCGGATCCTGCCCCTCGGCGGCGGTGACAAAGGCGCAGAAGACCGAGCGGCGGGCCTCAGCCACATCGCCGAGGAGCTCCAGGACACCCCCGCACAGCGTGGCGCGGTCGTGGGAGCGGAGGCGGGCCTCGGCCTTCCAGAGCAGGGCCTCCAGAGCCGCCAGGTCATGGTGGTTCCCCAGCAGGGTCTGCAGCTCCCGCAGCTTCTTCTGCACCGGCTCCGGAGGCAGGGCGAAGGCGCCTTCCAGGGCCTCCACGGCGTAGCGCAGCTTCTTGATCCGGACCCGGGCCTTGTGCAGGGCTGTGGGATCCTCTTGGGCCGAGAGCGCCGCCAGGTCGCCCAGGGCGGCGGCGATGCGGGGCTCCAGGCAGGTCCAGGCAGCCTCCTGTAGGGTGGCGCGCTGGAAGGGCTCGGGCAGGGCGGGCACCTCCAGCAGCCGCGCCAGGTCCGGGAGCCGGAGGCGGTGCAGCTCCTTGGCCATGGTCCGCCGGGCCTTCGCGCGGCTCCGGTCCACCTGCTCCAGCAGGTGCTCGATGACGGCCGCCTGGGTGGTGCTCCTGGCCTCGAGATGGTGCGCCCTGAGGTGGTCCGCATGGACATCGAGTTCCCGGGGGAGGCCCAGTACGTCCACCAGGCCTTTCAGCGCTCGCCGCTGGCCCTTGTGGCCCGGATAGACCTCCGGGTCCACCAGGTCCAGCACGGCGCCTAGGCGCCGGGCCGCCACCCGGACTTGGTGCAGCTGCTCCATGTCTTCGGACCAGTGCGCCTGGCCCAGCAGTTCCTGTAGGCGCGCCAAGCGCACCTCGAGGGCTCGGTGCAGCAGGATCGCCAGGTCGGCTGGATGCATCCCATGATTCTAGACGCAAGGCGTGAAAGCGAAAAAAAAACGGAGTAAACTGGAGAACTTATGGAACACATCCACATCAAGGGTGCCCGCGAGCACAACCTGAAGAACCTGGACCTGTCGCTGCCTCGCAACCAGCTGGTGGTGATCACGGGCCTGTCGGGTTCGGGCAAATCGAGCCTAGCCTTCGACACTCTCTACGCCGAAGGCCAGCGGCGCTACGTCGAGAGCCTGTCGGCCTACGCCCGCCAGTTTCTGGACCAGATGGAGAAGCCCGATGTGGACAGCATCGAGGGGCTGTCTCCGGCCATCTCCATCGAGCAGAAGACCACCAGCAAGAACCCCCGGTCCACGGTGGCCACCGTGACCGAGATCTACGACTATCTGCGCCTGCTCTACGCCCGCACGGGCCGGCCCACCTGCGTGGCCTGCGGCGAGCCCATCGCCAGCCAGACCATCCAGGAGATGGCCGACCAGATCCTGGCGCGGCCCGAGGGCGCGAAGCTGCAGATCCTGGCGCCGGTGGTGCGGGGCCGCAAGGGCGAATACAAGAAGCTGCTCCAGGACCTGATGAAGCGTGGCTACATCCGGGCCCGGGTGAATGGCCAGATGCTCGATCTCACCGAGGGCGTTCCTGACCTCGACAAACAGAAGAAGCACACCATCGAAGTGGTCATCGATCGCCTAAAGGTGTCGCCGTCCATCCAGTCGCGGCTGGCGGACAGCCTGGAGATCGCGTGCAACCTGGCCGAGGGCGGCGCCCTCCTCGACCTCGATGGCGCCGAGACTTTCTTCTCCAGCAAGCTGGCTTGCAACAAGCCCAAGTGCCCCCGGTTCGGCCAGGGGCTGCCGGAGCTGGAGCCGCGCTCATTCTCGTTCAACACGCCCTACGGTGCCTGCCCCACCTGCGACGGGCTGGGCTTCAAGCGCCAGTTCGCCGAGGAGCTGATCGTACCGAATGCGAACCTCGCCATCAGCGAGGGAGCCATCCAGGCCAGCGGCTGGAAGAGCGTGTCGGAAGATGGCTGGCGGTCCCAGATGATGGACCAGCTCGCGCGGAAGCTGAAGTTCAGTCTCGACACCTCCTGGAAGAAGTTGCCGGCGGACATCCGCCGCCTGCTGCTGCATGGCACCGAGAAGGAGATGCGCTTCACCTACGAGAGCAAGCGCAATAAAAACCACTACGACTTCGTCCACCACTTCGAGGGCATCATCGGCAACCTCGAGCGCCGCTACCGTGAGACCACCAGCGAGGAGATCCAGGCGGAGCTGGAGGAGTCCATGCGGATCATCCCCTGCGAGGTCTGCGTGGGCCAGCGGCTCAAGCCCGAGGTGCTGGCGGTCTACGTAAGCGGCCTGAACATCGCCCAGGTCGCGGCACAGAGCGTGCGCGACGCCCGAAAGTGGTTTGGCGACCTGGCCCTGGAAGGCAAGGACGCCGTCATCGCCGAGAAGGTGCTGAAGGAGATTCGCGAGCGCCTGGGCTTTCTGGACGACGTGGGCCTTGGCTACCTGACCCTGGACCGCAGCGCGGCGACGCTCTCCGGCGGCGAGGGCCAGCGCATCCGCCTCGCCACCCAGATCGGCTCCAAGCTGCAAGGTGTGCTCTACGTGCTGGACGAGCCCAGCATCGGCCTCCACCAGCGGGACAACCTGCAGCTCATCCGCACCCTCAAGGAGATGCGGGACCTGGGCAACACGGTGCTGGTGGTGGAGCACGACCTGGAGACCATCCTCGCCGCGGACCACGTGGTGGACATGGGCCCCGGCGCCGGCGAGCACGGCGGCTTCGTGGTGGCCCAGGGCACCCCCGAGGAGATCCGCGACACCCTGGGTTCCATCACGGGCGACTTCCTGGCGGGCCGCGACGCCATTCCCGTGCCGCGCATCCGTCGCAAGGCCAAGCGGGGCTTCCTCTCGGTGCTGGGCGCCGAGGAGAACAACCTCAAGAAGGTGGACGCGGACTTCCCCATCGGCCTGGTCACCTGCGTGACTGGGGTCAGTGGCTCGGGCAAGAGCACCCTGGTCAACGAAATCCTCTACAAGGCGCTCGCGAACCAACTGCACCAGGGCGTGCATCTGGTCGGCAAGCACAAGGACATCAAGGGCCTCGAGGCCATCGACAAGGTCATCGACATCGACCAGGCGCCTATCGGCCGCACACCTCGCAGCAACCCGGCCACCTACACCGGGCTGTTCACGCCTCTGCGGGAGCTCTTCGCCCAGCTGCCCGAGAGCAAGGCTCGGGGCTATGCGCCCGGCCGCTACAGCTTCAACGTCAAGGGCGGCCGCTGCGACAAGTGCGAGGGCGATGGCCTCCTGCGCATTGAGATGCACTTCCTCCCGGACGTCTACGTCACCTGCGAGCAGTGCAAGGGGAAGCGCTACAACCGCGAGACCCTGGAGATCCACTACAAGGGCAAGAGCATCTCCGATGTGCTGAACATGACAGTGGAGGAGGCCCTGGGCCTCTTCGCGCCGATCCCCGTGCTGGCCAACAAGCTGCAGACGCTGATCGATGTGGGCCTGGGCTACATCCGCCTGGGGCAGAGCGCCACAACCCTCTCTGGGGGCGAGGCCCAGCGCGTGAAACTGGGCAAGGAACTCAGCAAGCGGGCCACGGGCCGCACGGTCTACATCCTGGACGAGCCCACCACCGGTCTGCACCTGAAGGACATCCAGAAGCTGCTCGAGGTCATCAACCGGCTAGTGGAGACGGGCAACACCATCATCGTCATCGAGCACAACCTGGACGTCATCAAGACCGCCGACTGGATTCTCGACCTGGGTCCCGAAGGCGGCGGCGAGGGGGGCCGCCTCATCGCCGTGGGCACCCCCGAGGAGATCGCCCGGAAGAAGAGCAGCGTTACGGGCCGCTACCTGGCGCCCTATCTCAAATGAACTACCCCACCCAACCTCACGGTATGGATGGAGTTTCGCAACTTGGAGCGACTCGCGTCGCGCCGCCATGCCGGGCCGATACCCTGCCCGTTGCACTGCCCCAAAGGGCCCAATTCAGCATTACCCACGCCGCATTCACATCCCGCTTCTCGGTGTGACCACAGACCTCGCAGACATGCGTTCGGTCAGCCAGCGTCTTTTTGCGCTGGCTGCCGCATTTTCTGCAGGTCTGCTTCGGTTTCACCGACTTCGTTGGGACATCCACCCACTCCGCCATGGCCTCTTCCGCCTTTGCCTTCGTGATGGATAGGAATGCTGCCGGAGCTGTGTCCAGGATGCCCCGGTTCAGCCCCGCCTTCTGTTGCACGTTCTTGCCGGGCTCCTCCACGGTGCCCTTGGCGGAAGCCGTCATGGCCTTCACGCTCAGAACCTCGGTGGCGATGAGCCCGAGCGCCTTCACCAGGCTGTTGGACTCCTGGTGGAGGAAGTTGCGCCGCTTGTTTGCGGTCTTGCGCTGGATGCGAGTGACCTCGCGTTTAGCCTTCAGCCAGCCCTTCGAGGGCTTTCGGCCCACCGGCCCCTGCCGGCGGGCCATCACCCGCTGGGCCTCGGCCAGAGCGTCCTCAGCCTGCTTCACCCACCGTGGATTCTGGATCTCCTGGATTCGGCCATCGGGATGGACCAGGGTGGCAAAGGTCTCCACGCCCCAGTCCAGGCCAGCCGCACCGGCCCCGCACTCGCGGTTCGGACGGACCTCCAGGGAGATGGAGGCATACCAACGGCCAGCCTTGTGGCTGATCTCACAGGTGACGGGCTCCCCCTTCAACCTGGCCTTGCCACGGATGCGGAGGTTCCTGATTCCGGCCAGCCGGAGGCGCCCGTGGTGAAAGTCCTTGCCTGGGGTCAGCCTCCAGCCGTCCCCGTGGGTCTTATAGCCCCACCCGGAGAACCGGTCGAAGGACTTGAACCGGGGGAATCCAGGGGTCTCACCCCGGCCAATCCGGCGAAAGAACGCCTGCATGGCCAGATCAACCCGCTTGAGAGTGACCTGGGAGCTTTGCGCATTCAGGGCCTTGAACTCAGGATCGGCGGCCCGCAGGTCCGTCAGGTCCTTGCACTGGTCCTTAAACCGAACAGTCACACCACAACGCCGATACGCCGAGATCCGCTGCTCCAGGGCAGCGTTGCTCAGGCGCAAGTGGGAGCCCTTCATATCCAACAGCGCGGCCTCCTGGGTCGCGTTGGGATACAGGGCGTAAGTGACCTTGCGAAGCATGAACCTCTATTCTAATTCATCGAAATGGACAGTTTTTGACTAATACAACACCGCGCTTCACCTCCACCCAAACCGGAGGCTATGGATGGAGCACTACGCGGCTAGGTTTGGTAGGGCTCCAATCCCTCCACAAGGGAAAACAGACCACAAGCCTTGGTGGTGGCCCTATTCCTTTGAATGCCAATCGGCATCACGCGCTGGTGTCGATCTGCTGGCCCAGACCCGCGGCCTGGTCCATGAGCTTCACCAGGGCCGCCCCCTGCTGGGCCTCGATGTCGAGGCTCTTCCTGAGGACGCCTACGGCGACGCCACTCTGGAGTAGGGCCTGACTCTGGGCAATGGCACCGGCGGGAGAAACCTCCACGAGGACCTCGATGGGCCTTTATCGGTCCCCGGGGTTCTTGACTTGAGCGGCCCGGAGCAGGGCGGCGGCAGCCCGGACCGGGGCCTTAGCCTCGATGGCAGCGATGTTCTCGGCGGCGATGGCCTCGAACACTTCCCGTCGGTGCACCTGCACGTTGCGGGGTGCCTTGATGCCCAGACGCACACCATTCTTGGTGATGCCGAGTACGATCACCTCGACTTCACCGTCGATGATGATGGACTCCTCCTGCTTCCGGGTGATGACCAGCATGCTGGAAGGCTACCAGAGCTTACTCAGTCCTGGGCCAGGATTGGGTAGCGCAGGGGGAACTTGTCGGAGTTGAGCACGATCTGGAAGCCGGTCAGAGTGCGCACGTTGATGACGAGCGGGCCGGCCAGGTTGGTGGTCATTCCGCGGGGATCCTCGGGGATGACCACCAGAGTCAGCACCATGGCGTCCTGATTCGACGCCAGGGCAAGGGCTTCGGAGTCCTCCTCGCCCAGGGGGACTTCGTAGTCACTTTTGACGGCCGCTGGGTCGATGCAGGTGAACGAGATCTCGGGAGATGTCACCGCCTGCAGGAACTTCAGGGGGTAGCCATCCAGCGGCTCGAAGAGCCGGAAGTCCGTCAACTGCGGGAAGCCCACCAGACCCTTGGGGAAGCTCAGCAGGATGCCGTCATCGACAGGGAGGTCAGGGGAGAGGGTCATGGGTTTCCCGGGTTGTTCCAGATCAACCCATCGGCCGATTCTGCCTCTTCCTGAGTTTCATGGGGCCCCGCCTCGAAAACCGCCCAGAGTGCGTCCAGGCGTTTCCGGCGGAAGCGGGGGTTGGGCATGGTCCGCTCCAGGGCTTCCCGAGTGGCGGGCGGATGCGTCAGGCGGGCCAGGATCCAGCGGTTGCCCAGCTCCATGACGGCGGCCACGTCACCCTCGTTGCCCCAGACCCAGCGCATGGTCGTGAGCTGCCGGGCCCGCTCCATGGCCAGGGTCCCGAGGTGCCTTGCCTTGTCCACAATAGGGTCATGCTTGGGGTTGCCGTAGGCGCGGATCCGGCGCAGCAGGTGGCGGATCTCCTTGGGCAGGCTGGCGAGCCGGGGGCCGATCTCCGGATGGTCCCGCTTGGTCTCAGCTTCATCCGCCAGCGTGCGGAGCAGGGGCAGGAGCAGGGCCGCGTCACGGCTGGCGTAGCTGATCTGGGAGTCCCGCAGAGGGCGCAGCATCCAGTTGGAGTCCTGCTCTTCCTTGGGGATGTCGAGGCCGAGCTTGAGGCGGGCCATGGTCTTCAGGCCCGGCTGCGGGTAGCCCAGGGCCCGAGACAGCAGCATGGTGTCGAAGATGCTGTCGGGCACGACATCGTAGAGGCGCTTGAAGACGATGCCGTCGCCGGAGAAGTCATGGACGATCCAAGGCACCTGCCCCATGGCCTGGAGAGCCGGGCGCATGAGGTCCTGGAGGGGGAGCGGGTCCACCAGCCAGGCCTGGTCGTGGGTCGCAACCTGCATTAAGGCCAGGACACAGTGGTGCATGCCCGTGAGGCTGCACTCGATGTCCACGGCGAGCAGTCCGGACGCATGCCACAGGGGCAGGGCCTCCTGCAGCTTCTCGGGCGTGTCCACGTAGGTGGTGGGGAGGTCAAAGTGGTCGAGCACCATCTGACCAGTGTGCCGCAGAACCGCTTCCATTACGCTTGAGAGTCCGCAGGAATGTAAAGGAGCCCTATGATCCGCTCGCTGTTCTGGACCACCTTCGTCACCGTCTTCCTCGCGGAGGTGGGCGACAAGACTCAGCTTGCGGCCATGACGGCGACGGTGCGCAGCGGCCAGGTCTGGACGGTCTTTTTCGCCGCTAGCGCCGCCCTGGTCTGCGCTACCGCCATCGGCGTGGCCGTGGGTGGCATCCTGTTCCGCTACATCCCCGAGGCAGCCATCAAGTGGGCTGCGGGCTGCACCTTCATCGCAGTGGGCGTGTGGGTGCTCGTCAAGGGCTGAGGCTATCCCCTTCGGAGGGTCAGGATCGCGATCTCGGGGGGGGCGGCGATGCGGATGGGCAAGCCCACCACGCCGAGGCCGCGGCTCACGTAGAGCAGGTCTTCCCCCTGCCGGTAGAGGCCGTCCGTGCGTGGGCCGATGAGGTGCGCGCTGCTGAAGCCCGGGATGGGATTGATCTGGCCGCCGTGGGTGTGGCCCGACAAGGTGAGCCGTGCGCCCGCAGCCAGGGCGTGCTCCCACTCACTGGGCCGGTGGTTGAGGCAGATGCGGAAGGCGTCGGCGGGCAGGTCCCGCGCTGCTTCGTTGGGGCGGGGGCCGGGGCCGAAGATCATGCGCCGGAACTGGCCGTTCCGGGCCATAGGGTCCTGCAGTCCCAATACCGCGAGGACGGCGCCCCCCCGGGGCACCAGGGCTGCGCAGTTCTCCAGGCAGCGGATGCCCGCGAGCTCCAGGTCCCGCCAGAGCGGGCGGGGGTCGTCGAAGTAGTCATGGTTGCCCAGCACGGCGAAGCGGCCCAGAGGCGGCTCGAAGCCCCGGAAGGCGGCCAGGAGGGGGCCCAGTTCCTCCGGGCGGCTGTCCACGAGGTCGCCGGTGAAGACCAGCAGGTCTGGGCGCTCCCGCTCTGTGAGAAGCCGCCAGCGGCCGAGGGCTTCGGCGCCCACCAGGGGACCGGCATGGAGGTCGCTCAGGTGGGCGAGGCGCAGGCCATCCAGGCCCGCCGGCAGGTCCGGGAAGGCCAAGTCCCGACGGGTGATCAGCGGATCGCCGAAGGCCTCCCGGGAGCCCCTGCCGCCCAGGGTGACCGCGGCCCCAGTGCTGGCCACGGCGGCCACCCGCAGGAAGGTGCGCCGGCTCGGATCTTCCGGGGCCTCCTCGCCCGCACCGCTCCGCTCGGCCAGGCGGGTCGAGAGCCGCCAGAGCCCCTGGCCCACCATGCCGATGACCAGGTGCAGCACGCTGAAGGCCTGGAAGTAGAAGCCGCCCCGGGCCAGTCCCCGCAGCAGGGGCATGGCGCTGTGGTTGCCGGTGGCGGCCATGCGCATGAGGGCGAACACCACCAGGGGGATGTGGATCAGGCCCAGGAGCCAGGGCAGCCATCGGTGCGTGCGCTCCGGCAGTTCCAGCCGCAGCAAGCGCAGGTGGAGCCACTGGACCAGGAGGATGAAAACAAGAGCGAGAAGAAAGGGCATTCCGGGAGGATCTCAGGGGCGCAGGAGCAGTGAGAAGGTTCCCACCGTGCGTCCCTTCATGATGCCATCCAGGGGGCGGTGCACCCCCAGGGTGAAGCTCAGGTTGCCGGTGAGGCGGCGCAGGATGTCCTGGGGCAGGCCCAAGCCCCGGCCGTCGAGTTCCAGGCCCGCGACGCGCAGGGCCCTGGGCTTGGGGGACGAATCTTGCCAGAGGGTGTTGGCCTCGAGGTAGAGCCGGAAGGGACTCCCCAGCTCCCCCCGCAGGCGCTGGAGGCGGTTGCCGGTGGCGGTGTAGGCGGGCAGGGCCGCCTGAACCGCGCGGTTGGCGTCCAGGGCGCTGGGCAGGAGGGAGGTGGGCAGACCCCCCAGGTGAAAGCGATCCAGGTCCGTGGGAAGCCCACCAATGCGGCCGCCCTCGGCCTGCACTCGGAGGGGCACCAAGGGGTTGATCCACCCCACCCGGAAGGTGGCGCGGGTCAGCTGCCAGGCCTGGCCGTCGGTGCGGCCCTGCTGCTCCTGTACTGCCACCGAAGCCTGGAGACCCTGCTCGTTCCGGCTCCAGGTGTTTCCGAGCCCCGCGTCCACCCCCACCAGGGAGCGGCCGAGGGCGGTACCTCCCGTGGGGGTCACGCGCTCGACGGCGACATAGGGGCGCAGGGTGTTTCGGGGGCGGCCTTGGTCCACTTCCTCGAAGGCCAGCTCGAAGCCCCGGCGCTCGCGGTCGAAGCCCTGGGTGGCAAGGAAGTCTTGACGGGAGGGCCGCTCCAGGCTCGAGAAGACCTGCAGGGAGGGCGCCCAGCGCCAGCCATGCCAGGAGGCCCCGGCCGTGGCGCCCCGGGGACCTGCAAGATTGCCAAGGCTCATGCCTCCGACATTGCCAAGGCTGAGGCCCGCGAGCACCTGCCAGTTCAGGCGGCCCAGCATGTCGTTGCCGCCCAGGCCCAGCTGGGTGCTGACTCCGGCTGGGGAGGTGCTGAAGCCCACCAGAGAGAAGCTGTCGTGGCTCTCGCCGACGCGATAAGCGTGGGGCGCGACCTCCACGGGGGCCGGCAGGGGGCTGGGCTCGTCGGCCTTCGGCAGGGCCATGTCCCGCACCAGGGGCTCGGGATCCACCGGCAGGGCCTTGGCTTCCAGGGGTGGCAGGCTGGTGTCCAGGCGGCGGATCTGGAGACCCGTGGCGCTGAGCTGGGTGTAGTAGATCCACTTCCCGTCGGGCGTGGCCGCGGGGTTCCAGGCGGCAGCGAGGGTGCGCGTGAGGGGTTTCCCGGTGGCGTCCACCAGGTTCCAGATGCCGTCCACTTCCTTCCAGGCGGGGACCGTCGCGCGACTGGTTTTGGGCGACGAGGCCGCAGGGCGGGCCCCCTTTGCGGGCTGCCACTGCCAGGGCTGGGCCTGCAGCACACCCTCCCCATCCGGCAGTCGCAGCCGGAAGCCGATGGTGTCAGCGGAAGTCCAGACCGGCTTCCAGGGCAGGGCGCCGTGGATGCGGCCCAGGCGGCGGTTGGGCGCCACCACGGGCGCCGCAGAGGCATGGTCCTCAGGCTCGTCCGGGTCCTTGGGCTTGGCCTTCTTGGCGACCGGGGCCTTCAGGTCCCACAGGTACAGGCCGGGCTGCTTGGGATCCAGCACGCGGGCCAGGAGCTTGGAGCCGTCGGGGCTCAGGGACAGGTCCGTGACTTCCCCCTTCAGCTGGGTGAACAACTCTCCTTCCCGCAGGCCCTGAGCCATAACCCGGCGCTCCAGCTCCAAGGCCGTGTGGGTCAGCTCTGCGCAAAAGCGCTGATAGCCGTCCCGGGGGCCGAAGCCGAAGGTGGCCAGGAAGGCGTCCTCGAAGTTGCGTTTTCCCGCCAGCCGGGTCCACAGGGTCTGGAAGACCTTGGGGTCGGCGGCCTTGGTCTCCAGCCACTCCAGGTAGGCGCTGCCGCCCAGGTAGGCCATGCTGCCGCCCAGGAAGCCGCCGTTGCCGCTGAGGGCCTCGTAGGCGGGGAGCTTCCCCTCCAGTGCCCACTGGCGCAGCACCGCGGCGCGAACGGCACTGTGGGGGCGGCCGCTGCCCGTGAGCTTGCCTTCGATGAGGGTGGCGTAGCCCTCTGTCACCCAGCGGGGGGCCTTCCCGGGAAGGGGCCCCATGACGGCAGTCCAGCGCTGCCAGAGGTTGGGCTTCCGCTGGGGCCGCAGCAGGTGGTGCATGTGTCCCAGCTCATGGGCGACCAGCAGCTCCGCCCACCCGTGGTGGTGGCCAATTACAGAATCCGCCTCGGGTTCCGTCTTCCAGAGCACCACGTGGGGCCGCTGGAGGATGGGGAAGGCCATCCCGTTGCTGTCCATGACCGGATCCAGGATCACGATGTCAATGGGCTTCTCGTAGACATAGCCCACTAGGCCCAGGTACTGGGCGTGGACGCCCTCCACCCGGCCCGCCACCTCGCGGCCGAAGCCCTCGAAGGCCGCCGGGCAGTGGATGCGGTAGTGGGGCGTGGTGAACGTCAGCCAGGCCGCGTCCGGCGCCTGGGTGTGGGGTGCCGCCTGCACCAGGGCGGGCAGCAGGGCGAGGGAGAAGAGCAGGGTGCGTGGGTTCATAGTTCCAGTCTGCCCAGACTGGCGGTGGTTGACAGCCGATAGCTGACAGCCGACCGCCGATAGCTGATAGCTTTTACCCCATGTCCAGAATCCGGATCCTCAGTGACCAGGTGGCCAACCAGATTGCGGCGGGGGAGGTGGTGGAGCGGCCCGCCTCGGTGCTCAAGGAGCTGGTGGAGAACGCCCTGGACGCCGGGGCGCGGCACCTCGAGGTCACCTGGGAGGAGGGCGGCAAGCGCCTGCTGGAGGTGGCGGACGACGGCTCGGGCATGGCCCGGGACGAGCTGTATCTCGCCCTGGAGCGCCACGCCACCAGCAAGGTCCGCACGGCCGAGGACCTAGGCCATCTCGACACCTTCGGCTTCCGCGGGGAGGCCCTGCCCAGCATCGCCAGCGTGAGCCGCTTTGACCTCACCAGCGCCGAGACCGAGGGCGCGGGTCATCGCCTGCGCTGCGAGTTCGGCGTCATCAAGGAGGTCACGCCGACGCCCCGGAGCCGGGGAACCACCGTGACGGTCCGGGATCTGTTCGCCCAGCTGCCGGCCCGGCGCCGCTTCCTGAAGGCCACGGACACCGAGCACGCCCAGCTCTGGGGCGTGGTGGCGCGGCTGGCCCTGAGCTCGCCCGGCGTCCACTGGATCCTGCGGCCCGACCGGGGCGCTCCCCTGGTGCTGCCCCCAGTGGAGGATCCGGGCCAGCGCCTGGCACCCCTGCTGGGGGACAAGCTGGGGAGGCTGGTGCCCTTTGTGAACGGCGAGGCCCCCTGGCAGCTTCGGGGCTTTGTCTCACCGCCGGACCTCAGCTTTCGGGACCGCAACCGGCTCTATCTCTTCGTGAACGGCCGGGCCGTGCGGGACCGCCTGCTGCTGGCCGCCCTGTCCGAGGCCTGGTCCGGAACCTTCGCCAAGGGCAGCTACCCGGCGGCGGTGCTGTTCCTGCAGGTCCCGCCCGAGGCGGTAGATGTCAACGTGCACCCCACCAAGGCCGAGGTGCGCTTCCGGGAGCCCCAGCGCATCTTCGCCTGGGTGCGCAACGCGGCAGAGGAGGCCTGGGCGAAGCTGCGCGGAGGCCTGGCATCAGTCCTGGAACTGCCCCCCAAGCCCATGGACGCCGAGTTCGACCTGGACCCTTCCCGCCGGGCGGCGCCTCAGCACCCGCGTCTCTGGTCCGACCACTCCGGCGGGGGCCTCGCCGCCTACCAGGCCATGGCCGAGGCATTTGATACCCGGCCCCTGGACACGGTCTATACCTACGAGGCGGCGCCCTCAGGGGTGGCCGAGGGGAGCGAAACCGGCCTTGCGATCCGCTACCTGGGGGCCTTCCAGCAGACCTACCTGGTGGCCGAGATCTCCGGGGCGGACGGCCCAGAGCTCTGGATCATCGACCAGCACGTGGCCCACGAGCGGGTGCTCTTTGAGCGGCTCTTCCTGCGCCGCCACGCTCCGGCCATCCAGCCCCTGCTGCCGCCCCAGGTGGTGCTGGTGGGCCCCGAGGCCCTGGCCCGCCTTCTCCCCTTCCTGCCCGAGCTGGAGGCCGCGGGCATGGAGGTGGAGCCCTTTGGAACGGACGCCCTGGTGGTGCGCGGCCTGCCGGACTTCCTGGCGGAACGGGACCCGCAGACCCTCCTGGATGACTTGATGATCCGCTTGGAACGGGAGGGACGCGTGGACATGAACACCTTCCGCCGCGACCTGAACGCCGAGCTGGCCTGCCGCGCCGCCATCAAGAAACACCACGCCCTGCCCCCGGACCTGGCCCTCCGCCTCATCCAGGACCTCCTGGCCTGCGACGTCCCCAACACCTGCCCCCACGGCCGGCCCATCCTCAAGAAGCTCACCCTGGCGGAGCTTGAGCGGAGCTTCGGTCGGCGCGTCTGAGGTAGGATTTTCTTTACAGTCCCGCAGGCTCAGTCCGGACGCTTGAGACGCTCGGCGACGAGGTCCACGCCCAACCGCTTGGCGGTGGCGTAGAGGGCGGGGCGGGCCAGGCCGAGGCTCTCGGCGGCTTCGCCGGGCAGCTCTCAGCCAGGGACAAGCCCGGAAGGGGCGCAATTCCTCAGGTAGGGGCGTCAGCAGCAGGGGCTCGGCATGGCGCTGGAGGGCGGGCCAGGGAAGCTTCGGCTGCAGGAGCCCGCTCGGCAAGAGGCGGCCGTCCGCGTCCTGGTACCCGAGGAGCTCCTCCCACCGGCCCGGGGGCAGGGCCCGACTCGCCGGGGGGATCAGCTCCAGAAAGAGCGGCAGATGCAGAACGCCCTGGTCATCGACAGCGCCGAGCACGGCCACCCAGCGTAGCCGCCGGGGCAGGTCCAACAACCGACCTCGCCGCCATCCAGCGGGTCCCATCGCCGCCCAGCTGGGTCTCCCAGGCCCAGGCAAGGAGCTCGTCCTCCCGGGCTCCGCGCCGGGTCGCGGCCACGGCGGGGCTGCCGTGCCGCAGGCGGGCGATCCAGAGCGGGTCGGGTCGGGGCTCGAATTGGGTGGGCATCCGGGCGACCTGGGGCCCAACGGACCGGTGGGCCTCCTGCTCCAGGCGGGGCCGGCGCCCCTCTCGGCCGCCCAGGAGCCAGGCCTGGCTGATGGGCGCGAGGGCCCAAGGCAGGTCCCCCCAGCGGCGGCCCCGATCGAGCCCCCAAGGGCGCCTTCCAGTCGCCAAGCCAGGCGGCTTTCAGCGCCCGAGCATGCTTTGCCAGACCCCCCAGAAGTCGGGGAAGGTCTTGCCTACGCAGTGGGGATCCTCCAACTCGCCGCCACAGCGGAGCCCGCCCACAGCCGCCGCGAAGGCCATGCGGTGGTCGTTCCGGGGATTGAAGGGCGCTCGGGGGGCCGAGGGCGCTCCCGGGGTGATGCGCAGGGTGTGATCGCCGAGGATGTCGGCCTGCCCGCCGAGCCAGCGGACCAGCTCCGCAGAGGCGTCCAGACGGTCGCACTCTTTCAGGGGCAGGGTGTGCAGACCGCGCAGCTCGGAGGGACCGGGCGCCAGGGCCGCCAGGGCCGCCAGCACGGGCCCGAGGTCCGGACACTCCGTCAGGTCCGCGTCCAGGCCGCGCAGCAGTCTGCCGGAGACCTCCAGGCACTGGGGTTCCACCCAGGCGGTCCGGCAGCCGGCGGCAGCCAGGATGTCAGCCATGGCGCGGTCCCCCTGGGCATCCCGGGGATCCAGGGGGCCCGCCCGCAGGCTGCGGCCGGTGACGGCAGCGGCGGCGAGGAAGGCGGCCGCGCCGCTCCAGTCCCCGGGCAACTCCAGGTCCCGGGCTGCCACATCGCCACCGGGGAGGTGCCAGCGGCCTGGTTCAAGTACGGCTGCGCAGCCGAACCGCTGGAGCCACTGCGTGGTCAGGTCCAGGTAGCTGGAACTGGCGACGGAGGTCCAGGTGAGGGTGCTGTCCTCGGGCAGGGCGGCGGCGGCCAGGGCCAGGCCCGACAGGAACTGGCTGCTGAGCCGGGCGTCAACCTGGAGTTCCAGCCGCCGGGGCGGCTCCGGAGCGGGCCGGAGCCAAGCCCCGGAGGCGTCCGGGGTCCAGGTGGCTCCCAGCGCTTGGAGGGGGCCAAGTAGGGGACCCAGGGGCCGCTCGAACAGGCGGAGATCGCCCTCCAGCCGGAGGGGTCCCTGCGCCGACAGGGCCAGCCAGGGCAGCAGGAAGCGCAGCGTCGTGCCCGAGGCCCCCAGCCAGAGGGGGGTTTCGGTCTGGGGCCGCGCGCCCCCGAGCAGTCGCCAGCCACTCGCGCCTTCCTCGAGTGGGAAGCCCAGCTCCCGCAGGGCTTGGCGCATCCAGCTGGTGTCCTCGGCCTCAAGGCCACCTCGGAGGGTGCTCGTGCCCGGGGCGATGGCCGCAAGCAGCAGGGCCCGGTTGGTGACGGACTTGGAGCCGGGCACCCGCACGGGATGCAGGGCTTCGCCGGGACCGAGCCGGTTGTCGTCAGGCAGTGACATAGGCATGGGGGCAGGTTGCCGCGAGGCGCCCCCAGGTGCAAGCGCTAACAGCGGAGGTCCAGATTTCCCGCCGAGCAGCCTAGGAGATGTTTTCGAAGATGGGCTTGGTGATGCGCTTGTCCGTCACCAGGGTGAACTTGTAGACGCCGTAGAAGTCGATGGGGCGCTTGTAGCGGAGGGCGATGGTGCAGGTGCCGGCCTCACCGTTGGTGGCCTTGCTGGCCCGGATGGCGTTCTTGTCCGCCAGGGCTTCCACCACCCCGAGCTCCCTGGCCTTGTCTTTCACCTCGCGCTCGACCACCTCGAGGGGCTTGCGGCTGGCGCCCGAGGCGATGAAATCGCAGGCATCGATTAGCTCGCTGTTGCCGTAGTAGACCGGGACGGCCTTGAAGGCGGCCGCGCCCAGCACTCCGAGCACGAGCAGGGACACCAGGCATCCGATCTTGCCTTCACCGCGCTGATGACGCATGGGCACCTCCGAATTACCTCAGATCTTCAAGGGCCTGCCGGGCGAGGGGTGCGACCAGGGGGCCCTCGGGACCGAGGAGGGTTGCCTGAGGATACTTCAGTGCCTGACGGAAAGCCTGTGCAGCTTCTGACTGGTAGGTCGCACCCAGGTGGATAAAACAGACCCCCGTATGATAGTCAATGGTACCCTGGCTGACGCCGCGCACAGTGGTGACCCGCGCGTCACGGAGCAGCTCGATGGCCTTGTCGTAGCGGCGGAACTGCATCAGGGCCAGGGCCATGTTGAGCTTGACCAGGTTGGCGTCGTCCCCCTTGGCCCCGGCGTATTGCAGTCGCAGGTGGCTGAGGACGGCGGGATAGCTCAGGTCGGGCGAGCCCAGGGGCAGCTCGAGGGCTTCCTGGAGCACGGGCAGTGTCAGGGCGGCTCCCCCCTGGCTGAGAGAGAGGGGCGCCTTTGTGGAGCCCAGTTGCTGCCGGAGGGCCTCGGCGGAAGGCAGGGGCTTGCCCTCGATCTGCAGCAGGGGCTGGCCGGTCTGGATCCCGGCCTTGAGCGCCGCCTCCGAGGCCGCGAGCACCCAGGGCCCGGCTTCTCCGGGCACGTCGAGCAGCGTGAGGCCGAGGCTGGGCTCCATGAGGCGCGGCAGCGTGTTGAGGCGGGTCGCGAGGGTGCCGAGGGGATCCTGTTCCAGGGGCTTCACCAGCAGGCGTTCCTCCTCGCCATCGAGGGTGGTGAGGACCAGCTCCACGCGGTGGATGATCGGATCCTGGACCGGGGAGGCGAGCAGGACCAGCTCCGCCTCGCGGGAGGCCTTCAGGCGGGCGAGGGCATCCCGGGGGGCCTCACCCGTGCGTGCGGGCAGGAAGGCGAGCTGCTGCAGACGGTCCCCCAGGGCCTCCAGCAGGGCCTGGAACCGGGCGCGGCCGGTGAAGTCTCCGGCTTCGAGTCCCGCAAAGGCCAGGCGGGGCTTCGGGCGGGCTTCGAGGTCCAGAGCCTTGCTATCCTCCAGGGTGACGCGCTGGGAGAAGCCGCCTCCCGGGAAACGCACCAGCAGATCGTAAGGCCCCGAGCAGACCAGAGCCTTCACCACCGGCAGGGGCCCGAGGCTCTGACCGGAGAGGAAGAGCTCGCCCCCCGGCCAGGCGGAGGCCACGGACAGCGAGCCTTTGGAGGCTTCCATGCGAATGGGCTCGAGGGTGTGATCGGCCGGGGGTGTCGCCAGGTCTTCGCCCAGTGCCAGGACCCGGGTCCGGAAACATGGGGCGCGCAGCTCCAGGCGGTGCTTGCCGGCAGGGAGCTCGGGGATGACGAAGGCGGCAGAGAGGTCCTCGGGGCGCAGGCCCAGGGGGGTCGCCAGCGCCGCGGCTTCGGGCCCGGCCTTTCCGGTGGTATGCCCGAGGCTCTTGCCGTCCAGCAGGACTTCGATGTCGCTGGGTTGGACGTAGAGCGTGAGGGTCGACGCGGTGCGCTCGAGCTTGAACTCCGCGGTCTTCACGTCCTTGGGGCCGAGTTCGACGGTGAGCTCGACGGAGGTGTGCCCCGGCCGCGCATAGGCCAGCTTGTGGACGCCGAAGGGCAGGTACTTCCGGGGCAGGGCGGGCACCGTCTTGCCGTCCACGAACAGGCGGCCGCCCTCGGGGGCGAGGCTGAGCTTGACCAGCGCATGCTTCTCGCCCTTCATGCGGTCGAACTGGGTGGCGAGGCGCTGAGAGGTGAGGGCGCGATCCACGTCGAAGTCGGGGTTGAGGTCGATGAGGGCCTGGAGGCGTACCTGGGCGCGAGGCTTGTGCTGGGGGCTGCGGTCATCCAGGACCGCGAGCCAGTTGTATGTCTCGCAGAGCATCTGGACGCCCTCGGGCTCCAGCGCGATGCCCCTGGGCGCGAGGGCCGCCACTACGCTGTCGAAGCGCTGCGTGGCGCCTTCCCGGTCGCCCTGGGTGGCCCACAGGGACTTGGCCTGGAGGAAGGCGTCCTTCACGGCGGCCTCCTGCCCAAGGAGGAGGCCGCAGAGCAGGGGCAGGAGGAGGAAGTGGTGGAGGCGCATGTCAGTTCAACCGGATCAGCAGGTCGTTGCGGCGGTCGCAGAGGATCAGGCCACCGGAGCGGTCCAGGGCCAGGGAGGTGATGCGGCCGGTGATGCCGAGAGCCTTGAAGGTCGCCTGCCGGAGCACGGCGCCGTCCGGGCCGTAGATCACGACCCCTTCGCCGAACTCGCCGCCGTCCACCAGGGCAGCCACCTGCCCCGCCCCATCGGCGGCGAGGGCGGTCACGGTCCGGAATGCCGCTGGCAGATCCTTACCATAGGGAACGATGGTGCGGGGCTGGCCGTCGGGATCCAGGAACAGCAGCTTGCGGTCTGCATCCGCAGCAATGATGACCCCGCCGGTGGGGAGGGAGGCCAGGGCGGAGGCCGTGGGACAGGCGATGGTCCGCGAGGCCCCCTCCAGCGGAAAGAGGGTCAGGGCCGGAGTCTTGGCATCAGCCACCCAGAGCGTGCCCCAGCGGTCCAGGGCGGCACCGGAGATGGCTCCGAGTTGGCCCAGGGGGAGGGCTGTGGACGAGTCTTCCCTCAGGAGGCCCGCCTTGGTCAGCAGCCAGAGGGGGCCAGAGGGGGCCACAACCATCGCCCGGGTGCCGGGCGCGGCGGGACCCTGGGGGGTCAGCTCACTCCCGTGGAGGCGAAAGGCGTGGTCGAGGTCGTTCTGGAACAGGAGCAGGTCTCCATCCGGGGCCATGGCCAGGAGGATGGGCGTCTTGAGCCACTTGGTCCGGCCGGCGGGCCAGGGGCCATCGTTCTTGAGAGGGGGCTTCTGCAGGCGCTGCTTCACGAGTACGGCGGTGCGCCACTCGGCTTCCCGGGCCTCGGGGCTCTGGGGCGCTTTGGCCCGCAGCCGCTGGAGCAGGCGCAGGCAGCCTGGCAGATCGCCCAGGGTGTCCAGGGCCTTGGCGGCCTCCAGCATCGCCGGGGCTGCCGTCGGGCCCTCTTCGCGGAGGCGAAAGGCGTCGATGAAGAACAGGAGGGCCCGGCCCGCCTGGCCCTGGTCGCGCCAGGCGCGCCCCAGTTGGAGGCGCGCCTCGGCACAGGCCGGAGCGTCGGGGAAGAGATCCAGCACCCGGTTGAACTCGGCCATGGCGTCCTTGAGGTCCGCGGGCCGTCGGGCCTGCCGGGCCAGCAGGACGCCGCGAAGCAGCAGTCCCTCGGCGGCTTCGGGGGCCTTGATGAACTCGCTCCGCAGGCGGTCCAGGTAAGGCATGGCCGCCTCGGGCTTCTGCTCGATCTCCACCTGATGGCGGGCGAGCCGCAGCAGCACCTGGGGTGCGAAGACGCTTCTGGGAGCAGCCTGGAGCAACTGGGCCCAGGTCTCCAGGGCCTCTTTGTAGCCCTTGTCTGAATAGGCCCGGTCCCCGCTACGGTAGAGGCGCTCGGCCAGCCCCGCATCCTGGGCGGGAGTCTGGGCCAGGACCGGCATGACGCAGAGCAGCGCGGCCGGGAGTCGGAGCCATGGGGAGAGGGCGGGCATGGGGGCCTCGGGTCTAAAAAAAAGCATAGCCGCCCGGACTCTGATCAGGGCTCGAGTGCTTTCAGAAGCGCATCGGGTGCGTAGGGTTTATAGAGCACGCCCATGAGCCAGGGCTCCGTGGTGCTGGCGTCCCGGGCCGCCGTGGAGAGCAGCACCTGGCGGCAGCGATGGGTCTCACACTGCATCTTCAGCCAGGGCCGCAGGTCGCCCATGGCGTCCATCTGCTCGGAGATCAGCAGGTCCACCGGTCGCTCCGCCAGGAGTGACGCGGCCTCAGTGCGGGTGCCGGCGTCGCGGATATCCCAGGTCTGGCCCAGAGCGGCCAGCAGCCGCTTCCGGAAGAAGGAGCTGGGCTCCAGCAGGAGGATGGTTTGGATGGGGGCCCGACGGGAGATCTCCTCCTCGGTGAGGCCTAGGGCCAGGAGCGATTCCTTGGCCGCGCTGCGCAGGCCCAAGCCGGTTGCTCCCTTGAAGACTTCCTTCAGGGGCTCGGCCAGCTCCAAGTGCCGGGTGAGGGCGCCGATCTCACAGAGGCGCGCCTGCTCCCGCCAGTCCAGATCCTTCCGCTGGAGGTCGTTCAGCACGAAGGCCGCGAGCTCGCTGGAGAGCTCGGTCCGCATGATGAACTCCGGATCCTGCAGGGCCTCCCGGAGCGTGAGCAGCGCCGCGGCCCGGGGGGGGCCATGGGGAGGCAGCGCCTGGACCAGGGTCCGCACTTTCTCCTCCTTGCTGGCAATGTGCTCCAGGCTGGCGCTGCGCCGGCCAAGTTCCTTGACCACTGCCGAGACCCGGTCGTTGGTCTCCCGGTCCCAACCGCCCTTGGTCCGGAGGTCGAAGAGGAAGTCTGAGAACAGGTCCTTGAGCCTGGAGTAGAGGTCCTGGTCGAAGCAGTAGAGGTGCTGGGTGGCGAGGATGGCCCGCAGCCGCTGGCCCTCACCCTCGCGCTCGTCGCAGCAGCGGGTGATGAGCTGTTCCAGAGCTGGCAGGGCGTCCTGGGGTAGCGGGCGCTCGAAGCCGGGGAAGGCTGCCAGCAGTCCCTCGGTGGCCACTATGAGGACCTGTGGCAGCTTGAGGTGGGCGGATTTCGCCAGCAGGCCCAGGCCGGCCTCGGGAGTGGCCAGGGCTGCCAGGGCCTCCACGAGGGCCTCCTGCAAGCGGGCGGGCTTGCCGTCGTGCAGCAGGTCCAGGAGGACCGGGGCCCCGCTGGGGCACCGGATCGCCCCGAGGGCCTCCACGGCCTCCAGCAGGAGGTCGTCCCGGACATCGGTCTTGAGGTAGGCCGTCAGCGGCTCTGCCGCGGCCTTGGTGCCATTTTCTGTGAAGATCCGGAGCGCCGTCCGGACCTGCTCGGGCTGGCCGGACTCGAAGAGGCCCATGACCGTCAGGAAGCTGGAGGGCAGCTTGCCGAAGTGGTGCATGGCCCGCTGCCCGACCTCGACGATGGTGTCCTGCATGGCCCGCAGGAAGAAGGGCACCAGGGCGTCTTCCTCCCGGGCGCCGAGGATGTCAAGGCAGGCGGTGCGGCGCTTGGAATCCGGTACCTGGAGGATGCGGTCCAGCGCCCCCTCGTCTTGGGCCGGCACCAGACGGCAGAAGGCGAGGTCCAGGCCCGCGCAGCCAGGCACCTGGTCGAAGGCCTCCTGGAGGACCGGGACAACCAGGTCTGCGGGCAGCTCGCCCCCGGTGACCTTGCGGACCAAGCACTCACAGGCGAGGTCCAGGGTGGTGATCAGGCCGAGGCTCTGCTTGGCGGCCGTGTCCTGGGCCTCGGTCACCATGGCGCTGAACCGGGCGACCTTGCCTTCCACGAGGATGGTCAGGGCCTCGGTGATGAACTGCTGGTAGGGCCCGTGCACCTGGGTCCGCAGATGCTCCAGGGAAGGGAGGGGGTCCCCGGCTTCGCCGGCTTCAAGGGCGACCTGGAGGGCCCGCAGGGCCTCGTCCTGCCGACCCTCCAGGCATAGGGTGAGGGCCTTGGCCAGTTCCGCCCGGGCGGTGGTGCGGGCTCCGGTCTGCAGCCGATGGGTCAGGCGTTCCAGGGCCTCAAGGTCCTGGAGGGTCTGGACGCTCTCCCGGAACAGCTCGAGCAGGGCCGGGCCGGAGAGCTCTCCCGGCAGCTCCGTGACTGCTCGCAGCAGCAGACGGAAGGCCAGGGGATCGGCGCCGACAAGGGCTCCCCAGAGGGCGTGGAAGTCCTCCGGTTCGGCGACGGCGGCCAGACCCCGGGCGCCCTGGTGGGCCAGGCGGGGGTTGCCCTCGCCCTCGAGCAAGCGCCCCAGATAAAACGATAAAGGCTGATTCTCGGCCGTGCCCAGCTCCCGGCGGAGGATGAGCTGCCGGTCCGGGTCCGTGCGCAGAGCCGCGAGCTTCTGCAGGGCCTCCCGGGCCGAGCGGAGCTCCAGACGGCCCAGGGCGGCACAGCCTTCGTCAAAGACGCCAAGGTCGGGCTCCTGCTGGAGTACCTGAAAGATCCAGGGCACCCACTCCGGCCAATCAAACTTGGCGGTGAGTCCCAGGACGAACCGCTTCATGGCGATGCTGGCCGAGGCCCTGGTCAGGCGGTCCCCGAGCTCGGGCAGCGTGAACTGGCGGAGCTGGCCCATGAGCTGGTGGATTCGGACCTGGGAGGTGCCGTCGTCTTCTAGGTGGTTGCCGAGGCAGGCCCGGAACTCGTCCAGGGGTGTCACGGGGACATAGCGGAGCGGGGCAGTCATGACCTTCCCATCGGTTCGGGGCACTCCCGGGTCAAGATCCAACATGAAAGTGATAGCGTTTTCCCATGCGTGCCCTGTTCCCCGCCCTCCTGACCTTCTCCTTGCTGGCCCAGCCCCCGGCCTTTCTGGAACAGCTGGAGCCTGCGGCCCGGGAGGAAGCCCGGGACATCATCCAGCGGGCGGACTTCGTCTTCGACACAAAGACCCAGCCCAAGCACGTGCGGATGGCGACCATGGAGAAGCTGTTCGACCACCCGCGCCTGGGGGCGGCCATGTGGCGGCACTGCCAGTTTGTGCCGGCCTTCTATGCGTTCACCCACCCGGACGGCGCCTGGAGCATCAACGACACCCGGGGTCTCACTGGCAGCCTGCGCCTGGTCTATCAGCGCCCAGGGCACCGGGTCTACCTGGTGGTGGGCCGGGCCGAGCGGGGTCGCCTCAAGACCCCCTTTGCGGTGGGGGCCCGCATGCTGACCTCCTACAAATACTGGGAGGGCAAGAACGGCTTCGAGACCCACCTGGAGACCTGGACCGCCCTGGATTCGGCCATCCTGGGCCTGGTGTCCCGCCCCTTCCGGGGCTACATCAAGGGGCGCCAGGATGAGTTCATCGCCTATATCAACGGCAATGTGGCCACCTTCGGCGAGTTTGCCGAGCTGAGCCCCCAGGACTTCTATGGCCCCCTCAAGCGGGACGGGGACCCGGTGGCCCTCCGCGACTTCGAGGCACTATTCCTCCGGAAGTGAGGGCCTCGCCGGTTGGGGGCTCGGCGGGCTTTGCCATAGACACCCATCGCGGTCATGCTTTGGGCACGCAGAACCGGAGTCCCGCCATGTTCCAGCAAATTCTGGACAAGCTCATCGAAAACGTGCCGGAGTCTCTGGCCGCGACCTTCAACGACCGGGACGGCGATCCCGTGTGTGCCCGCACCATCCAGGTCTCCAACGAAGGTCTCCAGTTCCTGGGCGCCTACCAGCACGTGGTGAAGCGTCATCTCCAGGAGGCTGTGGCGGAGTTCGACCTCGGCGAGGTGAAGCAGGTCGCCTTCGCCACCGATCAGCACTGGATCCTCATGATGGGCGCCATGGAACACTGCACCCTGGTCATGGTGATGCATCGGGATGGCCTGCTGGGCCGCGCCCGCTTCTACATGGAGCAGGCGGTCGAGGCCCTCAATAAGGAACTCTAGGAGCTCTAAATGGAACGTCTTATGGGCCTGGCCGGAATGGTGGCCTTCATCGCCTTTGCCTACGCCCTCTCCCACAACCGCAAGGCCATTCACTGGCGGACCATCGTCTGGGGCTTGGGGCTCCAGTGGATCTTCGCCCTGGTCGTCCTCAAGGGCGATGCCCTCGCTGGCCTGCTGTCCTTCATCCCTTTCCCCCGGGGCATGGGCTGGGTGGTGCTGGCGTTGATGTTCGCGCCCATGCTGCTTCGCCGCTACGCGTCCTATGAGAACAAGATGCTCAACTGGGGGCTGTTCGGCGTCATCGTCGTCGGCCTCCTCCGGGGAAACCTGGTGGGCTCGACCTTCGACAAGATGCGCATCGTGGTGGAACACCTCATGACCTACGCTCACGAGGGGGCCAGCTTCGTCTTCGGGTCCCTATCCGACGGTCCCGGCAGCAAGGTGGGCATGGTCTTCGCCTTCGCGGTGCTGCCCACCATCATCTTCGTGGCCTCGATCTTCGCGGTGCTCTACTACCTCGGTGTGATGCAGTGGGTGGTCACCGCCGCTGCCCGGGCCATGGGCCGCTTCCTGAAGGTCTCCGGCGCCGAGAGCGTCAGCGTGGCCGCCAGCATCCTCATGGGTCAGACTGAGGCGCCGCTCACCATCCGGCCCTTCCTGGCCCGCATGACCCGCAGCGAGCTGATGCTCATCATGACCGCGGGCATGGCCCACGTGTCCGGCAGCATCATGGTCGCCTATGTGCAGGTGGCGCATGTGGACATCGTCCACCTGCTCACCGCTGTGATCATGACCGCGCCAGGGGCCGTGATGATGGCCAAGCTGCTGGAGCCTGAAGTCGAGGCCCCAGAGACCGCCGGCGAGGTAAAGGTCGACATCCCCTGCCACGATGCCAACGTGCTGGACGCGGCGGCCCGCGGCGCCTTCGAGGGCGGCCAGCTGGCCTTCAACGTCGCGGTCATGCTGATCGCCTTCATCGCGCTTATCTATCTGATCAACGGGCTGATGAAGGCCGTCCATCCCGGCTTCTCCCTGGAGTGGGTGCTGGGTGGCGCCTTCAAGGTCCCGGCCTTCCTCATGGGGGTGCCCTGGTCCGAGGCAGGCCAGGTGGGTGGACTGTTGGGCAAGCGCATGGTGGTCAATGAGTTCGTGGCCTTCCTGGACCTGGGCGCCATGACCAACCTCTCGGCGAAGGCGCGGCTCATCTCCACCTTCGCCCTCTGTGGCTTCGCCAACTTCAGCAGCATCGCCATCCAGGTGGGCGGCATCGGCGCGCTGGTGCCGGAGCGCCGCGGCGACCTGGCCCGACTGGGCTTCCGGGCCATGCTGGCTGGCACCCTGGCAAACTTCCTGAGCGCCTGCATCGCGGGCATCCTGACCTGATCCGCGAGCGACTCCGCCCGGCTCAGTTGACGGTTTCGGGCTCTTCCGCGGCGTCCTGGGGGGATTCGATGCCGCGCCAGCCGACTTTCCAGGCCACGTTCAGGGCCAGCGCCAGCAGGACGTAGGTGCTGAAGAACGCGATGAAGAACTGGTGCTGGAGCAGGATCATCATCGCAAAGACCAGCACAATGCTGAGGCTGGTGACCATGGAGGTTCTGGGGCTGGCAGCCTTCTTCTTGAAGCTTGGGAAGCGGAGCGTGGACACCATCAGCAGGCCCACCAGGAATAGCTCCAGGGCAAAGGCGTAGGCCCAGAAGGTCACCGAGGGCGGGGTGGGGTGCCAGATGATGACCGAGGCCACGCAGGCGGCGCCAGCGGGAATCGGGAGGCCCACGAAGTAGCGGGGGTCCACGGCGCCCACACTGACGTTGAAGCGGGCTAGGCGCAGGGCGCCACAGGCGGTGAACACGAAGCAGGCGGCCCAGCCAGCGGCCCGGAGGTGGCTGTCTTGGATGCCCAGGTGGAAGAAGCCGTAGCGGTAGGCCAGGATGGCGGGGGCCATGCCGAAGCTCACCACGTCGGCCAGGCTGTCCAGCTGGACGCCGAACTCGGTAGCGGTGTTGGTGGCCCGGGCCACCCGGCCGTCGAGGCCGTCGAAGACCCCGGCCAGCACCAGCAGGCCCGCGGCCCACTGGAAGTAGTACTCCGGTCGCGCGCCGGCGGCGTTGATGGACATGACCACGCTGGAGAAGCCGCAGAAGATCGAGGCCATGGTGATGCTGGAGGGCAGCACGAACATGCCCCGCCGCATCGCGCGCTGGCGACGGGCTCGGCGTTCCTCGGGGGTCAGTCGGGGTTTCATGGCCTCAGTTTCTCACATCCCATGCCCGCCGGGTGGGATCCGGGCCCCGAGGGTATCCTGATCCCCCTGGAGGAGCGTTTGCAGCAGGTTGTCGTCATCGGCGGAGGGCACGCGGGACTTGAGGCAGCGCAGGTTGCGGCCCGCATGGGCATGGCCACGACCCTGCTTACGATGAACCTCGACCAGATCGGCCAGATGAGCTGCAATCCCAGCATCGGGGGGGTCGGCAAGGGGCACATGGTGCGCGAGCTCGACGCCCTAGGGGGCGCCATGGGCCGTCTCATCGACGCCACCGGCATTCACTTCCGCATCCTCAACGAGAGCCGGGGCGTGGCGGTACGCGGGCCCCGGGCTCAGGCCGACAAGGTCAAGTACCGCATCGCCGCCCGGCGGCTGCTGGAGCGCACGGCCCACCTGAAGCTGCGCCAGGGCATGGCCGCCCGGCTGGTCTGGCGGGAGGGCACCCGGGGCCTACTGGGGGTGGAGCTGTTGGACGGCTCCGTGCTGCCCTGCGATGCCGTGGTGGTCACCAGCGGCACCTTCCTCAACGGGCAGGTCCTCATCGGTGCCCGGCGCCTGGAGGCGGGTCGCGCCGGGGAACCCGCCAGCACCCATCTGGCCCAGCAGCTGCGGAGCCTGGGCCTGCGGCACCGGCGCCTGAAGACTGGCACCAGCCCCCGGATCGCGAGCGGGTCCATCGATTTCAGCCGCCTCCTGGTCCAGCCGGGCGACGACCCGCCCCGTCCCTTCAGCTTCTTCAGCACCACCATTCCCCAGCGGCAGGTCCCCTGCCACATCGTCCACACCACGGCCCAGACCGAGGCCATTGTGCGGGAGAACCTCAGCCAGTCCAGCCTCTACGGCGGGCACATCGAGGGGGTGGGGCCCCGCTACTGCCCCTCCATCGAGGACAAGTTCGTGAAGTTCCCGGACAAGGGGCGGCACCAGATCTTCGTGGAACCCGAGAGTCTGGAAACTGAGGAGACCTACCTGGCGGGCCTCTCCACCTCCCTGCCGCCGGAGGTGCAGCTGCGCTTGGTGCGGAGCCTCCCGGGCTTCGAAGCGGCGGAGATCCTCCGACCCGGCTATGCCATCGAATACGACAGCTTCGACCCGCTGCAGCTGCGCCGGGATCTCTCTGTGGCGGAGCTGGAGGGGGTCTGGTTCGCGGGTCAGATCAACGGGACCACGGGCTACGAAGAGGCGGCGGGCCAGGGACTGCTGGCCGGAATCAACGCCGTCCGGTGGCTCCGGAAGCAGGAGCCGGTGGTGCTGGGCCGGGACCAGGCCTACCTCGGCGTCATGGTGGATGACCTCGTCACCAAGGGTACGGACGAGCCCTACCGCATGCTCACGGCCCGGGCCGAGCACCGGCTGGCCTTGGCCTGCGACCTGGCGGACAGCCGCCTGCTGGCTGTGGCCCGGGCGGTGGGAGCCCTCGCGCCCGAGGAACTGGCCCAGGTCGAGGCCCGGGCGGCGTCCCGCGAGCAGCTGAAGGCCCGCTGCGACGAGGCCTGGGTCACCCAGACCAGCCCCTTTGGCGCCGTCGCGGCGGGGGCCGGCATCCGGCTGGACGCGGGCCTGACCCTGGCGGAGCTCTTTCGGCGGCAGCAGATGGGGACGGCGGAGGCCGATGCCTGCCTGGCCCTGCTGGAGGGCTGGGACCCGAATCAGCCCGGCTGGGATGCGGCCCGGGAGCGGGACCTGCTGCTCTTCGACCTGCGCTACGCCCCCTACCGGGACCGGGAGGCTCGACTCCTCGAAGGGCAGAGGGCCTGGGACCACGTGCGGATCCCCTCGGACCTGCGGGTGGACCACCTGCACGGTATTTCCAGAGAAGTGTTGGAAAAGCTGGCACTTCATCGTCCTGAGACGCTGGGCCAGGCCAGCCGGATCCCAGGGATCACCCCTGCGGCGGTGACCATCCTCCACTTGTTAATACATCGCTCAGAGCGCATATAGTTGAATTGTGATTTTTGTCCTTGAGTTTCCACTCAGCTGGAACCTTAATCTAAGGGGAGTCGTTGACCAGGAGGTTCCCGTGGCAACCGTACTCGACACCCCCGTTCCCGCCGTAAGCACCCCCATCCGGATGCTGAAGATCGGCCAGCTGGCTGCCCGCTCCGGGATCACGGCCCGCAACCTCCGCTTTTACGCGGATGCCGGCGTGTTTGGCGAGCTGCCGCGGTCGCCGAAGGGCTACCGGCTCTTCCCCCCGGAGGCGGTGCACTGGGTCCAGATCCTGAAGGCCTCCCAGGCCGCGGGCTTCAGCCTCGAGGAGGTCCAGGAGCTGCTCCGGGCCCTCCGCCAGGACACGGCTCCCTGCGAGCACGTCCGGGAGGCCCTGTCCGGCAAGCTCACCGTCCTGGAGGGCCGGCTGATGGAGATTCAGCTCCTGGTGGACATCCTGCGCAACACCCTCGGGACCCCCGATGGCTACAGCCGGGACCTGGGCTGCAACCTGATGGAAACCCTGCTTCTGGAGTCGGCGCGCCTGCCGGCCCTGGCCGAGCACAGATCCTGAAGACAGGAGGAGGCAAGCATGAACGGTGTGGTGTATCGGGTTCAGGGCATGACCTGTGGCGGTTGCGCGAAGCATGTGGAGAAGGCCCTGAAGGGGGTGGCCGGCGTGACCGCCGTCGCCACGGACGTAGAAAAGGGCACGGCGACGGTGGAGGGCGAGGCTTCCTACGAGGCCATGGCCGCGAGCGTGGCCGAGGCGGGGTATGAGATGGTGGGTCCGGCCTGAACCCCGGGCCCGGAGGGCGTACCTTGGGCCAGCAGACCTATTCCGTCTCGGGCATGACCTGCGCGGCTTGCGTGCGCCATGTGGAAAAAGCGCTGAAGGCCACGCCGGGCGTGGCCGCGGCGGCCGTGAACTTGGCCACCAGTACGGTTACCGTGGCGGGCTCCGCAACCTTCGAGGCCATGGCCTTTCAGATGGAGGATGCCGGCTACGGCCTGGCCGTGATCGAGCCGGACAAGCCTGCGGGTGATGACCTTGCTCCCGCCCGGCGGCGCATGCTCCTGGCCCTGGTGCTCACGGCCCCCATGCTGGCGATTATGGTCCCGGGCCTGGGTAGGCACCTCCCCGGGTGGGTGCAGCTGCTGCTGGCCACGCCCGTGGTTTTCGGGGCGGGGCTGGGCTTCTTCCAGCGCGCTCTCCGTCAGGCCCGGCATGGCCAGGCCTCAATGGATACGCTCATCGCGCTGGGCGCTGGCATCGCCTGGACCTTCGCGGCGGGCGAGTGGTGGCACGGGGCCAATCACCTCAGTTTTGAGACTGCCGCGGCCCTAGTGGCCTTCCTGCTCACCGGCAAGTATCTCGAAGCCCGGGCGAAGACCCGGGCTATGGACGCCCTGAAGGCGCTGCTCTCTCTTGCGCCCCCCACCGCGCTGAGGATCGAAGCCGACGGTTCCGTGCTGGAGGTGCCCGTCTCGGCGTTGCATCCGGGCGACCGGGTGCGGGTGCTGCCGGGACAGGCGGTGCCTGCGGATGGTCGTGTGAGCTCTGGCCTAGCCGAGGTCGATGAGTCCATGCTCACAGGCGAGCCCCTGCCGGTGCCCAAGGGCCCGGGCGAGGCGCTGGTGGCAGGCACGGTGGTGCACGGTTCGGCCCTGGAGCTGGAGGTCCTCGCCGTCGGGGCTGACACCCAGCTGGCCCGAATGGCCGCGCTGGTGGCCCAGGCGCAGGGCTCCAAGGCACCGGCCCAGGACCTGGCCGACCGGATCAGCGCGGTCTTCGTGCCACTCATCCTCGTCCTGGCGGCGGTGACCTTCGCCGGCTGGTGGTGGCTCGGCGGCGGGTTCGCCCAGGCCTGGCGCCCGGCGGTGACGCTGCTGGTGATCGCCTGCCCCTGCGCCCTCGGCCTGGCCACCCCAGTAGCCGTGATGGTGGGGCTCGGCGCTGCGGCCCGTCAGGGCGTGCTGGTGCGCGATGCTGCCGCCCTGGAGGCCCTGGGCCAGGCTACCGATCTGGTCTTTGACAAGACGGGAACGCTTACCGAAGGCCGGCCCCGGCTGCGCCAGATCATCTCCTGTGCAGGGCTGCCTGAAGCCTCCCTCCTGGCGGTCGGGGCGAGCCTCGAGCGGGACTCGGAGCATCCCATCGCCCGGGGACTCCGTGCGGCCCATGCCGGGCCGGACCTTCCGGTTCAGGCCTTCCGGTCTCACCCCGGGGGCGGGATCACCGGGGACGTGGAAGGCCGGGCCTGGCGCCTGGGCAGTGCCGCTTTTCTAGAGACGGCCTTCCCCCCGATCGAGGATGACGGCATCGCCGTGGGGCTCGCCGATGCTTCAGGGCTCCAGGGGGTGTTCATCCTCGGAGACCGGCTGCGCGCCGAGGCCCCTGGCGTGGTGGCCCAGCTCAGGCAGCAGGGCCTGCGCCTGCACCTGCTGACCGGGGACCGGGCCGCTCCGGCGCTGGCCATGGCAGAGGCCGCGGGCATCTCGGAGGTGACGGCCGAGGTGCGTCCGGAAGCCAAGCTGGCGCACCTCAAGACGCTGCAAGCACAGGGTGCGGTGGTCTGCTTCGTGGGCGACGGTGTGAATGACGCACCAGCCCTGGCCCAGGCGGACTGCGGCATCGCCATGGGCTCCGGGGCGGGGGAGCAGGGCACAGGGGCCGCCATGGCGGCGGCGCCGCTGGTACTGCTGCGGCCGGGCCTCGAGCCGATCCTCGCGGCCCGGCGCCTGGCGCGGCGCACCCATCGCGTGATCCGGCAGAACCTGGGCTGGGCCTTCGGCTACAACCTCGTGCTGGTGCCGCTGGCGGCCCTCGGGCAACTGGAGCGCTTCGGCGGCCCCATGCTGGCCGGCGTGGCCATGGGCTTGAGCAGCCTCACGGTGGTGCTCAACGCGCTGCGCCTGCGGCGCTGACCCGAGCTACAGGCCTCGGGCCAGTTCCTTCAGGTAGGCGATGAACTCGGGGCGCAGTTCGTCACGCTTGAGGGCGAACTCGATGTTCGCCTTCAGGTAGTCCAGCTTGTTGCCGGTGTCGTAGCGCTTGGCGGGAATGGGGGCGGCGACCAGCCGCCCTTCCCGGGCCAAGGCGGCCAGGGCATCGGTGAGCTGGTACTCGCCGCCGACCCCGGGTTCCAGCGCGGCCAGGTGCTCGAAGACGCGGGGTTCCAGCACGTAGCGGCCGACCACGGCCCACCGGCTGGGTGCGTCTTCCGGCGCTGGCTTTTCGACAATGGTTGTCACATCCCATGGTGCGTCGTGGGTATCCGTGGCGTTGACGATGCCGTATCGGGAGACATGGTCCAGGGGCACTTCCTGCACGCCCACCACGGACTTTCCTGTGGCGTGATAGGCGGCGATGAGGGCTTCCAGCGCCGAGTCCCGCTCATCAAAGACATCGTCGCCGAGGAGCAGGGCGAAGGGCTCGTCGCCGACAGCGTAGCGCGCGCAGAGGACTGCGTGGCCGAGACCCAGGGGTTCACCCTGGCGCACGTAGGCAAAGTGGGCCAAGTTGCTGATGCCCTGCACCAGCTCCAGGTCCTCCTGCTTCCCCCGGCGCCGCAGGGTGTCCTCGAGCTCGAAGGCAACGTCGAAATGGTTCTCTATGGCCGCCTTGCCCCGCCCTGTCACCAGGACCAGGCTCTCGATGCCCGCCCGGATGGCCTCCTCGACCACGTATTGGATGACCGGCGTGTCCACTAAGGGGAGCATTTCCTTGGGTTGAGCCTTGGTCGCGGGGAGGAATCGGGTGCCGAGCCCCGCGACTGGAATGACCGCTTTCCGGAGGGTCTTCATGGCAGCTCCATGGGCCCATGATGGCCTAAGGCGTAGCGTTGGCGGAAGGTTCTGGTCCCCCGAGGTAAATTTTTTGTTGCGTCATCGGGCCCTGGTGTTAGTCTGATTGTCCTGCGCAGTTGAGGCTGCGGGGTGCAAGAAGCAGCCGAAAGGCAGTTTCGACCATGTGGAAGCATGGGGGCGTCTTTGAAAACCGGATAGAAGATAGGAAGCCTTTGAG
>CAIMQW010000240.1 GCA_903843705.1 uncultured Holophagaceae bacterium | reverse complement strand
ACACCAGGCCCGCTGACCAATCTTTGTGACGGCTTTAACCAAGACACGACCGGCCTTCCACCGAGGCCTTCCACTCCTAGCATCCTACCTTTTCATCCCAACCCGCGCGCCGGTAGGCCGGCATGGGATCTTTGTGGTTAATTTTTCTTTTTTAGAGATCCCCTTGGCTCCACAAGAAAAGCAAAAAGCTGTTTAACAACAAAGGACACAAAGTATACAAAGAAATGCCAAGCAAACTGCGGAGTGCGTTGCATGCCTAAATGTGTTGAACCTGAGGCTCCGCCCCCGGACTTCCGCTCGCTGGTCCTGGCGGTGGTGGCGCAGGTTCCCGTGGGGCAGCTGGTCAGCTATGGGCAGGTGGCGGCCCTGGCGGGCTACCCGCAGCGGCCCCGACAGGTGGGGATGGTGTTGTCGGGCCTGCCGGAGGGCACGCCCCTGCCTTGGCACCGGGTGGTGAACTCCCGGGGCTACGTGCCCAGCCGGGGCCGCTGGTGGGGCGCCTTCGAGCAGATCGGGCGGCTGCGAGACGAGGGCATCGAAGTGGACGACCTGGGCAACTTGGATCTGGAAGCCCACCGCTGGCGGCCCTGAATCCTCAGATACACTGGGCCATGGAGGACCCCATGAAGGTGCGCGTGTCGGTGCAGTTGAAGCCCGGGATCCTGGATCCCCAGGGCAAGGCAGTGGAACAGGGTCTCCATGGCTTCGGCTTCGAGGTGGAGCACGTGCGCATCGGCCGCCTCATCGAGATGGATGTGCCCGGCTCCGATCCGGCCGACGTAACGGCCAAGGCCCTCGCCATGTGCGAGAAGCTGCTGGTCAATCCTGTGATGGAGAAGGCCTCCATCGAGGTCCTGTGATGCGCGTGGCGGTCCCGGTCTTCCCGGGCTCCAACTGCGATCACGACGCCCTCCACGCCTGCGGCACGGTGATGGGCTGGGACACGATCCCGGTCTGGCACCAGGAGACCCGGTTGCCGGAGAACACCGACCTGGTCTTCGTGCCCGGGGGCTTCAGCTACGGCGACTACCTGCGCTGCGGCGCCATCGCCGCCCTGGCGCCCATCATGGCTGACATCAAGCGCCACGCGGACAACGGCGGCCTGGTCCTGGGAGTCTGCAATGGCTTCCAGATCCTCTGCGAGGCCCACCTGCTGCCAGGGGCACTGCTGCGCAACGAGTCCCTGCGCTTCATCCACGCAGACGTCCACCTGCGGGTCGAGCGGGCGAACCTGCCCTTCACCCGCGCCATGAAGGCCGGTGAGGTCTTCCAGGTTCCCATCGCCCACGCCGAAGGTAACTACACCCTGGATCCTGCCGAATTGGCGGACCTCGAAGCCCGGGGCGGGGTGGCCTTCCGCTACTGCTCTTCGGCCGGGGAAATCGGCGCGGACCACGTGCCCAACGGCGCCATGAACGGCATTGCCGGCATCGTTAACCTCCGGGGCAACGTGCTGGGCATGATGCCCCATCCCGAGCGGGCCATGGACCCCAAGCTGGGTGCCACGGGGGGCCTGGGGGTCTTCAAGAGCCTGTCTTCCTGAACCTGACAATGGTCACAACTGAAAACAATGTGAAAAATAAAGTCGTGGAGGGGACTTTTCCTGTCAACCTTCCTGGGACGCCTCGATAGGCATGCCTGGTTTTTCTTGCGCCATGAGCGAACTCGAAACCAAAAACCTCCAAACCTACACCAGCGGACCGCTCCGCCTTTCCGTGCTGAAGCGCGACCCGGTTCCGGGAAAGCTGCTGCCCGCCCGGGATGCCTGGACCCTGCTCCAGCCCACCCACGCTGTGCGTGTCTGCACAGGCGAAGACCGGGAAGAAGGCGTGATCCGCTCCGGCGACCTGGCCCTGCTGCTGCCGGGCTTTGGGCACACCCTGAAGCGGCACCACCCCAACACGCCCTTCGGGTTCACGGCGCTGTTCATGGAAGGCCCCTTCCCGGAGCCCCTGCTCAGCTCCCTGCAGCACCCACCCCGAAAATGGCAGGAATCCAGCTTCGCCGTCCTGCGCAGCCTCAGTCTCAAGCAGCTCTTCAGCATCTTCAGCCAGGAGCTGTCTAACCCTGACGGCGTCCAGCTCATGACCCGCGAGCTGTTCCTCATCCTCCTGGGCGCGGAGCTCTCCCGCCTGACGGAAAAAGAGGACCGGGGCCGCTTCCCCTACCGCCTGAACCGCTCCACGCTCCAGCTGGTGCTGGACCACATGGAAGTGCACATCGGTGCCAAGAACAGCGTGCCCGAGCTGGCCACCATGGCCCGCTGCACGCCGGACCACTTCATCCGCCTGTTCCGCGAGGCCACCAGTACCACCCCCCACCAGTACCTCATCGAGCGCCGCCTCCAGCGCGCCGTGACCCTGCTGGCCAACGGCGAGCGCCCCAGCGATGTGGCGAAGATCCTGGGCTTCTACGATGCCAGCGCCTTCACCCGCGCCTTCAAGCGCCGCTTCAGCGTGCCCCCCAGCGAATACGCCCAGGAAGCCTACGAGCGGCAGTTCCCGAAACGAAAGGACTGAATCCAGGCAAGACGATGCAGAGGGCGCCGCAAGGCGCCCTCTGCTCGTACCGGGGCTGACTACTTTGCCGCCTTCTCCGTGACAGCCTTGGCCTTAGCGGCGCCCTTGTCAGCGCCCTGCTTCGACTTACCCTTGGCCTTCTCCGTTCCCGCCTTCGCTGCGCCCTCGCCCTTGGCGGTGGCGGCCTTCACCTTGTCACCGGCCACGGGTACCGCGCCAGCCTTGGCATCGGCCTTGGCCTTGGCAGCAGAGGCCTTGGCATCGGCCTTGGCCTTGCCCTGCTCGGCCTTCTCGTCAGCCTTGGCCTTGCCCTTGTCGATGGCGGCATCAGCCTGGGCCTTGAGGTCGGCCTTGGAGGGAATCTGGGCCGGGGCCGCCAGGTAGGCGGCGAGAAGCAGGGGCAGGAGCAACGTCATGGGCACCTCGGTGAGGGGACGGATTCGGTGAGGGGACTGCCGTTCAGGGCTTGCAGACCTTGCAGGCCTTGTAGCCGGCCTTAGTGGCCTCGGCGGCGGTGGCGAAGGTGGTCTTGTTGGCATCCTTCATCTTCGCGGCGGTCTTGCAGTCGGCCTTGTGGAAGGTCTTGGATTCCTTGTTGCCGACGATGGCGGCGGCGGGCGCGGCCTTGGCCGGCGCAGCGGCGGGAGCGGCGGGCTTGGCCGGGGCTGGGGCGGGCTTGGGAGCCTGGGCCATGGCCGTCACCGAGGCTGCCAGAAGGAGGGCGAAGAGGGCACGCATCATGGGTTCTCCTGGGGGAAAGAAGCCAGCGTGAATGCCCGGCCGGAACCTGTCAACGGGTTACCGGGCTGGTGGCCCGGTACCGGGGTGACCGCCGGGCGTGGGTGGCCTGCTCGAAGGCGTAGCCCAGCTTCAGCAGGAGCCCCTCCTGCCAGGGCGCACCCACGAAGGAGAGCCCCACGGGCAGCCCGGAGGCGAGCCCCGCCGGCACCGTGAGGTGCGGACACCCGGCCACGGCGGCGGGCGTGGAGAAGCTGAGGCTCGAGCTGTCGCCGTTCAGGTGGTCGATGAGCCAGGCGGGACCGCCGGTGGGTCCCACCAGCGCCTGCAGCTGATGCGTCTCCAGCAGGCCCAGGAGGTCCCGCCGGGCCTCGCCGCAGGCCTCCAGCGCCTTCCGGTAGCCCAGGTCCGTGAGCGGCCCCTTCGCGGCCGCCTGGCTCAGCAGTTCCTGGCCGAAGAAGGGCATCTCCTCGGCCTTCCGGGCCTCATTGAAGGCCAGCAGACCAGCCAAGTCCTTCACGGCTCCGCCCCGGCCACCCAGGTAGGCATTCAGGCCCGCCTTGAACTCGAAGAGCAGCACGTCTAGTTCAGCGTCATCGTAGGCCGCAGATTTCAGCTCGACCTCCACCAGCGTGGCCCCCTGGGCCTTCAGGACCTCCAGGGCTGGCAGCAGCACCGCGTCCACGTGGGCATGCTGGCCCAGCAGGTTCTTCACGACGCCGAGCCGCGCCCCCTT
>CAIMQW010000239.1 GCA_903843705.1 uncultured Holophagaceae bacterium | reverse complement strand
GCCGTGGCGGAAGCCATCGCCCTGAGCCACGGGGTGGAGCTCAAGGCCGAGCCCCTGCTCGAGAAGGGCGCGGCAGATGCGGCGCTCATGGAGAAGAAGGGTCGCCTCGTGGGGGCGCAGCAGGTGCCCGTGCTGCCCCTGGTGGACCGGCACGGCTTTGACGAAGTGCTCAAGCCCTTCACCGCGGAGTCCGCCGCCAAGGAAGCCAGCCGCTGCCTGGACTGCGACGACCTCTGCAGCCTCTGTGTCACGGTCTGTCCCAACCGCGCCAACCTGGCCTACAGCCTGGAGCCCTTCAGCCTGCAGCTGCCCCTCCTCGTCCAGCGGCAGGGCAGCCTGGTGATGGAGGGCACCCGACCCTTCGCCGTGGCCCAGCGGGTCCAGACCATCAACGTCGCGGACTTCTGCAATGAGTGCGGCAACTGCGACACCTTCTGTCCCGCCGCCGGCGCCCCCTACAAGGACAAGCCCCGGTTCTGGATCGACAAGGAGGGCTACCGCGAGGCCAAGGGCGACGCCTTCCGGCTCGCGCGCAAGCCCGCGGGCCTGGTTATCGAAGCCCGCCTGGCCGGGAAGACCTACCATCTGGAGGTAACCGGCGAGCTAGCCTCCTTCCGCAGCGAGCAGGTCAGCGCCAGATTCAGGACCGGAACCTGGGCCCTGGTGGATTGGACGGCCCCAGCAGTGCTGCCCGAGGGGACCGTGGTGGACCTCTCCCCCTGCCTCACCCTGGCGGCGCTGCTGCATGCGGAGTCGGTGCTGCCACCGCTGTCCCAGCCCGTTGGGTAAAAATTTTCACATATCAGTATTTTTTTATTGACCTACAGGGTTTCTATTTTAATCTTTTAAGCGTCAGCACCGGCTTTCCAGCAGTTGTGGTCCGTTTTGCGCAAGGTCCCAAATGGTAACGGTTTGCACACAAGGCCAGCGGGTATACGACCCGCTCCAAGCGCCCTCCGGCAAGGCGGTCGGGATCGATCCGGCCTCATGGCAGGTGCAATTGGGCGGCTTTTCGGTGAAAATCGAGGCACAGCGGGCCTTTGCACAGCGGACTGGCGCGGTTCTCACCAACTGCATCTCAGACCGTTTTCGACTCGGAGGGAGTTGAACACGGGCAATCCCACGGCTCCACCGTCAAGGACTTTGCTGTACCGCTCCCCACCACCCCCACCCCCCCCCACCCGAGGTCCAGGTCTTCCTGGCCACCTCAACCAAGGAGAACTTCATGAAGAAGCTCACCCTCACCGCCCTGGCCCTCGTGGCCCTGGCCGCCGTCCCCGTCAGCGCCGCTGACTGGAGCGACACGTTCCTCGGCTACCGCACTGGCACAAAGTTCCAGGAAACCGGCATCCAGGACGCCATTAAGAAGGACATCTACTCCCTGAGCCACGTGTCTGGCTACTCCATGGGCACGAACTTCTTCAACGTGGACATGCTGAAGTCCGATTCGAAGGATCCTGCGAACACCGCTGGCAAGTTCGCTGGTGAAGGTTCCAACGGCGCCCAGGAAGTCTATGTGGCCTACCGCACCAACCTCAGCCTGAGCAAGCTCTTCGGCACCAAGATGTCGGGCGGCATCGTGCGCGACGTGGAATTCACCGCCGGCATGGACTACAACGCCAAGAACACCACCTTTGCTCCTTCCGTGTTCAAGGTCATGGCTGGCCCCACGGTGGCCTTCCAGGTCCCCGGCTTCTTCACACTGGGCGTCCTCTACTACAACGAAAAGAACCACAACGCCTTCGCCACCTACAAGGGCGAGAACATCAATGTCTCCTTTGATCCCACCTACCAGGTCGCCGCTGCCTGGGGCATCGACGTGAAGCTGGGCGAAGTAAACACCAAGGTGAAGGGCTTCGGCACATACACCGGCGCCAAGGGCAAGGATGGCGGCAACGTCAAGACCAAGCCCGAGACCCTCGTCGACATCTACTGGATGTTTGATGCGAGCCCCGTCTTCGGCGCGAAGAAGGGCACCTGGCAGATCGGCCCCGGCTTCGAGTACTGGGACAACAAGTTCGGCGATCCCACCTACAAGACCGTGGCTGCCGCCAATGCCGCTACCGCCTCCACGGGCGTCTTCACTTCCGTGAATCCCCAGGTCAGCTGCTTCATGCTGGCGCTCGAATACCACTTCTAGACCGCAGTACCAACCCGCGCGGGGGGCGACTTCCGCGCGGGTTTCTTCTTGTTCCAAGGAAGCTTTATGACTCCCTTCAGCTATCGGTGCACGGACTGTGGTCGGACCTACTCCAGGGACGAGGTGCGCTACCTCTGCCCCGAGTGCGGGAAGGGCTACCATCCCGGCATCCCCCTCCTGGGCGTGCTGGAAGTGGTCTTTGATTACGAGGCCATCCGTCGAGCCTTCGACCGC
Organism: uncultured Holophagaceae bacterium; assembly: GCA_903843705.1. Classification (GTDB taxonomy): domain Bacteria; phylum Acidobacteriota; class Holophagae; order Holophagales; family Holophagaceae; genus Geothrix. The sequence continues at coordinate 15,453 of CAIMQW010000239.1, read as the reverse complement.
GCCCAGCCGGACTGGAACCTGTTCTGCCCTGTGGAAAAGGAATTCCACCCGCCCCTCCCGGTGGGCAACACGCCCCTAGGTCGTGTGGATCGCCTGGGCGCGGAGCTGGGCCTCTCGAGCCTGTGGGTGAAGAACGACGGACTCAACCCCAGCGGCAGCCTCAAGGACCGCGCCTCCTTCCTGGTGGTGGCCGAAGCGCGCCGCCTGGGCATCGACCTGGTGGTGGCCGCCTCCACGGGCAACGCCGCCTCGGCCCTGGCCGCGGTGTGCGCGACCACGGACACCAAGGCGCTGATCTTCGTGCCCGAGAAGGCCCCCAAGGCCAAGCTGGTGCAGATGGTGCTGTACGGCGCGAAGGTGGTCCCCGTGAAGGGCACCTACGACGACGCCTTCGCCCTCTCGCTCGAGTACACCGCCCAGCGCGGCGGCCTTAACCGCAACACCGCCTATCATCCGCTGACCATCGAGGGCAAGAAGACCGCGGGCCTGGAGATCTGGGCCCAGCTGGGCTACCAGGTGCCCGAGGCGATCCTCATCTCCGTGGGCGATGGCGTCATCCTCGGCGGCGTGCACAAGGCCTTCGTGGACCTGCAGCGGGCCGGCCTCATCGACCGCCTGCCGCGCCTCATCGGGGTGCAGGCCGAGACCTCCGATGCCATCCACCGCTACGTGGAGACCGGCGTCTACAGCGACGCAGCCAACCCCACCACCCGGGCCGACTCGATCTCCGTTACCTGCCCGAGCAACGCCCACGGCGCCCGGCGCGCAGTGCTGGACAGCCAGGGGCTGACCCTCACGGTCACCGACGACGAGATCCTCGAGGCCCAGGCCCTGCTCGCGGGCCGCAGCGGCATCTTCACGGAGCCCGCCGGCGCCACGGCCCTGGCCGGCCTGGTCAAGCTCCAGGCGGGCCCGAACCGACTCACCGGCTCGGGGCCGGTGGTCATCCTCGCCACGGGCCACGGCCTCAAGGACGTGGAAGCGCCCCTCTCCCGCATCAGCATTCCCGCCGCCGTCGCGCCCGTGCTGGCCTCGCTGAGCCTGTGAAGACCCTCGTCCGCAACGGCCGGGTGGCCCTCGACGGGAAGCTCCAGGCGCTGGATGTGCTGGTCGAAGGCGAGCGCATTGCCGCCGTGGGCTCCCTGGGTGCGGCCTCTGCGGACCGGGTGGTGGACGCCCAGGGCTGCTACGTCCTGCCGGGCTTCATCGACTTCCACACCCACGTGGACGACCAGATCGGCCCCTACTACCTGGCCGACACCTACGAGTCCGCCACCCGGGTGGGCCTCGAGAACGGCATCACCACCCTCTGCACCTTCGTCACCCAGGAGCCTGGCGACACCCTGCTGCGCGGCCTGGAGCGGGCCCGGGCCAAGGCCGAGGGCCGCACCCACGCCGACGTGCTCTGGCACCTGACCCCCACCACCTTCAGCCCCGGCGACCTCGCGACCCTGCGGGTCCTCCAGGCCGGCGGCTACTGCACCCTGAAGCTCTACACCACCTACAAGGCCGCGGGCATCTTCGCCAGCTACGACCTCATCGAGCAGCTCTTCCAGAGCCTCGGCGACCTGGGCGGCTGCTTCCTGGTGCACTGCGAGGACGACGAGCTCATCGCCGCCGTGGATGCCCGCGGCCTGGACCTGAGCAAGGCCTTCACCCACACCCTGCTGCGGCCCGAGGCCGCCGAGGTGGTGGCCATCCAGCGGGTGGTGGACCTGGCCCTGAAGCACAGGGCCTCGCTGCACGTGGTGCACGTCTCCACCCTGGCCGGCGCCCAGTACCTGCAGGCGAACCGCGCGAAGGGCGACCTCAGCTTCGAGACCTGCCCCCAGTACCTGTTCCTGGACGAGTCCTGGTTGGCCCGCCCGGATGGCCACCGCTGGCTCTGCTCCCCGCCCCTGCGCGGGAACCGGGCCCCCTTCCTGGAGCTCATGCGCCAGGGCGCCGCCGACGTCCTCGCCACGGACCACTGTCCCTTCTGCGCCGCCCACAAGGACGCCTGGGATGGCACGGACCTGCGCCAGGTGCCCAACGGCATGCCCGGTCTGGGCTCCCTCCCGCACACCGCCTGGAAGCTCTGGGAGGGCGATCCCGATCGCGCCGCCCTGGGCTTGGCCACGCAGCTCTCCCTGAACCCCGCCCGCCGGGCCGGTGTCGGCGACCGCAAGGGCGCCCTGCGGCCGGGCCTCGACGCGGACCTCGTGGTGCTGGATCCGAATGGCCCCGCCCGGCCCCTACGCTCCTCCGCCTCGGACGCCTTTGAATCCTTCCCCGGCTTCACCTCCACCCTGGCCTTCCGCGAGGTGCTGCTGCGCGGCGAGTCCCGCGTGCGGGAGGGCCAGCTCACCCAACCCCAGACCCCTGGCGGCCGCCTCCTGCAACCTTCTCCAGCCTCGCTTGCCCTGTCCTGACCTTTCCTCAAGGAGCCACTCATGCCGACCCTCGCCGAGAACCTGAAAGCCTTCCAGGCCCTCAAGACCGACCTCTACCAGAAGGATTTCCTGCTGACATGGCAGCACCCGGAGGAGGAGCTGCGGGCGATCGTGACGCTGGCGGACACCCTGAAGGGCCTGCACAAGGCCGGGAAGAGCTTCAAGGCCTTCGACACGGGGCTGGCGATCTCGATCTTCCGTGACAACAGCACGCGGACGCGGTTCAGCTTCGCGAGCGCGGCGAATGCGATGGGCCTGGGTCTGTCGGACCTGGATGAGCAGAAGAGCCAGGTGGCGCACGGGGAGACGGTGCGGGAGACGGCGAACATGATCAGCTTCCTGACGGAAGTGATCGGGATCCGGGACGACATGTTCCTGGGCGAGGGCCACACCTACATGAAGGAAGTGGGGGACGCGCTGAGTGACGGGGCGCAGCACGGGGTGCTGCACCGGCGCCCGAGCATCATCAACCTGCAGTGCGACATCGACCACCCGACGCAGTCGATGGCGGACCTGGCGTGGCTGAAGGAGCACTTCGGCAGCCTGGAGGCCCTGAAGGGCAAGAAGCTGGCGATGACCTGGGCCTACAGCCCGAGCTATGGCAAGCCGCTGTCGGTGCCCCAGGGCATCATCGGGCTGATGACGCGGTTCGGGATGGACGTGCGGCTGGCGCACCCCGAGGGCTACGACCTGATCCCCGAGGTGGTGGAGCTGGCCGGGAAGCAGGCGGCGGCGTCGGGGGGCAAGTTCTCGGTGTCGAACAGCATGGACGCGGCCTTCGAGGGCGCCGACATCGTGTATCCGAAGTCCTGGGCGCCCTACCACGTGATGGAGCGCCGTACCGAGCTGCTGAAGACGTCGGACAACGCGGGTTTGAAGGACCTGGAGAAGGAGTGCCTGGCGAACAACGCGAAGCACACGGACTGGGAGTGCACGCGGGCGAAGATGGACCGGACGGCGGGGGGCAAGGCGCTGTATATGCACTGCCTGCCGGCGGACATCACGGACGTGAGCTGCAAGGCCGGGGAAGTCTCGGCGGACGTGTTCGAGCAGTATCGGATTCCGACGTATCACGAGGCGAGCTACAAGCCCTTCGTGATCAGCGCCCTCATGTTCCTCACGCGGCTGAAGGATCCGGGCGCCAAGCTCGAGCAGATCATCCAGCGCGCCCAGAGCCTCAGCCTGTAAACCCCCGAAAGGAACACCCATGTCCAAGATCGTGAAGACCTACAACGCCGAAGTCGTCAAGCGCACCGCCAAGCGCTGCAAGGAGCGGGGCATCATCATCCCGACCTTCGCCCAGATGCGCCATCCCGAGACCGCCCCCGAGGCCGTCAAGGCCCGCCTGAAGAATGTGGGCCTCTGGGACATCGATCCCGCCAACCTCTTCCGCATCACCTGGAAGAACGATCCCGAGACGGGCCTCTTCGGCGGCCCCAACCACGTGGAGATCCCCGCGGCCATCACCGGCGTGAAGGCCCGCATCATCGGCCTCGTCGGGAAGTACTTCCCCACCGGCGCCCACAAGGTCGGCGCGGCCTTCGCGTGCCTGGTGCCCCGGCTGGTGAGTGGCGAGTTCGATCCTGACTACCACAAGGCCGTGTGGCCCTCCACGGGGAACTACTGCCGCGGCGGTGCCTTCGACTCCGCCGTGCTGGGCTGCACCGCCATCGCCATCCTGCCCGAGAACATGAGCCAGGAGCGCTTCACCTGGCTGGCCGAGATCGGCTCCGAAGTGATCGCGACCCCGGGCTGCGAGAGCAACGTGAAAGAGATCTACGACAAGTGCTGGGAGCTGAAGAATGACCCCAAGCACCTGATCTTCAACCAGTTCGAGGAGTTCGGAAATCCCGTGTGGCACTACAACGTCACGGGCCCCGCCATGGAAGACATCTTCAACAGCATCCGCACCGAGAAGACCCGCCTCGCGGGCTACGTGAGTGCCACGGGCAGCGCCGGCACCATCGCCGCCGGTGACTACCTGAAGTCCCTGCACCCCGGCGCCAAGACCGTCGCCACCGAAGCGATCCAGTGCCCGACCCTGCTCAACAACGGCTTCGGTGACCACCGCATCGAGGGCATCGGCGACAAGCACGTGCCCTGGGTCCACAACGTCCGCAACACGGACGCCGTGGCCGCCATCGATGACGAAGACTGCATGCGCGTGCTGCGCCTCTTCAACGAGCCCGCGGGCCAGGCCCACCTCGCCAGCCTCGGCGTGGACCAGGCCACCATCGGCAAGCTGGGCCTGCTTGGCATCAGCGGCATCTGCAACATGCTTGCGGCCATCAAGATGGCGAAGTACTTCGAGCTCGACGAGAACGATGTGATCTTCACGGTCTTCACGGACAGCGTGGAGATGTACCGCTCCCGCCTGGCCGAGCAGACCACGGAGCACGGTGCCTTCACCGCCGTGAATGCGGCCACCGCCCACATCGGCAGCATCGAGCGCCAGGCCGTGGACAACTTCAAGGAGCTGACCTTCACCGACAAGAAGGCCATCCACAACCTGAAGTACTACACCTGGGTCGAGCAGCAGGGGAAGACCTACGAAGAGATCTGCGCCCAGTGGGATCCCGAGTACTGGCGCGAGCTCTTCACCGAAGAGGCCGCCCACTTCGATGCCCTCATCAAGGCCTTCAACGAGCAGGTCGCGGCGTCCTAAAAAAACAGCTCACCACCAAGGCACCAGGTGCCTTGGTGGTGAAAAAAGTAGGTGATCCATGACCTCCCGCATCCTCATCGAGAACGGCATCCTGATCACCTTCGGCGCCCCCTGCCGGGTGCTGGAGGGACAGGCGCTGCTGTTGGAGGGTGGGCGCATCGCCCGCATTGCCCCCGTGGGGGCGATCACGGGGCCCTTCGACAAGGTGATCGACGCCCGGGGCAAGGTGGTCATGCCGGGCATCGTGAATGCCCACATGCACTTCTACTCCACGCTGGTGCGGGGGCTGGGCAAGGCGGCCCCCAGTGCGACCTTCCAGGAGGTGCTCGACAACCTCTGGTGGCGGCTGGACCGCAAGCTCACCTTGGCCGATGTGGAGATGAGCGCCCAGATCATCCTGCTGGACGCCATCCGCAAGGGCACCACCACCCTGGTGGACCACCACGCCAGCCCCTTCGCCATCACCGGCTCCCTGGACCACATCGCCCGCGCCGTGAAGGCCACCGGGCTGCGGGCCTGCCTCTGTTATGAAGTGTCGGACCGGGATGGCGAGGCCACCATCACCGAAGGGCTGGAGGAGAACGCCGCCTTCGCCCGCCGCTGCGCCGCCGAGCAGGATCCGCACCTCCGTGCCCTCTTCGGCCTCCACGCGGCCTTCACCCTCTCGGATCGAACGCTTGAGCGTGCCTCGGTCCTGGGCCACGAGGTAGGCGTAGGCTTCCACGTGCACACCGCCGAGGCCGCCTCGGATGTGGCGGTGAACCTCGAGAAGTACGGCGCCACCCCTGCCGCCCGGCTGCATGCCCACGGCCTCCTGGGTCCCGGCAGCATCGCGGCCCACGCCGTCCACGTCTCCGATGCGGACATCGACCTGCTGGCCGCCACGGATACCTTCGTGGCCCACAACCCCCAGTCCAACCTGAACAACGCCGTGGGGATCGCCGATATCGTCAAGCTCAACGCCCGGGGCGTCCGCGTGGGGCTGGGCACCGACGCCATGACCGTGAACATGCTTGAAGAGGTCCGCGTGGCCATGTGGGCCCAGCACCTCCGCCAGGACAACCCCACCTGCGCCTTCATGGACGTCACCAACGCCCTGTTCGTGCGCAACCCCGAGCTGGCCAGCCGCCTCTGGGGCTTCCCCATGGGCACCCTGCAGGAGGGCGCCGCCGCGGACGTCATCCTGGTGGACTACCACGCGCCCACGCCCCTCAATGGCGACACGGTGCTGGGCCACCTGGTCTTCGGCATCTCGCAGGCCACCGTGGACACCACCATCTGCGCGGGCCGGGTGCTCATGGAGGGCAAGCGCCTGACCATCGACGTGGACGAAGCCGCCTTGGCCGCCCGCAGCCGGGAGCTCGCCACCAGCCTGTGGGAACGGTTCTAGCCCATGAAGGGACTCCAGGAGATCCTCGCCACGCTGGGCACCCTCACGGAGCCCGCGGCGCTGGCGACCCTGGTGCGCGTGAAGGGCAGCTCCTACCGGAAGGCCGGTGCCCGCATGGTGTTCAAGGCCGACGGCGACCAGACGGGCAGCATCAGCGCCGGCTGCCTGGAGACCGACGTCAAGGCCCGGGTGGCCTCGGTGCTGGGCAGCGGTGAGCCGCAGTTGGCGACCTTCGACCTGGGCAGTGACCTGGACCTGATCTGGGGCACCGGCATGGGCTGCCAGGGCAAGTCCGAGGTGCTGCTGGAGCCCGTCCCGCCGGGGCCGCCCCCCGCTTGGCTGAGGCTCTGCGCCGGGCTGCTGGAGACGCGTCGACCGGGGGTGCTTGCCACGGTCTTCGGCGCCCGGGGTGCGACGGAAGCCCGGGTGGGGGACCGCTTCGTCCTGGACCCCCGGGGGCCGGGCCTGCCGCCTCCGCCGGGTCCCTTCGCCGAGGCCCTTGAGGCTGCCCAGCTTCAGACGCTGGCCAAGGGCGTCCCCGAAAACATGGTGCTGCCCTGCGGGGCGGGTGAGGTGGACCTCCTGCTGGAGCCCATCCTGCCGCCCTACGCGCTCTGGATCTACGGCGCCGGGGAGCATGCCCGGCCTCTGGCGCGCTTCGCCCGGGAGCTGGGCTGGTTCCTGGGCATCGTGGACCACCGGCCGGCCTTGGCCACGGCCGAGCGCTTCCCGCAAGCGGATCGCATCGTGGTGGGGCACCCCCCCGCCTGCTTCGAGGGTCTGGCCTTCGATGTCCGCACCGCTGCCTTGGTGGTGAGCCACGTCTACGAGAAGGACCGCCAGGTCTTGGAGTTCCTCCTCCAGCAGCCCCTGGGCTACCTGGGCCTCCAGGGCAACCGCCTGCGCAGCACTCGGCTGCTCAAGGAGATCCAGGAGGCCGGGCTGGTCCTGACCGAGGCCCAGCGGCAGTTCATGCACTTCCCCGCGGGGCTGGACATCGGCGCCGAATCGCCCGAAGTCATCGCCCTCTCCATGCTTGCCGAGGCCCAGGCGGCCCTGGCCGGGCATACTGGGGGCAGCCTTCGGGACCGCCTCGGGGCGATCCACCAGGCCGCCCCGGTCCCCACCTCGGAGAAGTCCGCCCCGAGTGCCTGACCTCTTTCCACCACCACCCAGCCCCCCCTTCGGAACCCTGCTTCCGACCCCACCTAAGGAGTGAGCAATGAAGGCATTCTTCAAGACAGCTCTTGCCGCAGCGACCCTGCTCGGCCTGTTCGCCGGATCCGCCCAGGCGGCCCCCGCCCCCAAGGTCCGCGTGGCCCTCATCGTGGAATCCACGGTCGATGACAAGGGCTGGTGCCAGTCCATGCACGACGCCATCCTCGCCGTGCAGAAGAAGATGGGCGCCGGCGCCATGGAGTACAGCCACAGCGAGAAGATGAAGCCCGTGGATGCGGGTTCCGCGGCCCGCCAGTACGCCTCCAAGGGCTTCGACATCATCATCTGCCACGGCGCCCAGTATAAGAACCTGGTGGACGAGATGGCCGGGGTCTTCCCCAACACCACCTTCGCCTACGGCACCAGCGCCAACATCGGCGCCAAGAACGTCTTCACCTACACGCCCTTCAGCGAGGAGACCGGCTACCTGAATGGCATCATCGCCGGCATGGTCACCAAGACCGGCAAGATCGGGAACGTGGGCCCCGTGGACGGCGGCGATGCCGCCCGCTACATCCGCGGCTTCCAGCTGGGCGTCCAGGCCGCCAACCCCAAGGCTGCCATCCGCCTCGCCTTCACCGGCAGCTTCGGCGACTTCGTCAAGGCTGGCGAGCTGGCCCAGACCCAGCTCAAGGATGGCGCTGACGTCCTCACCGGCGCCGCCCAGCAGGCCATCGGCGCCCTCCGCGCCGTCGCCGCCGCCCCCGCCGGCATCTGGTGGGTGGGTCAGGACACCGCCCAGCTGAGCATCCCCGAGGGCTCCCGCGTGCTGGCCGCCTCCGGCTACAACTACGCCTCCGTGGTGGAGAACCTCATTGCCAAGCGCGCTGCCGGCACCAAGGGCGGCGAGAGCCTCCCCATGCAGTTCTCCAACGGCGGGTTCCACTTCGAGTACAACGCCAAGGCGGACGCCAAGGTGCTGACCCCGGCCGTCAAGAAGGCCGTGGACAAGGCCCGGGAAGACCTGAAGTCCGGCAAGCTCAAGCTCGACTGGAAGGCCGTCAAGCTGTAGTCACCCCGCAGATTTCGCGCCAGACCCGGTTCGCCGGGACTGGCGCGAAATCTGTTCTCGACCAGGACTATCCATGACCCCCTCACTGGAACCCATCTCCGAACTCAAGCTGGAAGGCATCACCAAGCGCTTTCCCGGTGTGCTGGCCTGCGACGGCATCTCCCTGCAGGTGCGCCGCGGCGAGGTGCTGGCCCTGGTGGGAGAGAACGGCGCGGGCAAGACCACCCTCATGAACATCATCATGGGGCTGTATCGGCCGGACTCCGGCACCATCCACGTGAACGGCGAGGAAGTCCACTTCCACTCCCCCGGGGACGCCTATGCCCGGGGCATCGGCATGGTGCACCAGCACTTCATGCTCGTACCCAACATGACGGTGGCCGAGAACCTGGCCCTGGGGCTGAAGGAGCTCCACCACTTCATGAACCTCGACATCAAGGGCGCGGCGAAGCGCATCCGGGAGGTCTCCGAGCGCTACGAGCTGCCCGTGAACCCCGATGCCTACATCTGGCAGCTCTCCGTGGGCGAGCAGCAGCGGGTGGAGCTGGTGAAGACCCTCTGCCTCGGCGCGCGGCTGCTGATCCTCGACGAGCCCACCTCCGCCCTCACGCCCCAGGAGACCGACGACCTCATCGTCCGCCTGCAGCGCATGGCCTCGGAGCTGGCCATCATCTTCATCAGCCACAAGCTCAACGAAGTGAAGGCCCTGTCGGACCGCGTCTCCATCCTCCGCCACGGCGCGGTGGTGTTCAACGGCCAGACGGCCAACCACGAGCCCTCAGAGCTGGCGGCCCTGATGACGGGCCACGATGTCGTCCTGCCCCGCAACGAGGGCAGCGGCATCCAGGGCGAGCCCCTCCTCTCGGTGCAGAACCTCTGCGTGCGCGGCGACCGCGGCAACCTGGTCCTGGACGGCCTCAGCCTGGAGCTGCGGGCGGGCGAGGTCCTGGGCATGGCGGGCGTCTCCGGCAACGGCCAGCGGGAGTTTGCGGACGCCCTGGCGGGCCTGCGTCCGGTGGAGTCGGGGCAGATCCTCTTCGGGGGCAAGGACCTGGCCAACCGCACGCCCCGGGAGATCATCCACGCCGGCATGGGCTACGTGCCCGAGGACCGGCAGACCGAAGGCATCGTGCCGTCCTTCTCCGTGAAGGACAACCTCATCCTCAAGGACTTCGCCGAGCCCCGCTTCAGCAAGATGGCCTTCCTGCGGAAGAAGGAGATCGACAGCAACGCCGAGGTGCTCAAGGAGCGCTTCGACATCCGCTGTCCCTCCACCAGCACCGCCACGGGCTCCCTGTCCGGCGGCAACATCCAGAAGGTGATCCTGGCCCGGGAGATCAGCCGCGGACCTAAGGCTCTGGTTGCGGTCTACCCCACCCGCGGCATCGACATGGGCGCCCAGGAGTTCATCCACGAGCAGCTGCTGGCGCGGCGGCGGGAGGGCATCGGGATCCTGCTCATCTCCGAGGAGCTGGAGGAGGTCATGAACCTCTCGGACCGCATCGCGGTCATCTACAAGGGGAAGATCCTCAAGGTCCTGCCAGCGGTGGAAGCCACCCGGGAGCGCCTGGGCATCCTCATGGCCGGCCTCGCGGATCCGGACAGCCCCGGTGACGCGCAGGCGGAAGTCCCGGCAGGAGCGGCTCATGAATAGGAACAAGGTCCTCTACTCCGGCGCCATCATCCTCGCCGTCACGCTCATCGCCGCTCTGCTGGTGGCGCTGGTGCTGTTCTCCATCGGCGCCAGCCCCCTCGCCACCTACAAGACCATCCTCACGGGACCCCTGTCCGACCTGTTCGGCGTGACGGAAGTCCTGGTGCGCTCTGTGCCCCTGATGCTGGTGGCCCTGGGCATCGCCATCTCCTTCCGCAGCGGCATCCTGAACATCGGTGCCGAAGGCCAGATCCAGATGGGCGTCATCGCATCCACGGCCATGGCCCTGGCCATGCCCCATGCCCCCAAGGCCATCCTGCTGCCCGCAGCCCTCATGGCTGGCGCCCTGGCCGGGGCCGTCTGGGGCGGCATCGCCGGGTGGCTCAAGGCCAAGCTCCAGGTGAACGAGATCCTCAGCACCGTGATGCTCAACTACATCGCCGCCCAGGTGTACACCTTCCTCCTGCGCGGCCCCATGCTCGATCCCAATGAGCTGGAGACGGGCTCGGGCACCCCCCAGTCCATGCGTCTCCCGGAGCTGGCCTTCCTGGACACGCTGGTCCCCGGAACTCGCATCCACATGGGCCTGATCCTGGCCCTGGTGGCCGCGCTGCTGGTGTGGATGCTGCTGTGGAAGACCACCCTGGGCTACCGCATGCGCACCGCCGGGGCCGGGGCCAAGGCCGCCCGCTATGCCGGCATCCCCGTGGAGCGCTACCTCATCGTCGCCATGCTCATGGCCGGGGGCTTCGCGGGCTTGGCCGGGGCCGTGGAGGTCTCGGGCGTCCACCACCGGGCCATCGAGGGCATCTCCTCGGGCTACGGCTTCGCAGGCATCGTGGTGGCCCTCTTCGGCGCCCTCCATCCCGGCGGCATCGTGCCTTCCGCAGTCTTCTTCGGCATCCTCCTCATCGGCGCCGACATGACCCAGCGCTCCGCCTCGGTGCCCGCCAACATGGTGCTGGTGCTGCAGGGCGTCATCATCCTCTCCATCGTCAGTGCCCAGAGCTTCCTCCGGAATCCCTACGCCCAGGAGCGCTTCTTCCGGTGGTTCGGGAGGTTCTCGTCCTCGGCGCGCAAGGCCGGGAAAGGAGTCCAGTCATGAGCGCCGGACTGATGATCTACAACGTGCTCTGCCTGGCCGTGCCCTTCTCGGTGGCCCTGCTGCTGGCGGCCCTGGGGGAGAACTTCAACCAGCGGGCCGGCGTCTTCAACCTGGGCTGTGACGGCATCATGTGCATGGGTGCCTTCCTGGGCTTCATGGTGCCATTCAGCCTGAAGGCCACCCCCTGGGCCGCCTATGGCAACCTGTTGGGCATCGGTGCCGCCCTGGCGGTCGGGGCCGCCATGGGCGTAGTGTTCGCCCTGGTGACCGTGACCTTCCGGGCTTCCCAGGGCATCGCGGGCATCGGCCTGCAGATGCTCGGCTGGGGCCTGGCGGGCACCCTCTTCCGCCACTTCGTGGGGGGCGTCACCGGCGTGGAGGGCATGGCGGCCATTGCCATCCCCGGTCTTTCGAAGATCCCCTTCCTGGGGGGCGTGCTCTTCAACCACAACGCCCTCACCTACACTGCCCTGCTGCTGGTGCCGGCCTGCTGGTTCCTGCTCTACAAGACCCCCTGGGGACTGAAGGTCCGGGCCGTGGGCACGCATCCCCGCGCCGCGGACACCATGGGCATCCACGTGGACCGCATCCGCTACCAGGCTCTGATGCTGGGCGGCGCCATGGCGGGCCTCGCCGGGGCCTACCTGTCCCTCTGCCAGGCCAAGATGTTCTCGGATGACCTGGTGGCCGGTCGGGGCTTCATCGCCGTGGCCCTGGTCTACTTCGGCCGCTGGAGCCCCCTGGGCATCCTGGGCGGCGCGCTGCTCTTCAGCATTGCCCAGTCCTTCCAGCTCTCCATGCAGGTGTGGGGCATCAAGTTCCCCTACGAGTTCGCGGTGATGCTGCCCTACGTGCTGGTCATCGTGGTGCTGGCCCTGGCCCGCAAGGCCCGGCAGCTGGGCCCCACGGACCTGGGCAAGCCCTACAACCGTGAGATGCGCTTCTAGCTTCATCCAACACCGACCCATCGCCTCCGAGGCAACCATGAGCATCCCCATCGACAGCCTGCTGGACGCGCTCCGCAAGGCCTACCCCACCTCCCACGTGCGCCTGCTGGCGGAGCCCGCCATGTTCCTCCGGAGCAACCAGGGCCGCAGCTACACCGCCGAGGGCATGCCGATCGTCACCGAGGCGGCGGCCCTGGACTACGCCAAGGCCTACATGAACGGCCTGACCGAGCGGGCCCAGGCCACGGAGGGCTTCGAGCTGGATCCGGAGCACCCCTGGATCCTCGGCGTGTTCCCGGGCAATGCCACCACGTCCCCGCTGATCTTCATCTTCGGGAACATCGTGCGCTACGGCCAGGAGCGCTGGGTCGAGGTGGGCTTCCCCACCTACGAGCGCCTGGAGTTCTAGGCTCTAGCTCTTCCAGAAAGCCTGGTGCAGCTCGGCGATCTCCGCCTCCACTTCCGTCACGGGACCGATCACGGGGATGTCCTTCTGGCCGTGGGCAAAGAGGTAGCGGCAGGGCACGTCCAGGGTCGCGTTCTCGGGATGGCTGCCGGTGAAGGCCAGCAGGCGGCTCTCATCCATGCCGTAGACCAGGCGCCCGATGTTGGCCCAGTAGAGCGTCCCCGCACACATGGCGCAGGGCTCCACGGTGGTGTAGAGCGTGCAGTTCGCGAGGTAGGCCGCCGGGAAGTTCATGTCCGCGGTGCGGGCCAGGACCGCCTCCGCGTGGTTGACGGTGCTCACGTTCCCCTGTTCCAGCAGCACCGTCTCGTGGTCGGGCCCCACCAGGATGGCGCCGAAGGGGTGGTGGCCGAAGCTCGCCGCGCGCTTCGCCACGGCATTGGCGCGGCGCAGGTGCCGGAGGATCTGGTCAGGGCTGGGAGCGGACATGGGTCACCTGGAGGGAGGCGGCGGGGGACGCGAGAGCTCAGCTCTTCCGCATCCGTCCCAGGCTGTAGGCCCCGGGCTGCATGGGCAGCCAGTGGTTCACGAACAGCGGCTGGGCGACCTTGTCCGCCGCCTGCAGGCGCTTGATGGTGCCCGCGTGGTCCTGGGCCGCCAGCACGATGGCGAAGGCGTGGGCCAGGGCGGCGAAGGTGGTGATGCTGCAGCTGAAGAGCAGGTCCTCGCTGGGCACCGGGATGAGGATGTCCGAGTAGGGCTTCAGGGGCGAGTCCGCGCGGTCTGAGAAGGCCAGCACCGGGATGCCGCTCTCGTGGGCGAACATGGCGGCGTCCACGGCCTCCCGGCTGTAGGGGGCGAAGCTAAGCACCACCAGCAGGTCCTCGGCGCCTAGGTTGGCGACCTGGTTGGAGAAGTCTGAGGGGATGGCGGCGATGCAGGGCAGCCCCGCCTGGGTCAGGTAGAGGCCCATGATCAGGCTCATGACATGAGAGACGCCACGGCCCAGGATCACGCGGTGGTGAGCGCCGGTGAGCATCTTCGTGGCGGCCTCCAGGGTGGGCTGGTCCACCATCTGGATCAGGCGGTTCAGGTGTTCGCCATCCCGGCGGGCGACCTCGGCGAGGGTCCCGTAGACGTCCGTGGGGGACTCCATCATTTCAAGCTCGGCGTCCCCAGAGCGGGTGTGGCAGGCCTCCCGCAGGGCGTCGCGGAACTCGCTGAAGCCCTTGTAGCCGAGCCGCTTGGCGAAGCGCACCACGGTGCCGACGCTGACCCCGGCCCGCTCCGCCATGGACTCGATGCCCCACAGGGCGCCCAGCAGCGGATCGGACATCAGGGCGTCGGCAATGCGCCGCATGGCCTCGGGGAGCTCCCGGTAGGCTTCCGCAAGGCGGGTCTGGATGGGTTGGGTGGGGGCTTTTTTAGGCATTTGACTAAAAATTATAGCAGTCGGAAGAAAGGTTTTACCCCTGCGTTAGGGTTTTCTCTGTGGGAGCTCACAGCTCCCGCAGCAGCTCCTGCTTCCGCTTGGCGTAGTCATCCTCGGTGATGAGGTTCTGCTCCCGGAGCTGCTTGAGCCGGAGCAGGCGGCTCTCCAGGGTGGGAGCAGGCGCGGTAGCCGCTGGGGCGGGCGCCACCGGGGCCGGTGCGGCTGGAGCCGGGGCGACGGACGCCGGAGGCGGCATCGGCGTGGCTTTGGCCGGAAGCTCAGGGGCGGGCAGAGGCAGGACCAGCCAATCCGGACGGCGGACCTCGGCTCCCTCGGCCCTCAGGACCACGGCGCTGGCCTTGGTGCGGGAGCCAAACTCGAACGTGGGCATCTGGAAGTTCACGTTGTAGGCAAAGGCGACATCCCGGCGGGCGTCATGGACCAGGAGGTTCAGCCGGCCGCCCACGACGAAGACGCGGGCGGTCACGGTCAGGGCATAGGAGGAGATGGCTCCGAGGCGCTTCACGGTGCTGACCAGTTCCAGGTCCTCCCCTGGCAGGGCCACGGCAAGGGCTTCAGACATCGACCGGCTCAGGCCTGCGGCCTCGCTCTCGTCAAAGAGGTGCTCCTCACCCTGGGGGCTGGTCACCAGCACCGAGCCCAGCGCCTGCCCCAGGGCCTTGGGGCTCACCTGGAGCGGGTGGCTGTTGGCGGGGGCCCCGGGCTCCGCGGGGCTGCGCCGGATCCAGCTGAACACCGAGAGATCCCACTGCCGGCGGGTGGCGGGCGGCGCCGCCTGGACGGGAACCTGGCCTGCCAGGACGGCGAGGACCAGGGCGGTGCGAAGGGCATGCATGGGTGCTCCAGCTTGAGGATGGGACCAACCCGACCATGATCGCCCTGTCCCGGGAGGATGCGCCACCGATGATTCGCCTGGGTTCGGGTCCAACTGGGCGCTGGTGCTGGCGCCGACTCACTTGACGTTGGCCTCGAACGCATCCGGCTGCGCCGTCTGCCGGCCTTGTTCGGCGCGACATCTAGTCGCGCCTCGGCAAGTCCACTCGTTGGTCCGAGTCCAACTGGGCGCTGGTGCTGGCGCCGACTCACTTGACGTTGGCCTCGAACGCATCCGGCTGCGCCGTCTGCCGGCCTTGTTCGGCGCGACATCTAGTCGCGCCTCGGCAAGTCCACT
>CAIMQW010000238.1 GCA_903843705.1 uncultured Holophagaceae bacterium | reverse complement strand
CTGCCATCGAGAAGCAGTTGCAGAGCTACGAACGAATGAAGGAACTCGTAGACCGCTGGATTGATCTCGCCACTGAACTATCCAACCTCCGCCTGGTCCGAAATCGTGCTTGAATCGTCTGGAGAACTTGGCACTGTCCAGGACCTAACTGCTCGGCCACAAACGCCATAGGCACACCAGCGTTCACTAACCCTGATGCATAGGTGTGCCGGAGTTCATGGAATACCAGCGGTTTCAGCTTGGCAGCGCGACAGGCCAGCACCATTTGCCAATCCTGGTCGCCAGCGGCCCAGGCTGATTTCATATCAAGGCGGATCACACGCTTCACGTTCTGCCGACGAAACATCAACTCTTCACCATCCCGCCCCTTGGTAACCCGCTTGAACCATGTGACGGCTTCCGGAGCGAGATGGACATATCGGGCACTGTCCCGCTTGTCCTTGGAGATCCAGACGGTTTCGGCCCTCGGATCGAAATCCGATACCTTCAGCCGGCAGAGGGGGGCATACCTGCTGCCCGTAAAGAGGGCCGCCTGTACCATGGGCCTAAAATCATCGGAACAGCCTTTGACCAGCTTCCGTTGCTCTTCCAGCGTGAGGAACCGAGCCCTCGAGCGGCTGACCTTTTCAAACGAAATGACCGCCTTCCATGGTTGGTGGTCCGCTGATACCTTGCCTTCATTCACAGCCCAGCTAAGGGCCTTCCTCATGATGGCCAAATTCCGGTTGGCGGTGGCTTTCCTGCGTCGGAGTTGTTCCTCGGTAGGCTTGATGTCCCCCCAGCCCTCCGGGGTTTCACTGACCCCCCACCCTGTTTTCATGCGGGGAGATTCCCCCATCTTGTCCCGCCAATCCAGGATCTTCCTTCTGGTCAATTTTGAAACCGGAATGTCGCCGAACACCGGCATAATGACGGCGTTGATGCGTGAAGTCAGGGTGGCCGTTTCCTTGTTTTGGCGGGTGCACTCGATGATGTGGTCCCGGAGCGCATCGCCAACGGTATATGACCCATCACTGACAGTTTCCCCGGTCGCGATCAGGTGAGCCGTTCTTGCGCAGTCGGTGAAGAAGGCCTCTGCCTTCTTCTGGACCGCTTTCCAATCCAGAACCCCCACACCATCCACTTCGCTGAAGTCATCGGCGGCGCCGAGGCGCCTGCTTAGAATTTTTCCAGTTTCGGGATTCCGCCACCGGGCCCGCCAGAAGCCGTTTCCCCCTGAGGCCGATCGCCGATAGAGAAGGTAATGACCTGGTGAAAGGGTTTCCGTGTGATCCTTCCCGATTTTCAGGTCCAGGCGCTTGGTCCTGGTCTCCAGTTGGGCGCTTCTTTTGGACCGCGACATGCGACCTCCCGTCGTCAAAATATCGTCAAATGTTGCCCCCATCTTTAGTATTTTTCAGTAGATCCCTGTAGACGCCAATAGACACTTATATTGATTTAATTCGTTTTATGATTTTTGAATTACCGACAATACATGGCCACGATTGCATTCGCAATGCAGAGGTCGTCAGTTCGATCCTGATCAGGTCCACCAACTTAAACCCCTCCAAATCAATCACTTGGAGGGGTTTTTGTTTTGCCTCAACGATCCAACCAGAATACGGCCTCGACTAGGTGTAATACACTGCTTATTAAGAGACTTATGTCTCGCAGTGAGTTGCCAATGCCTGATCTGGTGTCATACAGAGGGTAATACAAACCATAGGCAAGAGAGCCAGCCGGATCTCAATCTCGCCTCCCGGGACCGGCTTTTGAACCCGTACGCTCGCTAAGTCTGAAGAACCATTATCAGGCCTTGTTCAGGGCCTCTTCTGATTGCCGTGGGAATTTACGGATGAGGGTCGCAAGGACTTCAAGTTGAACCTCATTGGTGGCCCTAAGCACTTGAGTCTTGAGCTTCACGAATGTTGGGCGATCCGAAGTGATATTGGAGGCTCCCTCGTTGCACACGCTGCAAATCGCTCGCAGGTTTGAGGCCTCATCTTTACCACCCATAGACTTGTCGATAATGTGCCCAAGATGCAGTCGGGTTTTCCTGGTGGGTTCATATGGATGCGGTTCACCAGCTGTGGCTCCGCACATCTGGCATGTGAACCCATTGCGGTCCAGGACAAAGGCCCTGACCTCCTTTGAAATCTCTCTCGCAAAGGCGGGCTCTGCCTCATGGATATCAGCAGTACTTGGCAATCTGGTTCCGGCTTACATGGAGGTAGCACCCAAAATCAAACTGGAGAAAATCCAGAAAAGGAGGAAGCCATTCATCCCTCGGGACAAGACCTTCAACGCTCTCCAGAATCGTCAGGTGTCTGCTCTCCAAAAGTAGGCCACCTGCTGCTGGTTTCTCCGGTTTCCGCTAACTGAGGCTGGCTGCTCTCCAGAATCGGCCACCCTGGCCCTGCTAGGTTTAGCGGCAGGCCATCGGGCAGGCTTGGATATCCAGGAGGCCAGCCATGGCGCGGAACCGGCCTTGCGGGGTGTGCGGAAAGTGGTTCTATCCCAACGCCAGACAGGGGGAGCGCCAGCACACCTGTGGCCTGGCTGCCTGCAAGAAAGAGTGGCATCGGCGGGCCTGCGCCAAATGGCACGACAGGAATCCCGGCTACGACCAGCACACCCGGCTGGTGACCAGGTTGGTGAAGGACGATCCCCCAGAGCAGCGGGGGCGACAACCTGACCCCCTGAACCTGATCGATTGGGCCATTGCCAAGGACGAGGTCGGGTTGAAGGTGGCGGTGTTGGTGGAGGAAACGGGGAAAGTCCTCCTCCAGGTGGCGCGAGACGCGATACCCGCCTAAAGCAATGAATATGGG
>CAIMQW010000237.1 GCA_903843705.1 uncultured Holophagaceae bacterium | reverse complement strand
TTTGGTGGTCCCTCCCGGACTCGAACCGGGGACCCTCTGATTAAGAGTCTTGGGCTCTAAGGGCTGAGACTTAGTGGTGGTGCGGGTTTGCGGGTTCGCTTTTTTCGCTTGTGCAGCATTTGTGCATCAGGCCCATAGTTCGTCCTGCGCCTTCCGCTTCGCTTCCAGGCTCCCCTCGGCGTACTTCATCGTGGTCACGATGTAGCGGTGGCCCAGCATTTCCTGAACGTCCTTTGGGTTCGCCTTGTTCCTGAGCAGCCAGGTGGCGAAGCTGGCCCGCAGGCGGTGCATCCCCAGGCCGTCCACCCCTGCCCTGCCCAGCGCCTGGCGCAGCCAACCCTTGGAATGTGGCTTGCCGTTCTTGCCGGGGAACATGAGGCCCAGGCGGGGCAGCTCGTCCCCGGCGAAGGTGCGCAGTTCCTGGAGCGCCCGGGGCGGCAGGGGAATGGATCGGATGCGCTTGCTCTTGGTCTTGCCTTGGATGACCAGGGTGTCGCCCTGGAGCCACTCCCAGCGGGCCTGGAGTAGTTCACCCTCCCGCATCCCCGACATCAGGCACAGCGCCAGGGCCGCACGGATCTGGGGGTTCTTGGCCTTGGTGCATACCGTGTCCAGCAGGTCCACGCCAACCACTGGCCGGGGGCGCTCCTGCTCCTTGTAGAGGGGAACCTTGCAGGGCATCTCCCTGATCAGTTTCTCGGCCAGGGCGTAGCGTAGCCAGAGCTTCAGGTAGCGGAGGACATGGTTCACGCTGGCCGTGGTGTGGTCGGCCATCCACCGGACGGCCCACTCCTGCACCACGGGGGTGGTGATGCGATCCGCTGGCATCTTCGCCATGGTCGCCAGGATCTCGACATTCTTCTCGGCTGCGCTCTTGTGCCGCCCCGCCGCCCTGCCCTTCAACCACTCACTGACAACGGCCCCCAGCGTGGGGGCCTTGCCCTTCCCGATGCCCAGCAGGATGGCCTGGGTGCGGGCCTCGTCCAGGACCAGCTTTGCCGTGGCCAGGTCAGTGGCCCCCGTGCTTCCGCTGTAGTCCCTCCCGCCAGCGTTGAAGCGGTAGTGCCACACCATGCCTCGCTTATGGAGCCACCTCGGCATCTACCCTGCCCTCCTCGACTGCCTGGTGATTTTATCCCGGACGGCAAGGGCCAGGGGGGATTCGCTACGGGTGCTCACCAGCCAAGTCCACACTTGATCCTGGTCGAAGCGGGGCTTCTGTAGCCAGGGGAGCGTCACGGTGGGCATCCCCGCCTGGACGCAATGGTGGATAGTGCTGGGGCTTATCCGTAGGCCCTGCTCCCGGAGCCACCGGCAAAGTTGCTGCTGGGTGAGAATCACGCCGACTCCTTCTTTATGGCGTGCGTCTGAGCGTTCAGGCCAAGCCTCATCTTCTCCCTGTGCTGGCAGTTGTGGCAGAGGACCCTGTACTTGTCGGGGTTGTAGCAGTCCGCAGCCTTCTTCCAGTGCCTAGCAGGGCCTTTCCCTAGGGCTTTCCGCTCTAGTGCTCCGTCACCTTGAACATGGTCTAGGGTAAGCACAGCGTCATCAGCCTCACCGCACAGTTCGCACTTATTCCCATACATCTTGAAGAACCGCTCCTTTTGCCTAGAGGCATAGGTTGCGCCGTTAACACGGGCCTTTTCTCTGTTCTTCTCCCGCCAGTCTCGATTCGTTTCAAGATGCCTGATGGGGTTCTTCCGCTCCTCTTTGTGGAACATCTTCAAGTACCAAGCCCAACACTTTTCAGTGTCGAAGTTGACCCGCCTGCCGGACTGGACGTAGGGCATCCCCTTGGCCTGCCATGCCTGGATGGTGTGATAGCTCATGCCCTCACCCCTCCGCTCTCGGAAGGCTTGGGCGAGTGCCTGCCATTTGATTAACACGGTGTGCTCCTGGACAGTTACGGCTTGGCTTGAAGGGCGCGGAGAGCCTTGTCCACCAAGGCACAGGCTCCATGGTTTTCAACGCTCACCACAGAGGTGGCGATGTCCTGAAGGGCATCCCGGTATCGGTATGCCTCCAGCCCAGTTTGGTGAAGCAACCCAAGGTCGTGCCGGTGGGTCGCGCACTCCATCTCAAAGACCTGTTTCTCGCGGCGCAGTTCTTCGGTCAGCTTGTCGAGTTCATCGCCAAGCCTTTCGCACAAGGCAAAGTAGGTCTTTGCAAGGTGAGGGTTGAACGGTCCCAAGGTGTTCATGTGGTCAGGCTCCTGGACAGGTGCTACTCGCCAATGATGGCGCGTAGGATGGTGCTGCGGGTGGAGGAGTGCATGGACTTGATGATGGGTAGGTCTGCCACCCTCGCCCACGCTTCGTAGAGGATCGACTTCACATGGATGGCGTGTTGGGCCTTGCCCAGCGCATCGCAGATCTCACAGAACTTCCCTTCTTCGATCAGGTGGTCACAGACGGTTCGGCTCATGGTTCCTCC
>CAIMQW010000236.1 GCA_903843705.1 uncultured Holophagaceae bacterium | reverse complement strand
TGCCCCCTGGGGTCCAACCCCAGGAAACCACCCGAAATCCCGTTCCCGCCGTTCAAATCGCCACCAAGGAATATTGATTGAAAAGACTTGAAAAAAGGGATCTTACAACCTTACCTACTTCGCTCAACCGGACACTAGTGATACCCAGTAAGATAAGAAATGCGTCCCTTCCCTGCCCTGCTCCTGACCTGCTCCTGCGCCCTGCTTGGTGCCCAGACCGCGCCCACGGGCCTGACTCAGACGGCTGAGCGCTTCCGGATCGAGGAGGCGCGCACTCATGGCGCCTACACGGACCTGGCCTGGCTCTGCGACCGCATTGGCCACCGGTTGTCGGGTTCGCCGCAGCTGGACCAGGCCATCGCCTGGGCCCAGTCCCGCCTGAAGGCCGCGGGTCTGGTCAACGTCCATGTCGAGCCCGTGATGGTACCCCACTGGGTACGGGGCCGGGAGGCCGCGGAGCTACTGCTGCCGGCGGCGCACCGCCTCAACATCCTGGGCCTGGGCGGCAGCGTGGGCACGCCGCCGGGGGGCCTCACCGCCGACGTGGTGGTGGTGGGTTCCTTCGAGGAGCTGGAGATGCTGGGCCCGGCCGTGAAGGGGAAGATCATCCTCTACGACGTGCCCTTCAAGAGCTACGGTCACACGGTGGTCTACCGGCACGACGGCGCCGCCCGGGCGGCCAAGCTGGGTGCCGCGGCGGCCTTGGTACGGTCCGTTGGCCCCGTGAGCCTAGACACGCCCCACACCGGTGTCATGGACTACGATCCCGCCTTCCCCAAGATCCCCACCGCCGCCGTCACCATCGAGGCCGCCACTCAGATGCGCCGAATGCAGGACCGCGGCGATCGCATCCAGTTGCGCCTGGAGATGGGCGCCCAGACCCTGCCAGACGCCCCCTCGGCCAACGTGGTGGGCGAGATTCGCGGCACCGAGAAGCCCGAGGAAGTGATCATCCTGAGCGGCCACCTGGACAGCTGGGACGTGGGCCAGGGCGCCCAGGATGACGGCGCAGGCACCGTTATCGCCATGGAGGCCGCCCGCCTCATCCAGACCCTGGGCCTGAAGCCGAAGCGCACCGTGCGGGTGGTGCTCTGGACCAATGAGGAGAACGGCCTGCGCGGCGGCCTGGGCTACCGGGATGCCCATGCCGCGGAACTGAAAGACATCATCGCCGCGGTGGAGACGGACTCCGGCAGCGAGCGGGTGAAGGTGTTCAGCCTGGATCTGGCGAAGGCTTCGCCTCAGGCCAAAGCTGACGCTTTGGCCTCGTTGAAGAGCGTGGGCAAAGAGATGGAAGGGCTCGGCGTAACCTTCCGCCTCGGAGGGTCCGGCGCGGACGTGGGGCCCATCGTGGGCGCAGGCGTTCCCGGCCTCGGCATGCACCACGCTGCCACTCACTACTTTGACGTCCACCACACCCACGCCGACACCTTCGACAAGGTGGACCGCGAGGACCTGGACTTCAACACCGTCGCTCTGGCCACCTTCGCCTACGCCCTTGCGCAGTCGGATTTGAAGCTCCGGTAGGGTTCCAGGTCCATCAACCCGCCGCTCCTCGGACAGCCACCTCCGCAGGCGTAGACTGGCTGTCATGGCCATGCTGCTGAGGGACGGAAGGGAGATCTACCACGAGGTCCACGGGGAGGGCCCGCCGCTGCTGCTCATCCCGGGGCTGGGGTCAGATGTCCTGAGCTGGGGCGGCCTCCTCACTCCGCTGGCCCAAAGCTACCAGGTGATTCTGCTCGACAACCGCGGCGCGGGCCGAACCCGGGGGCCCGGACCCGTCACCCTGGAGGCCATTGCCGCAGACGCCCTGGCCCTGCTGGAGCACCTAAGCCACCCCAGGGTCCACGTCCTCGGCCACTCCATGGGCGGCCTCGTCACCCTTGCCCTGGCCAGCCTAGCCCCGGACCGCCTGGACCGGCTGATCCTGGCCGGCAGCTTCGCGGCGCTCCCGCTCCGCAACCTCCAGCTGTTCCGCGGCATGGCCACGGCCCTGGAACAGGGCGCCGACCGGGCAGACTGGTACCAGGAGCTGTTCGCGTGGATCTTCTCGGAGGGCTTCCTCGGCTCGGCCGCAGCCGTGCGCGCCGCCGCCCGGCTGGCGGCAGACTACCCGCTTGCCCCGACGCCCGCCGAGTTCCGCAGCCAGGTGGAAGCCTTGGCGGCCAGGGATGCCTTCGCAGAACTGAGCGCCGTGGCCCACCCGACCCTCGTGCTGGCAGCTCAGGACGATCGCCTAGTGCTGCCCCGCGAAGCTCAGGCCCTCGCCGCCGCGCTGCCCTGCGGCACCTACCAGGAGCTGCCCCAGGCCGCCCATGCCATGCACCTGGAACAGCCCAAGGCCTTCCTGGCCGCCGTGCACGCCTTTCTGTCTTGACCCAGAGCTGCGCAGGCCCCCAGACCTGCTACCGCTCCGCCACCCGCTGATACCGGAAGGTGACGCGGCGCTGGAGGGCCCGGCCCTCGGGGGTGCTGCCATCGCCCTCGGGCTGGCTGTCGCCGTGGGCTTCGGAGGCCAGCCGCGCGGCGGGCAGGCCCACACCAGCCAGGAAGCGCTGGGCCGCGACCGCCCGCTGGGCGCTGAGGTCCAGGGCATCGCCGCCACCCCGACCCCGCTCGTCCGGCGCCGCGTGGCCCTCACAGACGAGGGTGAAGCCCTGGTAGCGCAGGGCCAGCTCCGACAGCCGCACCAGCATCACGTCGCTGCCCGGCTCCAGGGTCGCGGAACCTTCGGCGAAGATCAGGGCGCCACGGAAACTCACGAAGCGCAGCTGGGCCCCGACTTCCCGGCCTTCGCTGGCCTGGGCCGCGTTGAGCAGCTTCTCCAGATCGGCAGCCTTGCTGGGGTCCATGCCCGTGGAACCCGGCAGGATGCCGTCCCCGGAGGTTGGCGGCCCGGGCGCCGGCTGGACGCCGAGGGCCTTCTGGATGGAGGCCACCGCCAGCTGGAGCTTGGTCTGGTCCGCCACGGAGAAGGAATACAGGAGGGCGAAGAAGGCCATGAGCTGGACCATCAGGTCAGCGAAGGTCATCAGCCAGAGGGATTCCAGGTCTGACTTCCGCCGTTGGAAGCGGAGCGGGGACTGGCTAGCCACGGCTTCTCCGTTCCGGGCCCCGCTTGCGGGGGGACAGGAAGGCGTTCAACTGGGCTTCGAGGACCGTGGGGTGCATCTCCGCCTGAATGCCCAGGACCCCCTCCAGCATGATGTTCTTGAGCTGCATCTCCTCGCGGCTGCGCAGCTCAAGCTTGCCGGCGATGGGGATGGCCAGCAGGTAGGCGATGACCGCGCCGTAGAGGGTGGAGAGGAGGCAGAGCGCCATGGCGTTGCCGATGCTCGAGGGGTCCTTGAGGCTGGCGAAGAGCTGCACCATGCCGATGAGCGTGCCCACCATGCCGAAGGAGGGGGCGCTCAGGGCGATGAAGCGGAAGATCTCCTGGCCCTGGTGGTGACGGTCCTGGGTGGCGTGCAGTTCCTGGGCCAGCACCGCATGGATGTGCTCGCGGTCGGACTGGTCCACCACCATGCGGAGGCCCTTGGCCAGGAAG
The DNA here is from genome assembly GCA_903843705.1 of uncultured Holophagaceae bacterium. Lineage (GTDB taxonomy): Bacteria > Acidobacteriota > Holophagae > Holophagales > Holophagaceae > Geothrix. The sequence goes on along the minus strand of CAIMQW010000236.1, from coordinate 2,401 downwards.
CCCTCCACATCCATGGCTTTCTCCATGTTGAGCAGGCCCTCGCGCCGGGCCCGCTGGGAAAGTCCCACGATCTGGGTCACCAGGGCCTGGGTCTCCGGCGCCCGGGTGAAGAAGGCCCGGGAGGCGATGGAGAAGGCGTAGCGCACATGCTCCAGGGGGAACCGGATCATCGTGGCCGCGATGACGCCACCTAGGACCACAATGGTACTGGCCGGGTGGAAGAAGATGCGCGGGTTGGGGCCCAGCCCGATGGCCACGGCCAGCAGCAGCACCCCCAGCAGCACTCCCAGGAAACTTCCTCGATCCATGGACCTACCCTCGGATCACCTATCGGCAGCTCCGGACAACCACCCCAGAATTGGCAAGGTGGCCCGCCCAGCGGGACCCACCTCACAGCCCCGGCGGGAACCCCACGGCCAGCCTCACCCGGGCGATTCCGGGATCCACGCTGCCGTCGGCGCGGCGGATGAGAATGGCCGGCTCGACCTCGGGGCACTGGGCCCGGGCCTCGAAGTCCTCGGGCAGGTCCTGGCGGCGGGCGGCGGCAAAGACATCCAGGCCATAGGGATCGCCCTCCTTGAAGACGATCTCCCGGCGGTGCAGGCAGAGTAGCCCCGCGGCGGCCAGGGCGGCCAGGGCCCGATCCCGCTGGTCGTTGGGAAAGACGCAGGCAAAGCGGCCGCCCGGGGCCAGCAGCCGGGCGGCAGCCAAGGCGTAGTCGGCGAGGCTGCCCCGCACCTCCAGCCGGGCGGGCACGGACTGGGGGTGCGTAGCAGGCAGCCGCTGGCCCTCGGGCCAGTAGGGGGGCGTACCCAGCACCAGGTCGAAGGGCGCCTGGTCCGCGAAGAGGTCCGGGTCCCGTAGGTCACCAAGCCGCGGAAAGACCCGGTGCCCCTGGCCGTTGTAGAGGATGCTCTTGCGGGCCAGTCGCAGGCTCTCCTCCTGGGCCTCCACGGTGTGCACCTCGGCCCCGGGGCAGCGCCAAGCCGCCATGAGGGCCACGCTGCCGATGCCCGAGCCCAGGTCCGCAATGCGACCCGCGCGGGGACACCAGGTGGTGCCATACCAGGCCGTCACCAGGTCATCCGTGCTGAAACGATTGCCCTTGAGCAGCTGGAAGATGCGCCAGCGGCCGCAGAGGCCGTCCAGGGACTCACCTGACTCCAGGTCCACCCCGCCGGGCGGCACGGGCCCCGGGCGCGCCCAGCCCTTGTAGCTGGCGGCATCTCCGGAGGCGGTTGGGCGCGGCATCCTCCGAGTGTCGGCGGAACCGGGGGGCAATAGCAAAGGCCCCAGGCTGAAAGGGCCATCCACAGATGGACCAGATGAAAAAGATCTAACCACCGATGAACACCGATGAGTTCCAATTAAAAGCTGATAAATAATTATTTAAAACACATATAGTTTTTATAATCATACCTTTATCGGCATCTATCAGTATTCAGATCTTGAGCTGGCATGGACCCAAAGCCATGCCGGGTTCTTCCGGAGATCCACGCTGGCGCCGAAGCCTTCCCTGCGCGACACTCGAAACATGGTCGCTGCTGGCAGAGCCCCGGAGCCCGTCCTCCGCGAGGGGGAAGGTTCAGCGTGCGGGGATGAATCCTGCCTGACACTGGAAGGAGCCTTCGACCGCGTCAAGGCCGCTTTCATGAAGCACCACCCCAACGGGGATGTGGCCCTGCTGAACCGGGCCTACCTGGTGGGCCGGAACATGCACGCCACCCAGCTCCGCAAGAGCGGGGAGCCCTACTTCTTCCACCCCCTGGCCGTGGCCCAGAGTCTGGCGGACTGGCGGCTGGACGCGGCCAGCGTGGCCTGCGGCATGCTGCACGACGTGGTCGAGGACACCCTCATGACCCAGGTGCAGGTGAAGGCCCAGTTCGGCGAAGAGATCTCCGAGATCGTGGACGGCCTCACCAAGATGGGCAAGCTGGCCTTCACGGACCGGCACCTGCTAAACGCCGAGAATGTCCGCAAGCTGCTGGTGGCCATGGGCAAGGACGTGCGGGTGCTGCTGGTGAAGCTGGCGGACCGGCTGCACAACATGAAGACCCTGGGCGTCATGGAGGAGGAGAAGCGCCGCCGCATCTCCCGGGAGACCCTGGAGCTCTACGCGCCCCTGGCGAACCGGCTGGGCATGGGCGCCGTACGGCTGGAGCTGGAAGACCTAGCCTTCCGCCAGCTAGAGCCGGAGCAACACGCCGAGCTGTGCAGCGCGGTAGAGCGCAAGCGGGCCAAGCTCTCCGCCACCATCCAGGAGATCCACGGTTCCCTGCAGGCCATCCTCCGCCAGCAGGGGATCCAGGCTCAGGTCTATGGCCGCATCAAGCACCTCTACGGCATCTACCGGAAGATGGGCACCCAGGCCAAGGGCTTCGAGGACATCCACGACTGGCTG
>CAIMQW010000235.1 GCA_903843705.1 uncultured Holophagaceae bacterium | reverse complement strand
GATGGTGCGGGCCTTGGGCTCGTCCTCCACCACCTGGTAGTTGTCGCCGGCGGAGGGCACTTCCTCGAAGCCGAGGATCTGCACCGCGCTGGACGGACCGGCTTCGGTAACCTTGCGGCCCAGGTCGTCGAACATGGCCCGCACGCGGCCCATGGTGGCACCCGCCACGAAGATATCGCCGGCCCGCAGGGTGCCGCGCTGCACCAGGACCGTGGCCACGGGGCCGCGGCCGCGATCAAGACGGCCTTCGATAATGGACCCGGCCGCAGGACAGTCATAGACGGCCTTGAGTTCCTTCATGTCGGCCACCAGGAGCAGCGTCTCCAGGAGCTCGTCGAGGCCCTGCTTGGTCTTGGCGCTCACCAGGACAGCGGGCACATCGCCGCCGTAGGCTTCGGTCTGGACGCTGTACTGGAGCAGGCCCTGCTGGACCTTGTCCGGGTTGGAGCCGGGCTTGTCGATCTTGTTGATGGCGATCACCAGGGGCACGTCCGCAGCCTTGGCGTGGTTGATGGACTCCACGGTCTGGGGCATGACGCCATCATCGGCGGCCACCACCAGGACGGCGATGTCCGTGACCTTCGCGCCTCGGGCACGCATCTTGGTGAAGGCTTCGTGACCGGGGGTGTCGAGGAAGACCACTTGGCGCATCAGGCCCGTGTTGGGATCCTTGACGTCAACGTGGTAGGCGCCCACATGCTGCGTGATGCCGCCCGCTTCCCCAGCGGCCACCTTGGTCTTGCGGATGGCATCCAGGAGCGAAGTCTTGCCGTGGTCCACGTGGCCCATGATGGTGACGACGGGGGGGCGGGGCAGCTTCTCGCCCTGCACCTCACCGGCCTCATCGGCCATGATCTGGACATCCTCTTCGAAGGTGACGATGTCGGCCAGGAACCCGAACTCCCGGGCGATCTCCTTGGCCATCTCGGTGTCGAGGGGCTGGTTGATGGTGGCGAAGATGCCCCGGTGGAGCAGCTTGGCCACGACATCCTTGGCGGGGCGGTTGCACTTCTCGGCGAGTTCCTTCACGGTCACGCCTTCAGACAGCATGACGATGCCGATCTCTTCCTCGATGTACTCGCCGGCTACCTGCTGGGCGCGGGAGCGGGGCTGGCGGAGCTTGAGGTCAAGTTCCTCTTCCTTGCTCCGGACGTAGCCGCCCTTCTTCTTCTTGCCACTCTGGTGGGCGCCACGACCGGGGCCCTTCTGGCTGTTGGGATCAATGGGACCTGCGGCGGGCAGCGAGGGCCCGCGGCCGGGGCCGCCGGGACGGGGGCCGCCGGGACCACGGCTGGGTCCACCAGGGCCTCGGTTGGGACCCATGCCAGGACGGTTGGGGCCCATGCCAGGACGGCTGGGGCCCATGCCGGGACGGCTGGGGCCGCTGCTAGGACCGCCAGGGCGTCCGCCAGGTCCCTGGGGCCGCAGGCCTCCCACAGGACGGGCCTGGGGCAGCTGGATGTAGCGAGCGGGTTCCTGGACTCGGGGGGCGGGGGCCGGGGTGTCCGACATCTTGATGCGGGAGTAGCCCTGGTCCGTCCGCATCTCCGTGATGGCGGGCGGGATGTAGGGGCGTCGCGTTGGGTTGGTCGGGGGCAGGGGCTCGTGGCGGACTTCCCCGCGGCCCGTGTTGGTGGCCATCTGGAGGACAGCCTTTTCCTTCTGGGGCATACCGGACCGCTGGACATTACCCGGGGTCTGGCCAGGCCGCTGCACGATGGGTCGTGCGCCGGCTTCGGGGCGGGGCCCGGAAGCGGAGGGCGCGGGGGCCGCACCTGCAACAGGAGGCTGGCTAGGGCGTGGGGCCATGGGACCCGTGGGACGGGCCGGGGGCAGCTGGATGTAGCGGGCGGGCTTGTCGTCCCGGGGGGCCGGGGCGGGCGTTCCGGTGGACACCTTCAGGCGGGAGAAAGTCTCCTGGGGCTCTTGGGCAGTCACGACGGGCTTGGCCGGAGCGGTTTCCACGGCGGCTGCGGGGGCCTCGGCCCGGACTTCGGGGGCGGGCTCGGGCCGGGGGGCCTGCTCGGAAGCGGAGGCCGCCACGGGCTCGGGGTGGGGCTCTGGCCTGGGCTGCTCGACCTCGGGTCGGGGCTCAGCCTTCTTTACCAGGACCGCGGGGGCGGGCCGGGGGGGCTCAGGCAGCGGCTCCGGTTCGGCCTTGGGGTGCGGGGCCTTGACGATCCGGACGGCGGCGGAAGGCTTGTGGAGGGCCAGCGGAGGAGCTTCGGATTCCCCCTTCTGCTTGCCCTGTAAGCCCCGGCGCAGTTGATCCGCCTGGTCATCGGTGAGGTTGGAGCTATGGCTCTTCCCTTGGAGGCCCAGACGCTTCTCACAGGCCTCAATGACCTCCTGATTGGCGACTCCGAGCTCTTTGGCGAGTTGGTTGATACGCAGCATGTAAGCGGACTACCTCGGCCTGGGGGTGGGAATAAGGGAAGGGCTGCAGGACTACAGCCTACTCCCCGAAGTGAGCCTGCACGGCATCGATGAGACGGAAGGCCAGATCCTGATCCAGACCTTCCACCTGCATGAGCTGTTCGGCAGTCACAGTGTAGAGGGATTTGGCATCAGGATATCCCGCAGAGGCAAGGCGCTCCGCGAGGGTGGCATCCAGGCCGTCGACCTGGATGATGTCAAGGAGGGAGGAGGCCGGAGCCTCTTCCGGGGCCGCTTCGGCAACCGGCTGCGGTAGGGCTAGGCCCATGGCGGCCTCGGCTTCGCGGCGCTTGTCGGTCTCGCTGCGGACATCGATATTCCAGCCCGTCAGCTTGGCGGCGAGGCGCACGTTCTGGCCCCGCTTGCCGATGGCGACGCTGAGCTGCTCGTC
>CAIMQW010000234.1 GCA_903843705.1 uncultured Holophagaceae bacterium | reverse complement strand
CTTCGTGGGGCCAGGCGGCGAAGATGGCGTCGGCCTCGTCCAGGAAGGCCAGCACGGCGTCCCGCTCCTCGCGGGTGAGGGCCACGTGGTCGTCCTGGGCGTTGAGGTCGCTGATGAGCGTGAAGAGCTCGGCTAGGGCCTCGGGGGTGTTGAGGTCGTCCGCCAGGGCGTTCCAGAAGGCTTCTCGGGCCTGCGCCAGCCGCGTCAGCGCCTCCAGGCCCTCCTTCCAGGGGCCGGCCCCGGGCTGGCCCTCGCCTTCCATGCGCTTGCGGAAGACGCGGATGCGCTTGAGGGAGTTCTCCGCGGCGCGGAGGCCCTCGAAGCTGAAGTTCAGCACCTTGCGGTAGTGGTTGCTCTGGATGGTGTAGCGCAGGGCGAGGGGATCCACGCCCTTCTCCACGAGGTCGCGCAGGGTGAAGAAGTTGCCGGCGCTCTTGGCCATCTTCTGGCCTTCCACCATGAGGAACTCGCCGTGGACCCAGTGGTTCACCCAGCGGTGGCCCAGGCAGCCGTCGCTCTGGGCGATCTCGTTCTCGTGGTGCGGGAAGATCAGGTCCACCCCGCCGCTATGGATGTCCACGCGGTCGCCCAGCAATTCCATACCCATGGCCGAGCACTCGATGTGCCAGCCGGGGCGGCCGGGTCCCCAGGGGCTGTCCCACCAGGGCTCGCCGGGCTTGGCGGCCTTCCAGAGCACGAAGTCGGTGACCGAGTCCCGCTCGTACTCGTCGGCGTCCACGGAGGCCCCGGACTGCATGCCTTCCCGGTCCAGGTGGGCCAGGCAGCCGTAGGCGGGGAGGCCTGAGATGCGGTAGTAGACGCTGCCGTCCCGCTCATAGGCGAGGTGCTTGGTCTCCAACTCCCGCACCAGCCGGATCATGCCGGGAATATACTCCGTGGCCTTGGGGAGGTGGTCGGCCTTCTGGATTTTCAAGGTCTCCAGATCTTCCAGGAAGATGGCCGTGAAGCGCTCGGTGAGGGCCCGCATGGCCTCGTGGCGCGCCGCATTGGTGGCCTCCGCTGGCAGAGCGCTCTGGGAGTCCCGGATGATCTTGTCCTCGACGTCCGTGATGTTCATGCAGTGGGTGACCGCATAGTCCGCAGCGCAGAAGGTCCGCTTTAACAAGTCTTGGAAAAGGAATGTGCGCAAATTTCCTATGTGAGCATAGTTGTAGACAGTGGGTCCACAGGTGTAGAAGGATATGTAACCCTCCTTCACCGGGGCCACGGGCTCGACCCGTCGCGTCAGGGTGTTGAACAGGGAGAGGACTCGTCGGCTCTTCGTCATGGTTCTAGGAAACCACCTTTTCCCCCGCTTTCCAAAGCCCTCCGGTGCCTCATGGGCCTCTTCACCGCCAACAAGCAGGATCCAGCCCTGGCAGAACGCGATGAGCGCCTGCAGCGGATGGACTTGGAATACCGGGCGCTGAAGGCCCAGGTGGAGGACCTCCAGGAGCTGGTGCGGCACCTGGATGAGGACCGGGACCTGCTGCTGGGCGCCCTTGCTGGCCTGCGTCCCGGGGAGGATCCCGCGGTCCTGGCCCAGACTCTGCTAGACCTCTGCTTCAAGCCCATGGACCTGGCCTGTTTCTATGTGGCTCTGGCGGACTGGGACCAGGACGAGCTGCGGTTCGTGCTCTACCAGGAAGGGGGCCGGACCCGCAGCCACCCCCCTCGGCGCTTGTCCGAAGGTCGCGTGGGCGACGTCAAGCAACTTTCCCCACCGACGTCAGTTATAACTCCCCATCGGCAGAGGGCCGCAGCGTAGCTGCCGGCTTACCTTTTTTCAGTCGACGGCGGGCTCAGCTGTACGACCCGTGGTGTCAACTCTGCTGAGGAAATACCGGCACAACGACAATTAGAAATCCCCACGCTGCTGCTGCGCTTTGGCGGAGGGCCCTGTGGGAAACGCGCAGCGTTTTCCAGCCGAAGGCCGAGG
>CAIMQW010000233.1 GCA_903843705.1 uncultured Holophagaceae bacterium | reverse complement strand
TTGGGGCCTGTCGACGTACCAGCGGTGGTTTCAGGGATGCCACTGGCTCAGAGCTGAACGAAGGCCTTCTGGAAGGGTATAGGATTCCCGCCCATCCGGGAACCCTCCGGTCCTCACATCCTCGGCCCAGGAGGCCAGGGCAGTGCGCAGGTCCTGGAATCCTTCGGCATAGCGGCGCACGAACTTGGGAGAAGTTCCGGGCAGCAGGCCCAGCACATCGTGGAAGACCAGCACCTGGCCCGAGCAGTGGGGGCCGGCTCCGATGCCAATGGTGGGAATGGCCACCGTCTCGGTGACCCGGGCCGCCAGGTCCGCGGGGATGCCCTCCAGGACGATGCCGAAGCAGCCCGCGTCCTGCAGCTTCTGGGCGTCATCCAGGAGCTGTAAGGCATCGGCCTTGTGCTTGCCCTGCACCTTGAACCCGCCCATGGGGTTCACGCTCTGGGGTGTGAGGCCCAGGTGCCCCATGACGGGGATCTCCGCGTCAATGAGGGCGTGGATCATGGGCAGGCGCTTGGCGCCACCTTCCAGTTTCACGGCCTGGGCGCCCCGCTGCAGGAAGCCACCGGCGTTGCGGAGGGTGTCCTCCACGCTGAGGTGGAAGCTCAGGTAGGGCATGTCGGCCACCAGCAGGGCCGCGGGCCGGGTGCGGGCCACCGCCTCCAGGTGATGGTTCATCATGGCCATGCTGACCGGTAGGGTGTTGTCGAAGCCCAGACAGACGTTTCCCACACTGTCGCCCACAAGGATGAGGTCCACGCCCGCGGCATCGGCGATGCGGGCCGTGGCGGCATCGTAGGCGGTGACCATCACCAGCTTCCGCCCCGCGTGGTGCCAGGAATGCAGCTGGGGCAGGGTGACGTGGGCGTGCGTTTCGGCAGGCTGGTGGCTCATGGGGTCTCCGCTGGGGGGGTCGAAGCCGTAAGGGACCATGAGAACACCAAACCTCCCGGGAACGAACCACCGGTCGCGCAGACCTCGGTCCCAGGGAACCATTCTCCAGGCCAGGTTGGACCGCGTCTTCGCTGAGCTTGAGAGAACGCCTCTATAGTTTTTGCGTATTTCGGCTGAAATTTTTTAAAAATTGATATATATAGTTTTATAAAATTTGGGATCGTCACCGGGCTGACATTGCCTAGGTAGAGCGGCGAAGGATGGCCAGATGCCCCTGTCCGCACAGAGAAGAGCGCACCTTGGCGGTGGACCGCGAAGAGCATCGATTAGACCTGCAAAAAACTGACGACATGGCCTGTGATTTAGATCAATTGGCGTAGTTATTTTATTGATTACAAAAAGATACTCTTTGCCTGTTTTTACTAACTTGTGATGAGACTTTGATGGCACCCATGCGGTGGTCATGAGTGGACTAAGTAAAAATACGTAAGTAGTTCTACCAACTGGACTAAGACATCATCCGACCCGACTATCGTAGGACCACCAAGTGTGACGGCGATGTCAGCGGTTGATCCACTTCGTCTCTTGGCCTCCTACCTCCTTGTCCGTATGCCAGCAGCCGTTTCCGATGGCTTTGTATTTTTCAATTAAAAGAGGTACTGTATGCACAGGAATGTAAGGCAAGTATTGAGTGTTGTCGCAGCTCTGTTCGCTGGGCTGGGCCTGTTCGGCCAGTCCGCCGAGGTGCCGAACCGCACCGCAGCGCCGACCGCAGGTGGCGATCGGGGCATGATCGTGGAGCGGGCTACCCGCCGGGCCGTGCTGAACAATGCCCGGGCGGCTGCGGCAGCGCGAACCAAGGCGGCCCTGGCTGCCAAGGGCGGCAAGGTCAATCCCGCCAGTCTGGGCGTGAACCCCGCCACCCGGAATACGGCCCTCGCGGGCAAGGTCCTTGGCCCGGAGGGGGCACTGGCGGTGCCCGGCCCCGGCTTTCAGTTAGCACAGCCCGACTACATGTTCGGGACCGCCAGCAACTGGCATAACACCAAGCCCATCCACAAGTTCGTGGACACGCTGCCCGGTTTGGGCGTGGCCAACAAGAACAACCTGGGGAACTTCATCCCCGTGGCTCAGCCCGACACGACCACCTATTCCGGCTCCGACTACTACCAGCTGGGCATCGTGGAGTACACCCAGGTTCTGCATTCTGAGCTGAATCCCACCAGGCTCCGGGGCTACAAGGACATCGGTCCCAAGGCTGAGAACACCGCCAATGGCGTCAACAGCTCGAACTACCTGGGACCCGTCATCATCGCCAAGCGCAACCGCCCGGTGCGGGTGAAGGTCACCAACCAGCTACCCACGGGCACGGCGGGAGACCTGTTCATTCCCGTGGACACCACCATGATGGGTGCCGGCTACGGTCCTCTGGGCAACAGGGCCACCGGGACGAAGCTCTACACCCAGAACCGGGCCGAGCTCCACCTGCATGGTGGCCTCAATCCCTGGATCAGCGACGGCACGCCCCACCAGTGGTTCACCCCGGCCAGTGAGACCACCAGTTACCCGAAGGGCGTGGCCTTCCAGAACGTGCCAGACATGCTCGCCGGCACCGCCGGTGATGGCATTGGCACCTACTTCTACACCAACCAGCAGAGCGGCCGCTTCCTCTTCTACCACGACCACACTTTTGGTCTCACCCGCCTGAATGTATATGCCGGCGAAGCCGCGGGCTACCTCATCGTCGATCCCGTGGATGACAAGCTCATCAACGCCGGAATCCTGCCGAACAACGGCGGCGGCGTCTACAACTACGGCATCCCCCTCATCATCCAGGACAAGACCTTCGTCGATACGGCCACCCTGGGCACCGTCGGCGTGGCCGGCGGGACCGACCCCACGTGGGACGTCGCCAAGTATGGCGGTGACGGCAGCCTCTGGTACCCCCACGTCTACATGGTGAATCAGAACCCTGCGGACCTGTCCGGCTCCAACGCCATGGGTCGCTGGGACTACGGCCCGTGGTTCTGGCCCCCGCTGACCGCTGCGGCGGGTCTGGTGCATGGCGCCGAGCCTGTCGTTGGCGACCCCAACGGGACCGAAATCCCCGGCACACCCAATCCCTCCCTGGTGCCCGAAGCCTTCCTGGACACCCCCGTAGTGAACGGAACGGCCTACCCCAAGATCACCGTCCAGCCCCAGGCCTACCGCTTTCGCGTCCTCAATGCTTCCAATGACCGCTTCTGGAACCTGAGCTTCTTCCAGGCTGATGCCACTGGCACCGAAGTGACCATGGTGCCCTCGGCCCCGAACGCCACCTGGCCCGCCACCTGGCCCACCGATGGTCGGGACGGCGGCGTGCCGGATCCCGCCACGGCGGGTCCCTCCTGGATCCAGATCGGCACTGAGAGCGGCTTCATCCCCGCCCCCGTGGTGATCGCCCCCCAGCCCGTGGGCTACAACTACAATCGTCGCGACATCGTCGTGCTGAACGTGGCCGACAAGGGCCTCTTCCTCGGCGCAGCTGAGCGGGCCGATGTGGTTGTGGACTTCTCAGCCTTCGCGGGCAAGAAGCTCATCCTCTACAACGATGCGCCCTCCCCCGTGCCGGCCTTCGACCCCCGCCTCGACTACTACACCGGCGCTCCTGACCAGCGCGATTCCGGCGGCGCCAACACCACCCTGGCCGGCTTCGGCCCCAACACCCGCACCATCATGCTCTTCGAGGTGGCCAACGTCGCTCCGGCCGCCCCCTTCAACCTGGCGGCCCTGGAAGCGGCCTTCACTTCCACCTCGGCCGGCAACGGCGCTTTCGCGGAAGCCCAGCATCCTCCCATCGTGCCTTCTTCCGTCTTCAATAAGGCGTACAACAAGAGCTTCACGGATGAGTACGTTCGCATCCAGGACCAGCAGTTCCGCCGCCCCTACGCCTCAATGGAAAATGGCGACCCGGTTCAGCCGACCCTGGAGCCCAAGGCCATCCAGGAGCTCTTCGAGCTGGACTATGGCCGCATGAACGCCACCCTCGGCGTGGAGATGCCCTTCACCAACTTCACCATCCAGACCACCATTCCCCTCGGCTATTCGGATCCCGCCACCGAGACCCTGATCGACGGCACCACCCAGTTCTGGAAGATCACCCACAACGGCGTGGACACGCACCCGGTCCACTTTCACCTCTTCGATGTGCAGGTCGTCAACCGCGTGGGCTGGGACGGCGCTGTGCGCTTTCCGGATGCCAACGAGTTCGGTTGGAAGGAAACCGTCAAGATGAGCCCGTTGGAGGACGTCATTGTGGCCTTCCGGCCCCTGTCCCCCCGCCTGCCCTTCTCCCTGCCCAACAGCCTCCGGTCCCCGAACGTGGTGACTGCCGCGAGCGCCAACATCGTGGTCACCAATCCCCTGGATGGCAACCCGCTCACCATCGCGAACAGCACGGTGGACTACGGCTGGGAGTATGTGTGGCACTGCCACATCCTCGGCCATGAAGAGAACGACTTCATGCGGCCCATGATCCTGAACGTCGCGAGAACGGCTCCGAAGGCTCCCTCGGCTCTGACGGCCACCAGCATCAACGCCAATCGCCTGGATCTGGCCTGGAAGGACAATTCCACCGACGAAACCGGTTTCTCCCTCCAGCGTCGGGCGGGTGGCAGCACTGACCCCTGGGTTCAGGTCGGCGCCGTCGTGCCGAATGTCCGCAGCTACAGTGACTTCACTGTGGTCAATGGTTCCAAGTATGACTACCGGGTGGTCGCCTACAACCAGGCCGGGGACTCCGCCCCCAGCAACATCGCCACGCTTGGTGTCGCCACGGTGAGCGTCACGGGTACCGCCACCAAGGCTGGTGCGCCGGTCCAGGACATCCTCATCAGCATCAGCAATGGCCAGACCGCTCTGACGGATGCCAGTGGTGTCTACACCTTCTCGGTTCCGGTGGGCTTCACGGGCACGGCCACACCTGTCACGAGCGGCTACGTCTACACCCCGGCGACGCGGACCTATACGAACCTGAGCACGGGCCAGACCAGCCAGAACTTCACGGCTGCCACGGCGATCACCGTGTCGGGCAGGGTGACGGCCGGCGCCACGGCCCTGGCCAGCGCCACGGTCACCTTCAGCACCGGTGAGACGGCCACGACCGATGCCAATGGCAACTACAGCCGAGTCGTCTTATCTCCCTACACGGGCTCCTTCACCGCCAGCAAGACTGGCTACTACATCACGCCGTTCCCGATTGTCCTCACAGGTGCCACCACCGACCTGCCAGGCCAGAACTTCAGTGCCGTCGCAGGGTTCAGCGTTGCTGGCCGGTTGACCACCAACGGCACCACCGGGATTGCCGGCGTCGCCGTGGCCTTCTCCGGCGGCAGCACGATCGTCACGGATGCAACTGGCAACTACAGCGTCATGGTTCCCAGCCGCTACAGTGGCGCGATCACACCCTCCAAGGCTGGCTATCTCTTCACGCCCACCAGCATCACCCTGAACCGCATCGCCGCCAACACCACGGGCCAGAACTTCACGGGCCGTGCCATCTGGCCTGTCACGGGCACGGTCACCTCCGGGGCCACCCCCCTGGCCGGTGTCACGGTCACCTTCAGCGGCACTGGCGGTGGCACTGCCACCACCAGCGCAGCGGGCACCTACACCTTCAACGCCCCTGGGGGCTGGAGCGGCACCATCACGCCTGCCATGCGGGGAACCATCTTCCTGCCGGCCAGTGTGACCGTGGCAAACCTTGCCGCGGCCAGGACCCAGAACTTCAGCACGGCCCAGACCATTGCCGGCACCACCCGACTGGCCAGCAACAACAGCAACGTTAACGGGGTGACCCTCACCTACACCGGCACCGCCGGCGGGGCCGCCTTCAACGGCTCGGTCACGTCCAGTGCCACCGGGACCTTCACCATCACTGTTCCCACGGGCTGGGTCGGCACCGTTACCGCGGCGAGCACTGGTCGCACCTGGTCCACAACCACCGTCATGCCCATGACCGTAAATGCCAACGTCGCCGCCCTTGCCTTCCGCGGCATCTAGACTCCACCGCCCCGGGCGCCAACAGCGCCCGGGGATCCTTTGTAAATGTTGAGATCAAATGCTTATTCAGGCAGACCAGCAATGAATCAAGCAGGGGAGGGATGCGTCCCTCCCCTCCGCCTTTTCCGATCTTCTGAGATCTAGACCGCCTTTTATCGATCCAAGCCGGGCCTCTGCCCGCGCCCCGAACGGGAGTTTCGTCATGTTGAGTACAAGACGCCAGCAGCAGCCATCACCTTGGGCGTTTTTCCTGGGGCTGGTCGCCCTGCTCAGCCTGGCCCTCCAGTCCGCCTGCGGCGGCAGTAGCAGTACGCCTGAGCCACCTCCAATCAGCGTCATCGCGAGTTTCGTTGTCGCCAAATCGCCCCTGACCAGCGGGGCCAGCACCACGCTCACGGCCTCGTTCAGCAATGGCACGGGCGCGGTCGATCACAGCGTGGGGGCCATCACCAGTGGCACCCCGGTGACCATCACCCCCACCACTGACACCACTTACACGCTGACGGTCACCAACGCCGCTGGGCTGTCCACCACGGCGGCGGTCAGCGTCTCCGTGGTGGCGGCTCCCGTGGCCACCAGCCTGACGGCGACGGTGAATCCCGTTCCCTATGGCGGCAGCACGACTGTGACCCCCGTCTTCAGCGCCGGGACCGGCAGTGTGGACCAGTCGGTCGGCGCGGTCACCAGCGGCACCGGGTTCGCCAGCGGCGTCATCACGGCCCCCAAGGCCTTCACCCTGCTGGTTGCCAACACCGCCGGCAGCTTTGTCACCAAGACTCTGACCCTGACCCCCCAGACCGTGGCTGTGACCTCCCTCAGTCCCGCCTCGTCAACCGTCTCCGTCGGTAGCACCTCCACCTTCTCTACCACCGTCACCGGTGGTGCGACCGGCACCGTCACCTGGGCTGCCAGCGCGGGTTCGATCACCGCTGCTGGCGTGTGGACGGCCCCCGCCACTGCGGGCAGCGCCACAATCACCGCCACCTCGGTGGATGACACCAGCAAGACAGCCACCACCACGATCACCTATGTGGCCGCACCGGCCCTTCCTGTCATCACTGCCGCCTCACCGGTCACCGCCGGGCAGGCGGGCTACACCGCTTCCGTGTCCGCTCAGGCGGGCATGACCCTGGCTTGGACCGTGACGGGCGGCACGATCACTGCGGGTGCCGGTACCACGACCATCACCTACACCCCTGGTGCCAGCGGCAGCGTCAGCTTCAGCTGTGTGGCCAGCAATGCCGCAGGCACGCCCTCCTCGGCGGGCGTTGCCACGGCTGCCATCGTGGCCGCACCCGTGGCCACCAGCCTGGTCGCCATGGCGAACCCTGTGCCCTACAACGGCAGCACCACCCTGACGCCGACCTTCAGCGGCGGGACCGCCACCGTGAATGGCACGACGGTCACCACCGGCACTGGCATCAGCAGTGGCGTGATCACGGCCTCCAAGCTCTTGACCCTCACGGTGACCAATGCGGCGGGCAGCACCGCCACCAAGGCCCTGACCCTGACCCCTCAGACCGTGGCCGTGGGCGCCCTCAGCCCCGCCGCGCCGACCATTGCAGTCTCCACCCCCACCACTTTCAGCAGCACCGTGACCGGGGGTGCCACCAATGGGGTCACCTGGACGGCAACCTCCGGTGCGATCACCAGTGGCGGCGTCTGGACGGCACCGGCCGCCGCAGGCACTGCGACCATCACCGCCACTTCCGCGGATGACGCGAGCAAGACCGCCAGTACCACGGTCACCGTGGTGGGCCTGCCCGGCACGCCCGTCATTTCTCTCAACGCCTATGTCACCGGTTCCCTGGCCGGGGCCGCGGCCAGCGTTCCCGCCCAGCCCGGCATGACCTTCACCTGGACCGCGACCGGAGCCACCATCACAGCGGGCGCCGGCACCAACAGCATCACCTTCACGCCCGCGGCCACCGGCACGGTCACCCTCAGTTGCCTGGCGGCCAATCCCCTCGGGACCGCCTCCGCTGCGGTGACCGCCACCGCCACCATCGTCGCCGCACCCGTGACGCCCACCTTGGTCGCGGCCGTCAACCCGGTGCTGCTCGGGAGCTCCACCACCGTCACGCCTACCTTTAGCGGGGGCACCGGCGAAGTGAACCACAACGTGGGGGCCGTCATCAGTGGCGTGTCCTTCCCCAGCGGGACGCTCACTGATCCCAAGATCTTCATCCTCACCGTGACCAACCAGGCCGGTACCACGGCCACGGCCACCCTCACGGTCCGCGTCCAGGATGTCAAGGTCGCGGGCATCACCCCGCTGGCCCCCAAGGTCTCCGTCAACAGCAGCACTGCCTTCACCGCCACGGTCACAGGAGCGGTCAATACCGCGGTCAACTGGTCCTCCACCGGCGGCAGCTGGCTGGGCAATACCTGGACCGCGCCTGACACGACCGGGGTCTACACCCTGAAGGCCACCAGCTCCGCCGATCCTTCCAAGAGCGCCACCACCGTGGTCACGGTGGTGAACGCCCCGGGTCAGCCCATCGTGGCCTCCCCGGCCTACGTCACCACCGGCAAGGCGGGCTACACAGCCTCCGTGGACGCGCAGACAGGCATGACCTATGCCTGGACCATCCTGAACGGCCGCATCACCGCCGGTGCAGGTACCGCCAGTGTGACCTTCACGGCAGGTGCCACCGGGCAGGTGAGCCTCTCTTGCAGCGTCAGCGATGGCGGCAGCACCAACCTCTCCGACACGGCCCTCATCCCCATCGTTCCCCTAGCCGTGATCACCAACTTCTCGGCCGACAAGGCGGATGTGGTCGCCGCTGGAGCCGCCATCCTCAGCGCCACCTATCGGGGCGGGACCGGCGTCATCACGCCCGGCAATCACGCCATTGCCAGCGGCGCCAGCTGGACGGTGAACCCTGCGAGCACCACCACCTATACCCTCACGGTCACCAATGCCGCGGGCGACACGACCACCGATACGCTCACCATCACGGTGGCGGCGGCACCCAGCATCAGCTTCCTCAAAGCCAATCCCGCCACCATCACGGCCGGGCAGGGCACCCTGCTGACCTTCAGCTTCACCGGCACGGGCGTCATCACACCCGGCGATATCCCGGTCACCTCCGGCGAGCAGCTGCCGATATCCCCCGCCAGCACGACCCTCTACACGCTGACGGTCAGGAACGCCGCTGCAACGACCACGACGGCTACCGTCACGGTCACGGTGCTCAGCTTCACCAGCAAGTTTGCTTACGTGGCCAACTCCGGGGGCGGCGTCTCGGCCTACACCCTCACCGATACGACGGGGGTACTGGCCGAGCTGGCCACCTCGCCCTTCGATGCCACTGTGAATGCCCTGCACGTGACCAGCGACCCCCAGGGCAAGTTCCTGTTCGTGGTCAACGGGGACGGCCTGGCCAATGTCCCCAACACCGTCACCGCCTTCACCATCGCTGCCAGCACCGGTATTCTCACCAAGGTGGCCACCTATCCCACGGGCACCAACCCCTGGGCCAGCGCCGTGGCTCCCTCCGGAAACTACCTCTACGTGCGCTGCGACGGCACCCTCTCGGTCTATGCCATCGACGCGACCACCGGGGCCCTCACGGCGGGTACCCCTGTTACCGCCGCCGGTGGCACGGGCGATGTGCTGGTGCACCCCTCGGGTCGTCAGCTCTACTCCCTGGGCCGCACCACCGACCAGCTGCAGGTCTTCGACCTCGCTGCCGACACGGGCGTCCCGACCCTCCACAGCAGTCTGGGTCTGCCTTTCGGTGCCGGGGCCCTGTCCCTGGCGCTCAGCAACACCGGTGAGGTGCTCTTCACCAAGAGTGAGGGCGCAGCCAACGGCGCCGCCCAGGAATGCGTCGTCTATGCCTACCAAGTGGAGATCGAGGCCGGCGGCCTCACCGCCCTGGCACCGATGGACACGGGTCTGACCCAGGCGGATTCCTACCATGGTGTCTCGGCCAACCCCACCCAGCCGGTCATCTACCTCACCCTGTCCACCACCGACGACGACTACGCCGCCTATTCCTACAACCTTCAGACAGGCCTCCTGACGGCCCTTGCCAACAGCCCCTACGAACTCTTCGGCGGGACGGGCTCCGACAGCCTGGTGGTCAGCCGAAACGGCAAGTGGGGCCTCCTGACCAACTACAACGGCAACCAGGTGGCCATTGGCGCCATCGAGTCCGGCACGGGTGTTCTGCTTACTCCCACACTTGTCAGCGCAGGCAGCTTCCCCGTCTGCGTCACGGTGGTGGGGACGGTGCAGTAGAAGATTGCCAGACTCGATGGCTGCCCCAACTGCTCCCCAGGGATAAATCCCGGGGGAGCAGTCAGCATCACTTTCTACCTTGCGAAGAAGGGATCCAGGATCACGGCGGCGGTCAGCACCAGGGCGAAGATGTTGATGTTCATGAAGACGCGACGGTAGAGGACGGCATCCTGGCCGGGCTTGAGGAGGGGCAGGGATCCCGCCACCAGCCAGACGGCACCGAGGCCCAGCATGACCTCCGCGGGCCAGGAGACCAGCACCCGGAAGAGGGGCAGGAGGCCGCAGGCGGCGGCGGTGCCGCAGGTCCAGGTGAAGGTCAGGCGGGACAGGCGGGGCCGCCCGAAGAGTCCCACCAGGGTGGGATAGCCGGCTTCCTCGTAGCCCTCGGCGTGGAGGCCCACTAGCAGCCAGAAGTGGGGCACCTGCCAGATGAAGAAGACGAAGGCCAGGGTAAGGACCGAGGGATCTGCCAGGCTGCCGCCGGCGGCGGTCCACCCGATGGCGGGCGGCAGGGCGCCGATGAGGGAGCCGGGCACCACTGAGAAGGCGCTGATCCGCTTGAGGGGCGTGTAGAACCCGTTGTACCAGCCCAGGGCCAGGGCGCCGAGGAGGGCTGAGGTCAGGTTGTGGGCCAGCAGCAGGATAAGGAAGCCCACGACGGCCAGGGAGACGGCGAAGACCGTGGCCTGGAGGGGTGTGAGGTCCCCCCGGGGGATGGGGCGGCTGGCGGTGCGAGGCATAAGGGCGTCGAAGCGGTGCTCCTGCACCTCGTTCAGGGCGCTGCTGCCCATGGCCAGCAGCAGGATGCCGAGCAGGGTGGTGATCAGGCCGCTATCTCCTCCCCGCAGGAAGGCCACGTAGCCGGCCGCCGCGGTGAACGTGGAGGCGCCGGAGATCCGGAGCTTGGTCAGCTCCAGCAGGTTCGCGATGGGGTTGGATTTGGGAAGGGGGAGGGCAGCGGCGCTCATCGAGGCAGTCCTAGTCGAGGGTCTTGATGTAGCGCACGACCTCATCCAACTCCTGGGCCGTGAGCGCGGTCTTGGGCATGGCGGGCGGATAGCCTCGCACCACCTGGGCCGCAGGGTCCGTGATGGATCGGCGCAGGTAGGCGTCATCGACGGTGATCGTGCGGAGGTTGCCGGCCACGAGGACCTGGGCCTCGCGGCCGTAGATGGCCTTGAGGGTGGGGCCCACCTTGGGCTTGCCGTCCACGGAGTGGCAGGCGGTGCAGCCCTTGGCGGTGAGCACTGCCAGACCCATGGGCTGGTTCGCCAGGTCGGGGTGGGCCTCGGCCGCCCGCAGGGCCTTGCCGGGTTCCTGGGCATCCTCGCCCCCGAAGTACCAGGCCTTGAACTCTTCCTCGGGCACGATAACGACCTTGCTCAGCATGAGGCTGTGATCCACGCCGCAGATGACCGTGCACTCGATGTCATAGGAGCCGGGCTTGGTGGCTTGGAACCAGGTGGTGTTGGTGCGGGCGGGCACGGCGTCGATCTTGAGGCGGAAGGACGGCACGAAGAACCCGTGGATCATGTCGGCGCTGCGGACGTCCAGCCGCATGGGCTTGCCCAGGGGGGCGAAGAGCACCTTGGTCTGCTTGCCGTTGGGATACTCGAAGGACCAGCTCCACTGACGGGCAGTGACCTTGATGGCCATGGCGTCCCGGGGGGCCTGGCGCATGTATTCGTAGTTGGTCCAGCCGTAGTAGAAGATGGACAGGAACAGCACCAGGGGGATAGCGGTCCAGAGGATCTCGAGGCCCACATGGCCCTCGATCTGGCTGGCCACGGGGTTGCGCTTCTTGCTGTAGCGCACCACGAAATAGATCATCAACACCGTGATGAAGATCAGGAACACCACCGAGAGCCCGAACACGTAGAAAAAGACCGCGTCGGACTTCTGGGCAGACAGGGCGGCTTGGTTCATCCAGTCCATGGGAGCCTCAGCGGAAAGCGACGTCGGAGAAGAGCAGGGCGAAGAAGATCAGCAGCGTGCCGAGGGTCACCAGGATCACGATCTTGAACAGCGGGCCTTCGTACTTCAGGTGCATGAAATAGTAGAAGACCAGGCCGGCCTTGAGCGGGGTGAGCGTGAGCAGGCCCCAGACTGCGTAGCTCTGGCTGACATGGCTGAGGCCCACCAGGCAGCCGGTGAGCAGCAGCAGCAGCAGCCAGACCCCGATGAAGGTGCCATAACCCGGATGTTCGATGTGGGCTTCGTGGGAGTGCAGGGTTTCATTCATGGGAGGTTCCTAAGACCGAGCACCCAGCTTGGCTGGAGGCGAGGGGGGGCCGGGGTGTGATCCCCGGAGCATATCAAGCAGCCAGGTAGAACAGCGGGAGGAGGAAGATCCAGATCACGTCCACGAGGTGCCAGTAGAGGCCGCTGTTCTCCAGGTGGATGTAGCGGTCCTGGCGAATGCGGTCCGTGGCCACCCACCAGAGCATTACGCCTAGCACTGACAGACCGGCGATGACGTGCACACCGTGCAGTCCCGTCATGGTGAAGTAGAGCCCGAAGAACACCTGCTCCCCGGGGGGCAGGGTGGCCAGGTGGGCTGAGTTGGGGTAGAGCCCGTGGTGGAACTTGGCGCTCCACTCGAAGCCCTTGATCACCAGGAACGTGAGCCCCAGAACCAGGGTGGTGCTGAGCAGGGCCATGGCGCGCTGCTTCTCGGCCCGTTGCACTGCCACGATGGAGAGCACCACCGTGAGGCTGCTGGTGAGCAGGACCAGGGTGTTGATCACGCCGAGGGTGGCGTTCAGCTCCATGCCGCCGTGGTGGAACTCCGCGGGGTAGCGGTAGCGCATGTAGGAGTAGCCGATGAAGAGGCCCCCGAAGAGCACCATCTCCGTGACCAGGAAGAGCCACATGCCAAGGCGCGAGCCCAGGTCGTCGCGGTGAACGTGGCCGCTCATCGGTGCTCCTCCTGCTCGAAGTGGTAAGGCCCCCGGGTGATGGTGGGAATGACGTCGAAGTTCTCAAGAGGCGGCGGGCTGGGGATCGTCCACTCTAGGGTCACGCCACCCCAGGGGTTGTCCTCAGCCTTCTCACCCTTGAAAGTGGCGTAGATCAGGGCGGCGAAGAAGATGACCAGGCCCAGCACCAGGAGCCAACTGCCCACGGTGGCGATCACGTGCATGGTGTGGAACTGCGGCAGGTGGACGTAGTAGCGGCGGGGCATGCCCATCATGCCGAGGATCATCATGCCGAAATACAGCATGTTGAAGCCGATGAACATGGGGAACCAGGAGGCGTAGATGGCCTTCTTGGAGTACATCTTTCCGAACATTTTAGGGAACCAGTAGAGCAGCGCCGCGAAGAGCGCCATGCCCGTGCCGCCGAACATCACGTAGTGGAAGTGGCCCACGATGAAGTAGGTGTCGTGGATGTGCACGTTGATGGCCAGGGCGCCCTGCATGACGCCCGTGAGGCCGCCGATGCAGAACAGGAAAATGAAGGTCAGGGCGAAGAGCAGGGGCGGCTGGAAGTCGATGCTGCCCTTGTAGAGGGTGCTTACCCAGTTGAAGACTTTGATGGCGCTGGGCACGGCCACGACCATGGTCAGCAGGGAGAAGACCATGGTGGCCACGCTGCTCATGCCCGAGGTGAACATGTGATGGGCCCACACGAGGCTGCCCACGCCGGCGATGGACATGGAGCTGAAGGCGATGGCCTTGTAGCCGAAGATGGGGCGCTTGGCGAAGGTGGGCAGGATCTCAGAGATGGCGCCCATGGCCGGCAGGATCATGATGTAGACCGCCGGGTGGGAGTAGATCCAGAAGAGGTGCTGATAGAGCAGGGGATCGCCGCCCTTGGCAGGGTCGAAGATGCCGATTCCGAAGAAGCGCTCGAGGATCACCAGCAGCAGGGTGATGGCCACGATGGGGGTGGCCAGGAGCTGGATCCAGGCCGTGGAGTAGAGCGCCCAGCACATCAGGGGCATGCGGAACCAGGTCATGCCAGGGGCGCGCATGCGGTGGATGGTGGTGATGAAGTTGATGCCCGTGAGCATGGACGAGAAGCCCAGCACGAAGGCCGCAAAGACCGCGAGGCTGACGTTGGTGCCG
>CAIMQW010000232.1 GCA_903843705.1 uncultured Holophagaceae bacterium | reverse complement strand
CTGGGCGAGGCTCTCGGGCTCGAAGCCGAGCTTGGTGAGGTCCAACATCAGCTTGTCGGAGTCCAGGAGCCGGAGGACGATCTTCTCGCCGAACAGCGTCGGCAGGATGCTCACGCGGTAGTCGATGACCTTCTGCTTGCCGCCCATGTTCACGCGCAGCTTGATGCGCCCGTCCTGGGGCAGCCGGCGCTCGGCGATGTTGAGCTTGGCCAGGATCTTCACGCGGGAGGTGAGGGGATCCTTCAGCTTGAGGTTGGGCCGCATGACCTCCTGCAGGATGCCGTCGATGCGGAATCGGATACGGTAGGTCTTCTCGTAGGGCTCGATGTGGATGTCGGAGGCGCCGCGCTTGATGGCGTCGATGAGCACCATGTTCACCAGCTTCACCACGGGCGCGTCCTCGCTGCCCCGCTTGAGGCTGCCAACGTTGACGCTGTCCTCCTCCTCCTCCATGGCGTCGTATTCAGCGTCGGCGTCAAGCTCCTGTTCCAGCTCCGCGAGGTCGAATTGCTCTTCCTCCTCGTTGAACGGCACAGCCGGGCCACCGCCTGCGGGGCCACTGCCGGAAGCTCCACCCTGGGGGGAGCGCGAGGTGGTTCCGTCCGCCAGGCGGATGGCGCTGTTGCCGCCGTAGTACTTTTCCACGGCCCTGGCCAGGCCCATCTCGCTCGATACGACGGGATCCACGTTGTAGCCCGTGTGGAAGCGCACATCGTCCATGGCGAAGATGTCCGTGGGATCGGACATGGCGAGGGTGAGCACGTTGCCCGTGCGCTGCAGCGGCAGCACCTTGTGTCGCTGGGCGAGATCCTTCGGAATCAGTGCGATGACGCTGGCGTCGATGGGCGGCCACTGCTCCAGGTCCGCGGCCGGTACGCCGTACTGCATGCCCAGGAAGCTAACAATGTCCTGATCAGAACAGAAGCCCGAGCGGACCACGATGCTGCCGAGCTTGCCGCCCTCACGTCGTTGAATTTTCATAACCTCGTCAAGCTGGCCATCCGTAATGAGCTGGGCCTTGACGAGCATTTCCCCGAGCTTGCTGACCACCTGTTGCCTCCAAATTGGGGTGAGGGGATGGTATCACCCTGTAAAGCCATTCAAAGTCTTAACCATTGTATGCTTTTGCCATGTCCGCTCCAGGCACACCGCCACAGAGATTGCTGCTTGCCCGGCAATTGATCCGGGAAAAAGGCCTCTCCCGCACCGATCTGGCCCTGCTGGAGGACATCTTCCGGGAAGGCGCCAGGGACCTGGAACCTTTGCTGGAAGCGCCCTCGGAACAGACTGTGGCCCGGGAGGAGTCGCCGGCCCAGGCCAGCCTCCGCCGCAGCCTTGGCTACTTCCTCGCCTTCCTGCATCAGTTCTCAGCCCGGCGGCTCGGCGAAACGCGGTCCGCCATGGGCCTGGTGCTGCTCCATAGCCTCGGGCGGCTGGGTCAGCAGGCCGAAGCTGCCCACCGTGAACTGCTGGCGGAACAGGAGCAGCCCGAGTGGGTGATCTGCCTGCTGGACCTGCTGGCGGCCCTGCGGGCCATGTCCCTGGCGCCCACCGAGGACGGCAGCAACCTCCCCCAGCACTGGTCGTCCTTCCTGACCGACCACCGGGACACCTTCCCGCTGATCCTCGCCGCGCTGCAGGCCAGCGAGGCCGGCGCCAGCGCCGTGGCGGGACTGAATGCCCAGCTGAAGGCCGTGAACCGGGCGGTGCGGGGCCAGGGGCGCCTGCAGGAGTCCGTCACCCGCCTCGCCGAGCTGCTGGAGGCCTGTATCCCCGCCGAGATCCATGCCCGGGTGGAGCCCCTGCTGCTGCTCGAGCACGTGGTGTCCAACCTGCGCCTGACCCTGCAGGGGTCCCTGGACCGGGGCATCCACTGGCCTGCGGTGGAGCAGGTCCGGGGGAGCCTGGGCTGGCTCTGGAACCACCTGGGGTGGACCCTGCCCCGCATGGAGGGCGAGCGCTTCCTGGAGAGCATGCCGCCGCCCCTGCGGCGCCTGCTTGAGCAGCTCCGCCGGCAGGACCGCGCCACCTTCTCCCTGGTGGCCCGGGCTCTGGCCAGCCACATCTCCCTGCTGGGCCTCCTGGACTCCCTGGACCCCGCCGATCGGGCCGGACTCCAGGAGCACTACGCGGCCGTGCCCAGCTTCCTGGTGCTGGAGTCCGAGCTGGGTCGCCTAGCTGAGCGCGCCTACGATCCCCTCCAAAGCGACCGGCTCGATCCCGCCCAGCCGGAGGCCTTGCGGCTGCGGGCCTTCCTCCGGCAGGCCGTGCTCAGCCTGCACCAGGACCAGGGCACCCTGCGGAGCATGCTCCACGAAGCCCTCTCCGGTGGTGACGCCGACCGGCTGGCCCAGACCCTGGACAACCTCCGCAGCCTGCTCATCAACCACCAGAAGCAGCTCATGGGCGAGCTGGTGGGCATCTTCTCGGCCGAGGTGCAGCAGCGGCTCTTCCCCGAGTCCCCCAGCCTCATGGAGGAGGGCGAACGGCTCCGGCTGCGGCTCCAGCGGCTCTGGGAGCAGGTCCCCCCCCTCCACGGCCAGCTGCACCTGCACCTGGAGCTCCTGGACTGGCCCCGCCTGGCCCTGGGCCTGGCCCACACCTACCGGCACCTGCTGGCCTTCCGCCAGAGTCCCGAGTTCCCACTCATGCGGCGGCCCGATCGGGAGGAGGCCGAGCGGCTCATCCAGGCCATGGGCCGGCTGCTGGAGTCCCCCGACGAGGACGTGCCCCGGGCCCTGCGGGAGTGCCTGGACCTGTTGGGCGAGCTGCTGCGATTCCTGGAGCTCTTCCTGCTGCGGATCAACGCGCGGGTGCCGCTGATCCGCCAGGACCTGGAGGTCACCCAGGTGGCCTTGAAGCTCATCGCCGACCTGCAGGCTGGACCCACCGGCCCCGAGCGGACCCGCCTCTCCCACAAGCTCATCCAGACCGCCCGGCGACTGGGGGTGCGCGACACCCAGTCACTGGTCCTGCTGAAGCGGTGGGTCCGGGCCGAGCGCAGCCAACGGGACGGGGCCCTGCCCTCTCTGGAGCCGCTGGCAGCCCACCTCGGGCAGCTGGCCCGGCGACTTGAAGCGGCCCTCGGCTAACCACTCCACATCCACCTGCCGATGAGTCGGCCTACCGGGAGCCCCATGCCTCGCATCCACTGGCTGGAAGCCCACCCCTCCGCAGCGGGGGCGGCGCTTCGTACGGCTTTGGAGCAATGGGACTTCGAGCTCCTGGAGGGCCCGGGGTCCGGGACCCTGGTGCTCGTGGCGGAACACCCGGACCCGCGCCTGATTCCCGCCGAAGGCACCGAGATCCTCTGGTGGGTCCAGCGGGGTGAGCCGGAGCAGGTCAGCGCCGTGCTCAGCGCCCGACCAGGCTGGGTGCTGCTGCAGGACCGCCCCCTGGAGGCCGCCCGGGAAGCCCTGATCCACCTCCGCCAGCGGGATCTGGGCAGCGAGGGTTGGCTTCGCCAGATGATGCACCTGGCCACCCTGGACGAGCTGCTCCGCCTGGCCCTGACCCGGGCCATCCGCCTGTCCCAGGCCCGGGGCGGCGCCATCTGGCTGCGGCGGGATGACCTGTTCTACCAGAAGGCCGGCGACGGGGCCTTTCCGGAAGCCCCCCTGCCCCGCCAGGTGGCGGCGGACCTCGTCCGGCGCGGCGAGGCCTTCCTCCTCGCCCCCTCCGAGCAGCTTGGGATCATCCGCCTGCTGGAGCCACAGGAGGGACCCGAGGTCTTCCTCCGCGACTTTGAAGACATGGCCCCGCTGCTGCTGAACGCCTGGAGACTGGAGGAGAGCCGCGCGCTCAGCTTCCGGGACGACCTCACCGTGGCCCAGAACCGCCGCTGCCTGGAGGCCGAGCTGCCGGAGGCGGTGCGGTCCTCGGCGGCCAAGACCGAGTCCTTGGCCCTGCTCTTCATCGATGTGGACGACCTCAAGCGCGTGAACACGCGCCATGGCCATCCCGCAGGGAGCCTGCTGCTGGAGACCGTGGCCCGCACGGCCCAGCGCCTCTGCCGCGCCCACGACCGGCTCTACCGCTATGGCGGGGACGAGTTCTGCATCCTGATGCCCGGCACCACCGCCCAGGGCGCCCGCAAGCTCGGCGAGCGCCTGCTCCAGGTGCTGCGGGGACACCCCATGGAGGTCGGTGGTGAGCGCCTGACCGTCTCCCTGAGCGCCGGCGTCGCGGCCTATCCCGAGAACGCCAATGGCGCCAGCCCCCTCCTCGAGCAGGCGGACCAAGCCCTCCTGCTCGCCAAGCAGCAGGGCAAGGGGCGGGTGGTGGTGGCAGAGCCCTAGGCGGGGCCAGGTTCAGCCCTTGCCCTTTTTCTTGGCGCCCTTTTCGGAGCCGAAGACCTTGGCGAGGAAGCCCTCATCCTCGCCCTCCTCGGACTCGCCGTTGAAGCTACGGCGGAGGCGCTCCACTAGCTCCCGCTGCTCGCCTGTGAGGGATTTCGGCACGGCCACCCGCAGGTGGAGGAACAGGTCCCCACGGCCGCTGCCCTGGAGCCTCGGCACGCCGGAGTTCACCAGCTTCACTACGTGATCGGCGGGGGTGCCCGGCGCCAGCTTGACCTTCTCGATGCCGTAGGGCGTCTCGGCCTCCAGGGTGCCGCCTGTCACCAGCAGCGGCCACTGGATCTCCAGCCGCCGGTGGAGGTCGCTGCCATCCCGCTCGTAGCGGGGATCCGGCTCCACATCGAAGACGATATAGAGATCACCGGCCCGGCCACCGGAGCGGCCCGCCTCGCCCTGGTTCTGGAGCCGTAGCCGGGTGCCCCGGTCCACGCCGGCCGGCACCTTGAAGCTCACCTTGGACTTCTTGTGGACCCGGCCCTCGCCCTTGCACTCGCGGCAGGGCTTGGGAATGATGCGGCCCCGGCCCTCGCAGCGCGGGCAGGGGGTGAGCATCTGGAAGAAGCCCTGGCGCATGGCCACCTGCCCCGCGCCCCGGCACTGGGGGCAGGTCTCGGGACGGGTACCCGCCTCGCAGCCAGAGCCGTGGCAGGTCTCGCAGCCCTCCAGCCGGGGGATGGACAGCTCCACCGCGTCTTTACCGAAGACGGCGTCCTTGAAGCTGAGCTTCAGGTTGTACTGCAGGTCCGAGCCCCGCTCCTCGCCATTGGCGCGGCGGCGCCCGCCTCCGAAGAGGTCGCCGAAGAGGCCGCCCCCGAAGAAGCTGCCGAGAATGTCCTCGAAGTCCGCGAACTGGTTCGGATCGAACTGGAACTGCTGTCCGCCGCCGCCCGCACTGCCCAGGCCCGCGTGGCCGTATTGGTCGTAGAGCTTCCGCTTCTCGGCATCCGAGAGCACGCTGTAGGCCTCGGCAGCCTCCTTGAACTTCTCCTCGGCCTCCTTGTTGCCCGGGTTGCGGTCGGGATGCAGTTCCATGGCCAGCTTGCGGTAGGCCTTCTTGAGCTCATCTGAGCCGGCGTCCTTGGCGATGCCGAGCACTTCGTAGTAGTCGCGTTTCATGCACCCATCCTGGCTTCCAGGATAGCCGATGGGAACGTGCTAGTTGGGACCTGCCGTTGCCCCCTCCTCCCCATCCAGGGAGGCCATCATGGCCTCGCTGGCCGCCAGCACGGCATCGGTGAGCAGGTTCTGGGCCTCCAGCAACAGGGTTTCGCAGCCATGGAGGCCCTCGGTGTCCTGGGCGGCCACGGCTTGGCGGGCCCGGGAGAGGACATCCCGGACCAGGGTCTGCTGGTCCTCCGTGAGGTATTTCCCACACTCGATGAAGCTCTTGTCGCAGGAGAAGACCAGCCCCTCCGCCGAGGCGATGTATTTGAGGGCGTCACGCTTCTTCACGTCGGTTTCGGCGTTTGCCAGGGCCTCGCGGATCATGCGCTGGATCTCCAGCTCCGACAGGCCCGAGCTCGGCCGGATGCTCATGCTCTGCTCCAGGCCGGTCATGAGGTCCCGGGCGGAGACCTTGACGATGCCGTTGGAGTCGATGTCGAAGGCCACCTCGATCTGGGGCACGCCCTTGGGCAGGGGAGGCAGGTTGATGAGGTCGAAGCGGCCCAGGCTCTTGTTGTGCTCGGCCAGCTCGCGCTCTCCCTGGAGCACGTGGATCTCCACCCGGCTCTGGTTGTCGGTGACCGTGGTGAAGGTGCGAGCGTCCCGCGTGGGGATCGTGGCGTTCCGCTGGATGATCTTGACGAAGCCGCCGCCCTGGGTCTCGATGCCCAGGGAGAGTGGGGTGACGTCCAGCAGGACCAAGTCCTTGATGTCGCCCTTCAGCACCGCGCCCTGGATGGAGGCCCCGATGGCCACCACCTCGTCGGGGTTGATGCTGCGGTTGGGCTCCTTGCCGAAGAAGTCGCGCACCAGTCGCTGGACTAGGGGCATGCGGGTCTGACCGCCGACCAGGATCACTTCATCCAGTTGCCGGGCCGTCTTGCCACCCTGCTGGAGCGCGTCCTTGATGGGCACCAGGGTCTGCTCTACCAGATCCTTGACCATGGCCTCCAACTGCTCCCGGGTGAGCGCAGCCTCCAAGTGCTGGGGGCCGCTCGCCCCCTGGGCGATGAAGGGCAGCCGGATCTCCACCCGGTCCAGGGTGGAGAGCTCGCACTTGGCTTTCTCGCTGGCCTCCTTGAGGCGCTGCAGGGCCATGCGGTCCGTGGCCAAGTCGAGGCCGGTCTTCTCGCGGAACTGCTGGACCAGCCAGCCCTGGATGATCTGGTCGATGTCCTCGCCGCCGAGGAAGGTGTCGCCGCTGGTGGCCAGCACCTCGAAGACGCCGTCGTTCATCTCCATGAGCGTGAAGTCGATGGTGCCGCCGCCGAAGTCGTAGATGCCCAGGATCTGCTTCAAACCTTTCTTGTTGAAGCCGTAGGCGAGGGCCGCGGCCGTGGGCTCGTTGATGATGCGCTGGACGTTCAGTCCCGCGATCTTGCCCGCATCCTTGGTGGCCTGGCGCTGGGCGTCGTCAAAATACGCCGGAACGGTGATGACCGCATCGGTCACCTCCTCGTGGAGGAAGGCCTCAGCCGCCTGCTTCAGGGCGCGCAGGACAATGGCCGAGACTTCGGGTGGTGCGTAGTCGCGCTCACCGACCCGGAGCCAGGCATCCCCGTTGGGCGCCCCCACCACGGGAAAGGGCAGGCGCAGCAGGGCCTCCTGGACCCGAGGGGACTGGAAGCGCTGGCCGATGAGGCGCTTCACCGCAAAGAGGGTGCGCTGGGGATTGGTCACCGCCTGCCGCTTCGCAATGTGCCCCACCAGCACGTCGCCCTTGTCGGTGAAAGCCACGACCGAGGGGGTGGTCCGGCTGCCTTCCCGGTTGGGGATGACCCTGGAATCGCCGCCTTCCATGACGCAGACGCAACTGTTGGTGGTGCCTAGATCGATGCCGATCAGCTTGCCTGCCATACACAGAACTCCGGGGGGGATCGCGCCTACATGGTAGTTAGTTCTCGCCAGCCCTTCCAGCACAAGGATTATGGGTGTCTAGGATTTTTCAGGTTCGTGCACGCGATTCACCACGACCCGAGCCGCCCGCAGGAGCTGACCCCGGAGGTTGTAGCCCCCTTCGAAGATGGCCGCCACCGAGCCATCCGGCAGGTTGGGATCCGTGAAGGTGGTGAGGGCCTCGGCGTTCAATGCATCGAAGGGATCCCCGACCTGCAGGGCGAGGGGCTCAACATTCAGGCGGCGCAGGGCCTCGAGAAACTGCTTCCGGATCAGCTCCACACCGGCGCGGAAGGACTCCACGTCCTGATAGCTGGCGCCCAGGCTGCGCTCGAAGTTGTCCAGCATCGGCAGCATCTCCAGCAGGATCTTCCGCTCGGACTGGTCCACCGCGAGGGCGATGTCCCGCTGGGCCCGGTTGCGGAAGTTGTTGAAGTCCGCCGCTAGCCGCCGCTGGTGGTCCATCAACTCGGCCTCGCGCCGGAGCAGGTCCTCCATCTGTCGCTCAGCCTCATTCAGGGCTGACTCCAGATCTACCTTGCCACCGGAGCCCCGAACGGGCTCGATCTCCTCATACTCAGGCACCACCTGGGTGTGGTAGCCCGAGGCCACCTCATCGGCCACCGCCTGGAGGTCCCCCTCAAGGCTTTCGTCCAGGGTGAGATCCACCAAGTCCTCTGCCTCGGGAGACAGGGGGATGGGTTCAGGCTCGGGACCGGCAGGGTGATCAGTAGGCATCGCAGAAGTATAGTCAGGTCAGGGCGGTGGGGGGAAATCCTGGGCCGACCCAGGGAGTTAAATCGAGTCCTGCCGGCGCTGGACCTGCCGGGACCACCAGCGCAGTCCGCCCATGACCCGGCCATAGTCCATGCGCAGTGGGCCCACCAGGGCGAAGGTCACAAAGCCCGCCGGCCCCAGGGCCACGGTGCTCACGGCGGTGGCCAGGGGCCAGGCGTCCAGGTAGGGGTTCTCGGTGCCGAGCAGGAGCTGGACGTCCTCGGAGGCCCGGTCCGCAAAGGCGTTCAGAAGGCGGGCCAGCCGGCCGTGTTCCTCGAAGGCCGCCACGAGGGCGCGGAAGCGCGGCACGTCATCGAACTCCGGGAGGCCGCCCAGACGACCGAGGCCCGATACCAGGACGCGGGCATCGGCTCCGCCCGGCTCCTCGGGCCAGCGCTCGGCCAGCTCCTGGAGGCGACGGCAGAGGGACTCGCCCTCCTGCACCCCCACCCGCAGGGCCTCGAGCAGCCGGGCCCGCATCTCCGGCAGGGTGAGCCCGGCGAAGTGGGCGGTGGCGTAGTTCCCCAGCTCCGTCAGGACCGTCTGGGAGAGGTTCCAGGGGTTCTCCATGAGTCGGTGCTCCACCTCGCCCAGACTGCCCACCCACACAGCCACGAAGCGGCCCGGCCCCACGGGCACAAACTCCATGCGCACCAGCCGGCTCTGGGTGAGCGGCAGAGGCAGCGCCACACAGACGCCCCCCATGACTTCCGCCAGGGTGCGGCTGGCGTGGCGGGCCCAGGACTCGGGGTCCAACTCTAGGCCATCCAGGGCCGCGGAGAGGCGGCCTTCGACCTCATGCCCCGGGGGCAGCGCCCGAAGCCAGCGGTCCACGTAGTAGCGGTAGGCCAGCTCCGTGGGCACCCGGCCGGCGGAGGTGTGGGGCTGGGCCACCAGGGCTTCGTCTTCCAGATCTGAGAGCACGCTGCGGATCGTGGCGCTGGAGAGGGTCTCGGGAAACCGCTTGGCCAGCAGCCGCGACCCCACAGGCTCCCCCGCCTCGAGGTAGGTCTCGATGAGGGTGCGCAGCACGGACTCGCCGCGGGGGTTGAGGTTGGGTCGGGACATGGAGGACTTCCCACCTCTACTATACGGCAGACGGGTCAGGCCTCGAGCGCCTGCAGCCGCTCGGCCTCGAAGGCGGCGCGGAGGGGCTCGATGATGGGCTCGATGGCGCCGCCCAGGAAGGCGTCAATCTGGTGGAGGGTGACGCCGATGCGGTGGTCCGTCACGCGGCCCTGGGGGAAGTTGTAGGTGCGGATCTTCTCGCTGCGGTCCCCGCTGCCCACCTGGGATTTGCGCATGGCCGAGTGCACCGCGTCGGCCTCGTCCTGGGCCTTCTGGAGCAGGCGGCTGCGGAGCACGGTCATGGCCTTGG
>CAIMQW010000231.1 GCA_903843705.1 uncultured Holophagaceae bacterium | reverse complement strand
GGAGTCCTTCCCGGCCAGGGGGAAGAGGTTGAAGGTGGTGGCCCCGGGCTGGCTGCCGAAGCCCCGGCCCGCGCTGGCCGTGGGGGCCATGCCCATCTCCGCGGCGGTCTTGAGGGTGTGGAGGTAGGTTTGGAGAACGCCGTCCTGCAGGAGCACGTTTCGGCGGGTGGGCAGGCCTTCCGCATCCCAGGGCTCCGTGCCCACGGCGGGGCAGCCCGGGGCCTCCGCCAGGCGGCCGTCATCGATGAGCGTGAGGAGCGGCGAGGCGATGAGCTCCCCCAGCTTCCCGGCGAAGAGGCTACGCTGCTTCAGCACCGACTCCGCATCCAGCATGCCCGCCACGATACCCAGCAGGTCCACGGCCACCTCCGGATGGAGGACCACGGAGTACTTCCCGGCGGGTAGCCGCTGGGGGTTCAGCTTGCGCTCGCCCTTGAGGGCCGCCTCGGCGCCGATGGCGGCGAGGTCCAGGTCCGGTCGGCGGGACACGCCCCAGTGCCAGGAGGCCTGGCGCTCTTCGCCTTCGGCCACGGCCAGCTCGATGCTGGCGGAGCAGCTGGAGCCCGTGTCCGGGGTGCGCACACCCGTCTGGGTGAGTAGCAGGCTGGCGCCGGTGCCGTCGCCCCAGGCGGACTCGCGCACGGCGGCGACCTTCGCTGAGGCCCGCCGGGACTGGGCTTCCAGGTCCAGGGCCCAGGCGATGCGCTGCTCGGGGGTGATGGCCTCCACCGCCGCGTCGTAGCGGCTGGGCAGGTCGTCGATGCCGGAAGGCTCGGCCTGACGCAGCCAGGGATCCTCGTCCCCCAGGGCGCTCAGCTCCCAGGCCTGGGCGAAGAGGCTGCGAAAGTCCACCGCCGCCAGGTCCGTGGTGGTGGCTAGGCCCGCGCGCAGGCCCTTGGCGCCGCCGCGCAACACCCGCACGCCGAGCCCGCCGCGCTTGCTCACGGTGAGGTCCTGCAGCGACCCGTTCTGCACCTTGGCCTTGCGGCTGTGGGACACCGAGAGGAACGCCTCCGCCCCCTGTGCCCCTAGGCCCATGGCATGCGCGATGCCGTCCTGGAGACGGGCCTCCAGGGTTTCAGAAATGAAGGTGTTGAACGGGGTCATGGAAATCCTCTGGAGCTAACCGCAGATGTTGCAGATGGGCGCAGATGAAGAACAGGAGATGGCAGGTCGGGCGTTCATGTGCGAAATCTGCGTCATCTGCGGGTTCAAACTAGAGCACGCTGGGCAGGGCCTCTGCGGTGCCGCCGACGACGAGAGCGGGGCAAAGGATGGTGGGGAGGGCGTCGCTGACGGGGACGCCCTGGCCGTCCTTGCCGCAAGTGCCGATGTCGAAGTGGTGGAGGTCGCTGCCGATGCGGGTGAGCTGTTTCAGCACCTCGGGGCCGCAGCCGCTGAGGGTGGCATTCTTCACGGGGTAGCGGGCCACGCCGTTCTCCACCCAGTAGCCCTCGGTGACCTGGAAGACAAAGTTGCCTGTCACGGTGTCCACCTGGCCGCCGCCCATGTGCTTCACAAGCAGGCCGCGGTCCAGGTCGCGCAGGATGGCCTCGGGGGCCTCGGTACCGGCGGCCAGGAAGGTGTTCCGCATGCGGGGGATGGGCAGGTGGCGGTAGCTCTCGCGGCGGCCGTTGCCGGTGGGTTCCGTGGCCATCTTCCGCGAGGTCTTGCGGGACTGGAGGAAGGCCTTGAGGATGCCGTTCTCGATAAGGACCACCCGGCTGACGGGGTTGCCCTCGTCATCGATGGCCTGGCTGCCGCGCTTGTGGGGCAGGGTCCCGTCATCGATGATGGTCACGCCCTCGGCGGCGACTTGCTGTCCCAGCTTGCCCGCGAAGGAGCTCATGCCGGCCAGGGCCAGGTCGGCCTCGAGGCCGTGGCCGCAGGCCTCGTGGATCATGGTGCCCCCGGCGCTGCTGCTGAGGACCACGGGGAAGGTGCCGGCGGGCGCGGGCTGGGCCTCCAGGGCCTGCAGGGCCAGGCGCACCGCTTCGTGCACCATGCGCTGGACGGCCTCCTCGGTGAACAGCTCGAAGCCCCGGGTCTCGCCCAGGGCCTGGTAGCCGGTCTGTAGCTGCACGCCATCGCCGGCGGTGGCATTGAGGCGCAGCACCACCTGGGTGCGGTGGTCCTCGGTGAGCCGAGCGCTCCAGGCGCCAGCGGCCAGCTCCGCCGCGGCGATCCAGACCCGCTGGGTGCTGTCGCCATAGCCCACGGACACCTGCTTGAGGGCGCCGGGGCGCAGGCTCTCGGCGTGCTCCCGGGCCAGGGCCTCGGCGCGGCGCACCAGGGCCACCTTGTCGGCCAAGGGCACGGCGCCCGGATCCTGGGCCACGGGGCTGGGTGTGGGGAAGGTCTGCACCGTCAGGGCGGGCACGGCGGTGGCCGAGCCCTGGCCCGGAGCGGCCAGCGTCTCGGCCGAGGTCAGCAGCTCCTCGTGGGAAGGGGAGATCAGGTCGGCAAAGCGGGTGGTCTCGCAGTCGATCAGCCGGAGGCTGACGCCGAAGGTCTCCGAGGCCAACACGTCCTCCATGCAGCCGTCATCCATGCCCAGGGCATGGGCCCGGCGGCGCTCCACGAACACCTCGCCGTAGTCGCCGCCCCTTTGGAGCAGGGCGGAGAGGACGGCGCGGAGCTGGTCGGCGGTGAAGGGTGCGGGCATCGGGGCTCTCCAGGTCCGCGCGCGGCGGACCTTCCAGTCTGCCAGAAGGGCCGCTTCGGCCTCCGCGAGGCGTTCCGTCAGGACCCTGCCGTCGTTGGCAATGATGAGGTCCGCATGGAGGGCCCGCTCCGGCGCCGAGGCCTGGGCGTGCAGCCGGGCCAAGGCCGCATCCCGGGTCAGCCCGTCCCGCGCCATGATCCGCGCCACCCGCAGGGCCTCCGGGGCGTCCACGGTCCAGAAGGCGTCAAAGTGGTGGGCCCGGGCCCGCTCGACCCAGAGCGCCGCGTCCAGAACCGCGCCGCGAGTGTCCGCGGGCAGGGCCCGTAGCTGGGCATCCCGCAGGGCCTCGATGCGCGGGTGGAGGATGGCGTTGATCCGCGCGCGGGCGGCGGGATCCGAAAAGACATGGGCGGCGACCCAGGACCGGTCCAGGGTGCCGTCCGCCTGGAGGGCCTCCGGCCCGAAGGCTAGGGCCACCTCCCGGAGTCCCTCGCTGCCCGGGGCCACGGCCTCCCGGGCCAGGGCGTCCGCATCAATCACCACCCAGCCCAGGTCCGCCAGGCACCGAGCGACGAAGCTCTTG
>CAIMQW010000230.1 GCA_903843705.1 uncultured Holophagaceae bacterium | reverse complement strand
CCGCCCCCCTCCCCCTACTCCTCGCCCTTCCGCTGGCGGCCCTCAGGGTCGAACTGGTAGCCCACGCTCCGCAGGGTGTGGACCCAGCGGGGGTGGTGGGGATCGTCTTCCATGACCCGGCGGATCCGCACGATGAAGTTGTCGACGGTGCGGCTCGTGGGGTAGGCGTCCTCCCCCCAGACCTTGTCCAGGATGTCGGTACGACTGACCACCTGACCCGGCCGCTCCATGAGCAGCTTGAGGATCATGGACTCCTTCACGCCCAGCTGGAACGGCCCGCTGGGCCCTTCGCCACAGAAGTTGTCGAAGTCCACCCAGTAGGCCCCGAAGGTCTGCCGGCTGTTGATCTCGCGGCTCTTGTACCAGGACTCGCGGCGGAGGATGGCCCGGATCCGGAGCAGCAGCTCCCGGACCTGGAAGGGCTTGCCCAGGTAGTCATCGGCGCCGGTCTCGAAGCCGTGGACCCGGTCATCGTCGGTGTTCTTGGCGGTGAGGAAGAGGATCGGGGTGAAGTTCTTCGCCGCGCGGACCCGCTCGCAGATGGTGTAGCCGTCCAGGCCCGGCAGCATGACGTCGAGGATCACCAGGTCATAGGTCTCCGCCAGGATCTGCTTCAGGGCCTGGTCCCCCCGGGGGATCCAGGTGCAGGCGAGGCCCTCGAGCTCCAGGTTGAGCTTGATGCCCTCGGCGAGGCTGAGCTCGTCTTCCACCAGCAGGATCTTGGGTTCGGACATGGCAAACTCCAGGCACAGGTCTTGATCCTACTAGAATGAGGGCTCGGAGCACCCATGGACCCCCAATCGAACCCTTTCCTCAGCATCGTCATCCCCATCTACAACGAAGAGGAGAACATCCCGGCGCTGTGGGAGCGTCTGTCCCGGGTGCTGGCGGAGCACTTCGCGGACCCGGCCCACAGCTGGGAGGTCATCTTCACGGATGATGGTAGCCGGGACCGCAGCCTGCTTATGCTAGTGGACATTGCCAAGGCCGAGCCCCGGGTGCGGGTAGTGGAGTTCAACCGGAACTACGGCCAGCACAGCGCCATCTTTGGCGCCTTCGCCGAGGTCAAGGGCCAGGTGATCGTGACCCTGGACGCGGACCTACAAAACCCCCCGGAGGAGATCCCCAAGCTGGTGGCCAAGGTGGAGGAAGGGTTCGATGTGGTCGGCGGCTGGCGCCAGGGCCGCTCGGATAACGACAGCTTCTTCCGCACCATGCCCAGCAAGATCGTCAATGCCGTGACCCGCAAGACCACCGGCGTGACGCTCCACGACTACGGGTGCATGCTGCGGGCCTACAGCCGCGAAGTGGTGGAAGCCATGCTGCTCTGCAAGGAGCGGTCGAGCTTCATCCCCGCCCTGGCCAACAGCTTCGCCCGGCGCATCACCGAGGTGCCTGTGGCCCATGCGGAGCGCGCGGCTGGCGAGAGCAAGTACGGCATTTGGAAGCTCATCAACCTTCAGTTCGACCTGCTCACCAGCTTCAGCCTGCTGCCCCTCCAGATGCTCAGCGTATTCGGCGTCATCACCGCGGGCGTCGGGTTCCTGCTGTTCCTGGGCCTGGTTGCCTACCGCTTCCTGCATCCGGAAGGCACGGCCCAGGGCGTGTTCACCCTCTTCGCCATCCTCTTCTTCTTCGTGGGCTGCCAGTTCGTCGCTTTCGGCCTACTGGGCGAATACATCGGCCGCATCTACCAGGAAGTGCGGGAACGGCCGCGCTACATGGTGCGGAAGATCCACCAGCAGAAGTGAGCCTCGGCACAACCCGCCCATCGGTGCGGGAGTGCCCAGGCAAACTGAGAGCATGCGTTCGTCCAGCCTGCGGGCCTTCAGTCCTTCCTTCGTGGCTCTCTGGTGGTTCTACTTCCTCTCCTTCGTGGCGGGCTTCCTGTTGTTCCCCGTGGTGCCGCTCCACCTGAGGGACCTGGGGGCGGCCATCGCGGAGAGCGGCCGGTTCCAGTCGGCCTTTTGGATCGGCTCTGGCCTGGGCTGCCTGCTCTCGGGTCCTCTGGGGGATCGAGTGGGCCAGCGGCCGCTCCTGATCTGGTCCACTCTGGCGGCCGCCGGGTTCTTCGCTACCTACGCCTTCCTGCCCGTGCGCTGGGCCTTCTTCGTGCTGGCGCCCCTCCATGGCTTGATGTGGTCCGCCCTGAGGACCGGGGCGCTGGCCTGGGTAGGAGGGTCCCTGGCCCTGGAGAAAAGGTCCGAGGGGCTCGCCCTCTTCGGCATGGCCGCCCCGGCCGGGGTGGCCATCGGACCCCTCGTGGGGGTCTGGCTCTATCCCAGGGTGGGTTTCCGGGCGATCTGCCTGGCCTTCACGGTCGTGCTGCTTGGGCTGTTCACCATGATCCGGAAGCTGCCCGGCGGGGAGCGGGTGGATACTGCGCCCCGGCCCGGATTTGGCGGGCCCGAGTCCTGGGTGCTCCTCCCGGCCCTCATCACCTTCCTGCTCGGCTTCGGCGATGGACCCATGGCGCCCTACTCGGCCCAGGAAGCCCGGGGACTCGGGCTATTCTGGCCCTCGGCCTACCTCACCTGCTTCGCCCTGGGCATGGTGGGCATCCGGCTGCTGCTGGGCGTGCTGGGCGGTGGCCTGAGCCCGGCCCGCTTGGTCCCGGCAACCCTGGCGCTCGCCCTTGTCGGCAACACACTGCTCGCGGCGCTGCCCGGAGGCCAGGTGCGCCACATTGTCTCGGGCCTCACCTACGGGGCCGGCTTCGGGATGACCCAGACCCTGCTGTTCACGCACGTGATCAGCCTCGCCCAGGGCGAGCGCCGGGGCGCTGCCGTGGGAGCCCTCTACTTCGCCTTCGACGCCGGCGTGGCCCTGGGCAGCCTGGGCCTCGGCTGGGTGATGCAGGCGGCGGGATTCCGCTGGGGCTGGGGCATCGGCGCCATGCTGGTGGTGCCAGCCCTGCTGCTCAGCTTCCGCCTGGGTCGTCCTGCCACGGCCGCCGACTGAACCACCCGCCCCCAAGCCTACCCCAGACGGGGAGCCGGGAAGGCTACGGTCACCACCAGGCCCGGGCCGGTCTCGGGGTCCGACAGCCCCACCTCTGCGCCGAGGGCCGAGGCGATCTCCTGCACGATGGCCAGGCCCAGCCCCGAGCCGGTGGAACAGTGAGCATTTCGTCGGTGGCGGGACCGGGTTGATGGTGTGGGTAGGCGCGGCGGTGCCCACCGGCGAAATGCGATGTTGAACAAGCCCGTAGCGGCGAGGGCCGAACTGACCGTTATGGGGAAATCGGGTCTGGCAT
>CAIMQW010000229.1 GCA_903843705.1 uncultured Holophagaceae bacterium | reverse complement strand
GGCGACACCGTGGCCCTGGCGGTGTTCCGCCTGGAGCTGGGCCTGGGCGGCCAGCAGCCGAAAGTGGCCGCCTTCCGCGTGGCGGGGACGTTCTACAGCCGCAGCTCCGAATACGACAAGGCCTGGGCCTTCATCCACTTGAATGACGCCATGCGCATGGCCCGCTCCGAGGGCCGGGCCGAGATGATCGAGGTGCGCACCCGCAGCATCGACGCCATTGCCGAGATCAAGCCCCGCGTGCTGGAGGCCCTTGGGCCCGCCTACCACGCCGCGGACCTGCGGGACTCCAACCGGTCCCTCTTCGCGGCCCTCACCGTGGAGAAGTGGCTCTTCGCCGCCATCCTCAGCCTCATCATCCTGGTGGCCGCTTTCAACATCGTGGCCTCCCTGGTGCTGCTGGTGACCGAGAAGCGCCGGGACCTGGGCGTGCTGCTGGCCCTTGGGGCCACCCCGAAGCAGATCCAGAGGCTCTTCGAATTGCAGGGCCTGCGCATCGGCGCCGTGGGCACCGCCTGGGGCCTGGGCACCAGCGTGCCCCTCTGCCTGGTCCTGGACCACTACCGCCTGCTCAAGCTACCGGCCGCCGTCTACGACTTCATCACCTACATGCCCTTCCGGCTCAAGGTCTTGGACATCGTGCTGGTGGCCGCCCTGCCCCTGCTGGTGTCCTGGCTGGCGGCCCGCTACCCCGCCAAGAAGGCCGCAGCCCTGGATCCCGTCGATGCGCTGAGGGCTGAATGATCGGACATCCACTCACAGTCACCGACCTGCACAAGACCTACCCGGGCAACGCCCATCCGGTCTTTGAGGGCTTCTCCCTGGACGTGGAGGCCGGCAGCCTCTGCGCGATCGTCGGCGTCTCCGGCGTAGGCAAGACCACCCTCCTGAACTGCATCGCGGGCCTGGACCACTGGGAGGGGGGCCGCATCACCGTGGGCGATGAACCCGTCCCCGAAGGCGCCGAGGCCCGGGCCCTCTACCGGCGGCGGCGCGTGGGCCTGGCCTTCCAGCAGCCCCACCTGCTCCCGGAGTTCACGGTGCGCGAGAACCTGCGCATGCCTTTCCTCATCGATGGAACTGCCGCCCCGGAGGGCGAGGCCTGGATCAGCGAGCTGCTCAGCACCGTGGGCCTCGGCAGCCTGGGAGAGCGGTTCCCGAGCCAGCTGTCCGGCGGCGAGGCCGCCCGGGCGGGCCTGGCCCGGGCCCTGGTCCGCAAGCCCGCCCTGTGGCTGCTGGACGAGCCCACGGGCAACCTGGACCCCGCCACGGCCGAGGAAGTCTTCGGGTTCCTCACCAGCCTCCACGCGGAGCTGCGCCCCACCACCCTCCTGGTCACCCACAACCCCGGCCTCGCCGAGCGGTGCATGCGGACCGTAAGGCTGGGATAGGCCTGGCAACTCCAAGATCCATAGATCCTTGGGCGCGAAGGGGCCGGGCAGGATGCGCCTTCGGAGCGACCACGGTACGTGGTGGATCACCACGGTTTCGAGGTCTCTTCTTTGCTTCTGTTCTACAATGTCCTACATTGTAGACAAGAGGTATCCATGCAACCCGAATCGTCTGGTACTGGCGGAGCCCTCCACCGCGCCATCCACCTGCGAATCTCCGAACAAGAGGCCACCCAATTGCAGGCCTATGCGGAACGGCTGGCTGCGGAACGACACACCAAGGTCTCGGTGTCCGAAGCTGCTCGGGATCTGATGGCCAAGGGCCTTCAGCAGGACCAGAAGCCCTGGGAAGTTGCGCTGCGAAGCCTTCTCTACGTCACCTGGCAGGGAGGGAAACCCACCATTCCGCGCCCCGTGGGCCCACCACAGAGTCCCCTCTCCTCCCTGGTTCTTGAGGATCGCGAGGAGCGCCTTTGATCCTCTATCTCGACACCTCCGCGCTCGTGAAACTCGTGCGTGTCGAGGAGGGCTCGGAGGCCGTCTGGGAGGCCGCTGAGGCAGCCCAGGCACTGGCGTCCTCGACCCTGGCGCGGATTGAGGTTCATTCGGCTTTTGCGCGTCTGCTCCGGGAAGGCCATCCCCATGAAGCCATCCGTGCGTCGCTGGTTGCTTTTGAAGAGGTTTGGGTAGGCCTGGCCCAGGTGGCGATGGACCGGACGGTGGATGCCGCCTGTGGTCTCTGCCTCAAGCATCCTCTCCGAACGCTCGACGCAATCCATCTAGCATCTGCCCTGCTCCTCCGGGAGGAGGGCGGTCTGGCAGTAGTGTTCGCCTGTGCCGACGGACGACTGGGTGAAGCGGCGGCAGCAGAGGGGTTCCAGGTCTGCCCGGGTTGAAGCAAGCCGAGGAACAACGCTATTTCCCCCAGTCTGCATCGCTATCAGAAGCTCACCCTGGTGACCTACCCATGCTCAGAATCCGGAGCCTCTCCATCAATGGTGGGAATCGTGCCTGACTGGCTGGATCCGGGGGAAGGTTGCCCTGAACGGAGGCCATGAAGTTGTCATCCTTCAGGCACTGGTGGAAAGTATCTGAGATGAAATCTCGAAGGTCAGGTGTGGAGGCGCCAATCTCACCGACCAGGCCTTCTCGGCCATCCAGCAGCGAGACCACATCCTCAAGATCGTGGCTCCCGAGAAAGTCCCCGTGCCCCCGACCAAGGAAGGCCTCCAGCTTGGTCGCCAGGAAGC
Source organism: uncultured Holophagaceae bacterium (assembly GCA_903843705.1). Classification (GTDB taxonomy): domain Bacteria; phylum Acidobacteriota; class Holophagae; order Holophagales; family Holophagaceae; genus Geothrix. The sequence continues at coordinate 1,439 of CAIMQW010000229.1, read as the reverse complement.
ATGGTGCAGATACCAACTGAATCTCGGTGCCACCAGGCAGTGTGTAGACCTTGGACTCTTTCAATGCCTTCTCATACCAGCGGTTCGAGAAGCCGAGGATGGAGGGGTCCGTAGGCATCACATCGAGGAACAGCCCCTCCTGGGTCCAGCGGCACAGAGGAGCGCCCTCCGATTGATCCTGCCTGAAACCGAGCGCCAGGAGGCGCACCTCAAGGGCACGGTATTCCAACCAGCCACCGATCTGGACAATGACATCCACGTCCCGCGTGGCCCGTATTGGGGGTGCACCAGGATCCGTCAGGAGCAGCCCGGTGGCGGCTCCGCCAAGAAAGACCACTCGCTTCCGGAGGTCCCCAAGGAGAAGCGCCACGCGCTCCACCATCTCAGAGTTCAGGGATGTCCCGGTCATTGGATGCGCTCTGCGAGGATCTGCTTGGCCAGGTTCCGATCCCTAGCTCGACCACCTCTCATGGCGTCCACGAGGGCCAGCAGCTCATAGAGAGCCTTATCCGCAAGCGCGGCTTCCGGCGCTGATCGGTAGAGCGGGCTGAACGACTCTCCACGAACGGTTCCCTGTGGATGAGGCCATACCGGCACCGGTTCCTCTGAGGGCAAGAATGCCTCAGCCAAGGGAGGCGCCGCGTAGCCGGTTGGCAGACCTCGGGTCCGCTCTCCTCGGTCGGGCGCGAAGACGTACCTCACGCCGTGGACAAGGAACTCAAGGAGGGCACCAGAATTCGGGCGGGCATCAGCCTTCGGTTCAACTAGGAGACCCGCTGCATAGGCTCGCTTCACGGCCCCGTGAACTTCGGAAGCGCTCATCTTCAATGCATCTGCCAGCACTGGGTAGGTCCACCCCTGCCCCCGAGAAACCCAGAGCTTTAAGACAACGAGAAGATCCTGCGGTTTGAGCACCATATGCTAAGTATGATCGTTTTTCGCAATTCGCGAAATAGAAATTTCTTGTTTCGCGAATCAAGAATCAGTCCAGCCTGTCGGCAGGAATCTGCCTGGCCCGCCTATCCTCCAGAACCTCCGCCAGGATCACCGCCGCAGCCGCCGCGTCCAGCATGGCTTTCCGCTTCTCGGGCTTCACGCCGCGCTCGCGGAGGAGGCGCTCGGCTTCGGCGCTGCTGAGGTGCTCGTTCACCAGGCGCAGGGGCAGGCCGGTACGCTGGGCCAGGGCCTCGCCGAAGGCCCGGGCGGCGGGGGCGGTCTCGCTCTCGGCGCCGTCCTTGTGGCGGGGCAGGCCCACGGCCAGGATCTGCACGCCTTCCTCTCGGCAGAGGCGCGCCAGACGCTCCAGGGTGCGCTCGCCCTCCTGGGGCCAGACCTCGAAGGGCGATGAGAGGATCTCCAGCTCGTCTGAGAAGGCGAGGCCGATCTTCTTGGTGCCGTGGTCGATGCTGAGCCAGCGCATGGCACCAGTGTGCCCCAGG
>CAIMQW010000228.1 GCA_903843705.1 uncultured Holophagaceae bacterium | reverse complement strand
CCGCATGCAGCTGGTTGGTGTCGAACTGGGGGGCGGTGCAGCCCTCCAGGTAGCTCACGCTGGCGCCTTCCTCGGCGACGATGAGGGTGCGCTCGAACTGGCCCGAGTCCTTGTTGTTGATGCGGAAGTAGGTGCTGAGGTCCATGGGGCAGGTGACGCCCTTGGGGATGAACACGAAGCTGCCGTCTGTGAACACCGCGCTGTTGAGGGCCGCGTAGAAGTTGTCGGAGGCAGGCACCACGCTGCCGAGGTAGCGCTTGATCAGGTCCGGATGCTCGCGCACGGCCTCGCTGAAGCTGCAGAAGATGATGCCGACGGTGGCCAGCTTCTCCTTGTAGGTGGTGGTGACGCTGACCGAGTCGAAGACCACGTCCACGGCCACGCCCGCCAGGGCCGCCTGCTCGTTGATGGGCACGCCCAGCTTCTCGAAGGTGCGCAACAGCTCCGGGTCCACCTCGTCCATGGAGGCGTATTTGGGGGTCTTCTGCTTGGGGGCGCTGTAGTAGACGATGGCCTGGAAGTCGGGGCGCGTGTAGTTCACCTTGGCCCAGTCCGGCTCGGCCATGGTCAGCCAGTGGCGGTAGGCCTTCAGGCGGAACTCCAGCAGCCAGTCGGGTTCGCCCTTCTTGGCCGAGATGAAGCGGATGGTGTCCTCGCTCAGTCCGGGCGCGGCGCTGTCTGCTTCGATCTCCGTCACGAAGCCGTACTTGTATTCCTGGCTGGTGACCACGTTGAAGGTGGAACTCATGCGAGTCTCCCGAGTCCTTCCAGTGTGGAATCTCGACTAAATTTGTCAACTTAATACATCGTGCCCGGAGTCACGGGTTGGCGACGCCGGGCTCCGGATCTTCCAGTTCCTTCAGGAGCACGCGGATCTGGCCGACCACGCCCTTGGCCTGGAGCTCATTGAGGTCCCCAGGATCGGCGTCCAGGCCGGCCTTGAGCAGGGCCTTGGCCTCTTCCTTCTCGCCCAGCCCCGCCAGGGCCGCGCCCAGCTGGAAGTGGTTGATGATGGTGGGCTCTTTCTCCAGGAGGGGGTCCAGGAGGCTGATGATGTCGTGGTGCTTCTTCAGGGCCAGGAGGTACTGGCCCAGCAGGGTGCGGGCCCGGGGCTCCAGGCCTGGCAGGGGATGGGCGTGGAGGCGCCGGACCTCGATCAGGTCCTGCTCGGTGACGGGACCGTTCATGAGGCGGTAGGCCTGCCGCATGAGGGCGGCCTCCCAGGCGCCGGTGCTCTTGGGGTGGCGGGTCAGGTAGGCGTCCAGGGCCCGGGCGATCTCGTCCTCGCGCTTCCGCTCCATGAGGTGCTCCAGGGCCAGGCGCAGGGCCAGGAAACAGAGCCGGGGGTGGCGGTCCGAGCAGGCGAAGTCCAGGGCCGCCTTCAGCTGCTTCTCGGGCTCCTTGAGGAAGGCCAGGCGCAGGTCCAGCCACTCCGAGCGCTGGCTGCCGCCCTTGCGGCGGGCCCGCTTCAGCAGCATCCCGGCCCCTTCGGGCTGGTGCTCGTCCAGCAGAGACTCGGCCTCGTCCAGCAGCAGCTGGGTGCCGGTCTTGCCGTCCCGGGCCTCCCGCAGCTGGGGGTGGCTCTCGGCGTCCACCATCAGGAGCAGGTTGGGATCGCCGGGGTTCTGCAGGAGCAGCTCCTGGAGGATGGCGAAGGCCTTGGGCCGCTCTTCCTGCAGCAAGTAGGCCTCGGCCAGGGCTTCGCGCACGTGCAGGTCGCCCGGCAGGTAGGTGCTGGCTTCCTTGAGGGTGGGCACCGCCTGGGCGCTCTCCCCCCGGGCCAGGTGGACCTGGCCCATGAGCAGCAGGGTCTCGCCGTCCCGGCGCCGGGCCACGGACTCCTGGGCGGCCTCGAGGGCGCCCTGGAGGTCATCCTGGTCCAGGAACAGCTCGGCCAGCAGCATGCGGGGCTCGGGATCGTCCGGGCGCAGGTCCGCGGCCTTGCGCAGGGCGTCGATGGCCTGGTCGGCCTGGTCTGGCAGCTCCTGGAGCAGCTTGGCCAGCAGCATCCAGGCCTCGAAGTGGCGGGGGCTCAGGCCCACGGCCTTCCGGGCCATGGCCTCGGCCTCCTCGAAGTTCTGGGCGGCCTCGTGGAGCGAGGCGATGGTGAAGATCAGCTCGTAGTTCTTGGGATCCAGGGGCAGGGCCTGCCCCAGGCGGTGGGCGGCGCCCGGCAGGTCGGCGGTCTCCAGGAGGGCCGAGGTCTCCAGCAGGGCGCGCTTGAGCTGGGACATGGAGCGGGGGCGGGCGATGGGCAGGATCCGGGCCCGGTAGCGGGTGAACACTTCTCGGGCGCTGATGAGGTGCAGGTTCTCTTCGACCAGGTGCTCCCAGCGCTCGGAGAAGGCGTGGGCGTCCAGCTGGCGGTTCTGCTCCATCTCCTGGACCAGGGCCATGAGCCCGTTGCGGAGCATCACCTCGCTGCGTTCCAGCTTGCCCAGCTGGTCGGAGACCGTCTCCAGGTAGGTCTCCACCCGCCGCACGGTCTCTTCGAGGCCCGTGATGCGCTCCAGGAGGTGCTCTTCGAGGTCCTCGCCCGAGTCCGATTCCTCGCCTTCGTCCTCCCAGGTCTGGTCCCCGGGCAGGATCAGGAGGCGTGTGCCGCACTTGGCGCAGGTCTCCCGCTCCCCGGGATTCCAGGAAAGGCAGTTCTGGCAGTAGGAACCGGGCAGGTCGTTGGCCATGTTTTTAGTTTAAGGGGTATGGTGGTCCCCGGGCGGTGAAGGTTTTATCCTGGTACCGGCAAGGAAGATCCCATGAGCGACGACCAAGAGCGGCAGAGCAAACGGCAAGAGGCCATGGAGTGGGTGGGTAAGGCCTACCAGCTCCACATGAAAAACGAGGTGGAGAAGGCCATCGCCCTCTACACCAAGTCCATCGAGATCTGCCCCACGCCCGAGGCCTACACCTTCCGGGGCTGGGCCCGCTCCTTCGAGAAGGACTACGCCGCGGCCATCGAGGACTGCCACCGGGCCATCGACCTGGACCCCGAGTTCGGCAACCCCTACAACGACATCGGCGCTTACTACGTGGAGCAGCACGAGCCCGACGAGGCGATCCCCTGGCTGCACATGGCCCTCAAGGCCAAGCGCTACGAGAGCTACTGCTTCCCCCACTTCAACCTGGGCCGGGTCTTCGAGGCCAAGGGCCAGCTGGACAAAGCCCTCGAGCACTTCCACAAGGCCCTGGAGGAGAACCCCCGCTACGCCCTGGCCGCCAAGGCCGTGGAGCGCGTGAAGGGCAAGCTGGCCGCCAGGAACCCCGAGACCATCAGCTAGCCCGGGCGAAGTGTGGTGAACTGGAGGAGAGGCCTCCCATGAAGCTCACCATCGCCCACAGCCCCGATTCCGATGACGCCTACATGATGGCGCCCCTGGCCCTGGGCTGGCTGGCTCCGGACGGCTTCGAGATCGAGTTCATCCGCAAGGACATCGAACAGCTCAACGCCGAGGCCACCGAGGCCCGCTACGACATCACGGCCATCAGCTTCGGCGCCTATCCCGAGCTGCGGGACCGCTACGACCTGCTCACGTCCGGCAGCAGCATCCAGGAGGGCACGGGCCCCCTGGTGGTGAGCCGGAAGCCACTGGTACCCGCCGCCCTGAAGGACCTCACCATCGTCATCCCGGGGCGGCGCACCAGCGCCTACCTCTCCATGCGGAAGTGGTGCGCCGAGCAGGGCTTCGAGCCCGCCGTGGAGCTGCTGCCCTTCGACCAGATCCTCCCGGCGGTGGTCGCGGGCCGCTACGAGGCAGGGCTGCTCATCCACGAGAGCCAGCTGATGTATCAGGAGGCCGGCGCCCAGCTGGTGGTGGACCTCGGGGCCTGGTGGAAGCAGGCCTACGACCTGCCCCTGCCCATGGGCGGCAACGCCATCCGCAAGGACCTGCCCGCCGAGGTGAAGCAGCGCTTCGCCGTGCTCATGCGCAAGAGCGTCGAGCTGGCCCGGGAGCGCCACTGGGAGAGCGTGGACTACAGCCAGTCCTTTGGCCGGGGCATGGACCGGGAAATGATCGGCCGCTACGTGAACGCCTGGGTGAACGAGTTCACCGTGGACCCCGGCCCCCGCGGCCGTGCAGCCGTGACCAAGCTCCTGGGCCTCGAGCCCGTGTGGATCCAGGGCTGAGGCTGGCCGAAAACCACGCTCGCGGAGCGGAGACGAGTCCTTTACAGATACTCCACCGTCAGGCCCTCGTGAGCCAGCGAGAGCGACTCAATGACCACGCCGCTATGGCTGGCATTCAGCGGTGAGTAGTCCAGCTTGAAGGGGAAAGCGTTCTTCAGCTTCCAGGCCACCACCGGTTCGTGGCGCTCATTGAGAAGGGTGATGACGACATCGCGCCTTTCGATGGTGTTGAGCTGGGCCGTGTTGATCCACTGGAAGAAGTCATGGTCGTTCTTCCTCAGCCCACGCTTCAGGACGACCGGTGAAAATTTCTTCTGCCCAGGCATCAGCCCCGCAGAGCTCTCAGGGGAAGACCCCTCACGATAGGGGACAACATCCAGTTCGATGGAGAGGCCACTGACTTCCGTGAAACCGATGTTGGTCCCACCCCAGTTGACGGCGAAGTGAAAGTTGGCGGGGTAGTTCATGATGAGCCTCCAGAGGGTGGTGAGCCGTACTCTCGTGTTCTGCGGCAGGCGAGTTGATCGGGCGCGGGTCATGTTGCGGGAGTGTAGAGCAAGGCCCAGTCGATGGCAAATATCCAAGTCATTCCTTAGATAAACCTATCGAATCTAGATGACTTTGCGTTTCGTGACCCCTTGACGTGGCTTCCGTCAAGGGGCTCCCTTTCCCCGGCGCCTGACCCTTTCGCCCGCTTCCCGCTCGGTTCGGCTGCTCCTGACGAGGCGCCTGGGGGAGGCGACGAGCTACTGCTCCCGTCCCGCCTCCAGCCGGATCGCCACCCGCTGCTTGCGACCTTCCCGGGTGATGTCGAGGGTGGCGCTGCTGCCCAGGGGCAGGGCCTCGACGGCGTCCAGCAGGGCGTCCCAGTCCTCCACGGCCTTGCCGTTCACGGCCTGGATGAGGTCGCCAGGCACCACGTGGCGACCGTCCACGGTCACGCCCTGGAGGCCGGCGCGGGCGGCAGCGCCGCTCCGGGTCACCCGGCCCACCATGACGCCCTTCTGAGTGCCGAAGGCCCGCTCCACGAGCCGGGGAGCCACGGGCTCGAAGCCCAGGTCGGGGCGCTCGAGGCGGCCTCGGGCGAGGAGCTGCGGCACCACCCGGTTCACGGTGTCCACGGGCACGGCGAAGCCGATGCCGGCGCTGGCGCCGCTGGGGCTCTGGATGGCGGTGTTGACGCCGATGAGGCGGCCCGCGCTGTCCAGCAGGGGCCCGCCGCTGTTGCCGGGGTTGATGGCCGCGTCGGTCTGGATGACCCCCGTGATGCGCCGCCGGGTGACGCTCTGGATCTCCCGGCCCAGGGCGGACACCACGCCGGTGGTGAGCGTCTGGTCCAGGCCAAAGGGGTTGCCGATGGCCAGCACCGACTGGCCCACCTGCAGGTCCGCGCTGGTGCCCAGGGGGATGGGGCGCAGCTTCGGGGGCGCCTTGGCCAGCTGCAGCACCGCCAGGTCCTTGTCTGGAGCGCCGCCGACGTAGGAAGCCTCGTGGCGGCTGCCGTCGGCCAGGGTGATGGTGGCCCGGGCCGCGCCCTGGATCACGTGGAAGTTGGTGACCACGTGACCCTCCGTGTCCCAGATGAACCCTGTGCCCGATCCCGCGGGCACCTCCACCACCTCGAAGCTGAAGAAGCCCCGGCTCCGCTCCTCGGTGGTGGTGATGTAGACCACGCTGGGGGCGGCCTCCTTGAACCGCTGGATGGAGATCCGCTCCCAGTCGTAGAGGGCGCCGCGGGGCTCCACTGGGCGCGGCCGGGCGAGCCCGGGGGCGACCGCATGACCGCACCAGCCCGCGAGCAGGCTGGCGGCAATGACTCCGAGAACGAGCAGGGGCTTGCGCATGGAGGCTCCTCGGGGGCCGAGTGTACCCGCGCGGAGGCCTGGCTGGGAGGGGGCGGGTGCCGCGTGCCGATCAGAGCTTGAAGGATCCCACCACCGCCCGGAGCCCCTCGGCCACCCGGGCGAGCTCGTCCGAGGTCTTGGCGATCTCCTGGACCGTGGAGGCCAGCTCATGGGTGGCGGAGGCGTTCTGGGCGAGGCGGCCGGTGGTCTGCCCCATCATGGCGGCCACCTCCTGCCCCGTGCGCTCCTGGTCCCGCGACAGGCCACCGATCTCCCGGATGCTCTCGGCCATGCCGTCGATGCGCTCCCGGATCGCTGTCAGGCCGGCCAGGGTGCTGTCCACGCCCTGCACCCCTCCGGCAACGGCCTCCTGGGTGCGTTGGATGAGCCCCTCGATCTCCCGAGCGGCCCCGCCCGAACGCTCCGCCAGCTTCCGGACCTCCTCGGCCACCACGGCGAAGCCTTTGCCCTGGGCGCCAGCCTTGGCCGCTTCGATGGCGGCGTTGAGGGACAGCAGGTTCGTCTGGCGGGCGATCTCCTGGATGACGCTCACGGCGTTCACGATCTGGCCCGTGACCTGCTTGATGTCGGCCATGCCCTGGGCGGTGCTCTGGCCGGTCTCGGCGCTGCGGCTGGTCTCCTGGACGACCTCCTGGCTGCGGCTTTCCGTCTCCTGGGTGCGGCTGGCCACCCGGCCCGCGCTGCTGCCCAGGGCCAGCAGGGCTTCGGCGACACCCTCGCCGGCCACCTTCAGGTCTTCGCTCACCCCGGCGATCTCATTCACGGCCTGGGCCATCTGGTCGGCGGAGGCAGCGAGCTGCGTGCTGCCCGAGGCCACCCGCGCCGCGTACTCCGACACGTCCAGGACCGTCTTCCGCATGCTGCTGTTGTACTCATTGAAGGCCTGGGCGGCCTGCCCGACCTCATCCTCGGAGCTGACCTGGATCTGGTGGGCGAGGTCGCTGTTGCGCAGGCCCTTCACCAGGTGACGGAGCGGCAGGATCATCCGGCGGGACAGGCCCCGCGCCAGGAAGAACAGGAGCAGAGAGATCGCCAGGACCCCCGCCAGCATCGTGAGAGCGATGCCGCGGATCGCGCGGTCCACATCGTCCACATAGACGCCGGTCCCCACGGTCCAGCCCCAGGGCGCGAAGGTGCGGACATAGCTCTGCTTGGGGAACAGGCCCGCCTTCCCCGGCTTGGGGAACTCGTAGGCATGGAAGCCGCCGGCGGGGTTCTGGGCCACGTGATCCAGGTCCCGGAAGAGCTTGGCGAGGGTTGGATCGCCCAGGTCATCGGTGAGCTTGCCCGCCCAGTCCCGGCGGATGGCATGGGTGATGATCCGGGGACCCGGGGCTTGGATCCACAGGTAGTTGGTCTGGTCGTAGCGGAGGTTCTCAAGGATCTCCTTGCCCCGGGCCTGGGCGGTCTCCAGGCTGCGCTTCCCCAGCCGCACCTGGGCTTCCTGCTCCTGGAGGAGGGTGATCGCCAGCTCCACGACCTGCTTCAGGCCGTCCTGCTTGGCGGCCAGCACGGACCGGTGGAGGGTCGGCAGCACGTAGGCCCCGAAGAACAGCACAAAGAGCGCCACCGGCATGAGGCTGATGGCCAGGACCTTGCCGGCGAGGGAGCGGAACCGGAAGCCGCGGCGGAAGTTCATGGAGGCTCCAGGCAGTGCTGAGGGAGAAGACCTTTTCGTCCCCTGAGAGGGAAGGTTTACTTTGGGTAACCTCATGCAGATAACCTGAGCAAATAATGCTTACATGTCTTGACGAAGGTTGGATGGGAACGAGATTTTATTTCGGACCAGGCCCCTTTTTTGCCACCCGGGGGGATGGCAAAAAGGAGGCTCACATTCCCCATCCAAGGAGGCGTTATGACGATCCTTCGCACCCGCACCCCTCAGTCGCCGCAGACCACGGCCGCGGCCCTGGAACCCTTCCGGCTCATGCGTGATTTCATGCGCTGGGACCCCCTCCGGGACTATGACCTGGGTGGCCCGGAGATGGCCTTCATGCCGAGCTTTGACGTGAAGGAAACGCCGGATGCCTACCAGTTCAAGGCCGACCTCCCCGGCATCCTCGAGGCTGATCTGGAGATCAGCCTCGAAGGCACCCGCCTCACCGTGGCGGGCAAGCGCGAGGAGGAGATCCTCAAGGAAGGCGAGCGCACCCACCTGGCTGAGCGCAGCCATGGCCGGTTCAGCCGCACCTTCACCCTGCCCGAGGATGTGGAAGGGGAGAAGGTGGTGGCCGAGCTCCGCAACGGCGTGCTGACCCTGATGGTGCCCAAGCGTCCTGAGGTCCGGCCCCGCAAGATCAACGTGAGCCTGGGTTGAATGTTCTCCGGGGGTTCCACGCTCCGCTGCGCTGCGCGAACACCCCCGGGCCCCCGCGCCAAGTCCCGGCCGAGCCGGGCCGTGGCTTGAAGTTCTCCGGGGGTTCCCGGGGTGGGGTGGGGTTTCAGTTATAGGACAAGTTCGGCGGGCCGGAGGTGCCCAGCTTGGTGGGCGCGGGCGTGTGCCCTCAGGGTGTTCGCGTCCGCGCCAGCAGGTGGGTCACGCCGTGGGCGTAGTAGTCCAGCAGGGGGGCCTTGTGGGGTGGCAGCACCAGGTGCCCGTCCACGGACAGGAGGATGCGCCGCAGGGTCAGCACCCGCAGGCCCACCTCGAAGGTGCGCTGGAAGGAGCCCCGGGGCAGGTGCAGGGGCAGGCCCCGCTCCTGGGCCCGGGCCAGGGTCTCCAGTACCTGGTCCCGGAAGGGGGCGCGGCCCGGAGCCTCGCCGCCCAGCTCCCGGTAGACCCAGGCCACCACGGCCACGGGGGTGATGGGGACCTCGTTTCCCACGGCCTGCAGCAGGTCCGCCGCGAAGGCCTCCAGGAGGGGCCGACGGGCCTCCCAGTCCAGCTCGCGCAGGTCGGCGCCCCCCAGGGCCGTGGCGGCGTGGATGGGGGTGCCGAAGTTGGCCACCGCGTAGCCGAAGCGGTGGAAGCGGCGGGTGGCCCCCCGCCAGACCAGGCCCAGCAGCCAGAGGGAGGTGCGCCGCAGCAGGGCCAGGGGGCCGCGCTTGGGCTTGCCGAGGCCCTCCCGCACCAGGTTGCTGTCCTCCACCACCCGGTCGTAGTTGATGCCTACAGGAATGAACACCAGGTCCTTGGCCCCGGCCCGCAGCATGTAGTCCAGCAGGCCCAGCTTGGGGGCCTGGAGCCGGCCGTCCCGGCTGAGGCCGCCCTCCAGGAAGATGCCCTGGGTGGTGCCCTGGGCCACGGTGCGCTGCACGTAGCGCTCCAGCACCGCGTGGTAGAGCGGGTCCCGGAAGCGGCGCCGCACGAAGAAGGATCCGAAGCTGCGGAAGAGCTTCTCCAGGGGCCAGACCCGGGCCCACTCGCCCACGGCGTAGGAGATGGAGACCCGGCTGGACAGCAGGAAGGCCACCAGCAGGTAGTCCGCGTTGCTGCGGTGGTTCATGACGTAGACCACAGAGGCGTCGCGGGGGATGCGGTTCAGGGCGGCCTCAGCGCTGCGCCCGATGCGGACCCGGTAGCAGGTGCGCAGCAGCCAGCCCGCCAGGCGCTTGCCATAGCGGTAGGTGGTGATGAGGTTGAAGCTGGGGATGATCTCGTCCAGGTAGAGGCTCACATCCGCCAGCAGGCTGGCCTCTTCCCGGCCGGTCTCCAGGGCCAGGGCGGTCACCCGCTCGCGCAGGTCGGTGTCCGCCAGCAGCTCCGCTTTCATCCGCTGCTTGCGGGTGACCGTGACGGGGTTGAGGCGGAAGCCCAGCTCGCGCCGGGTCCGGAGCGCATGGCGCCAGGCCCAGCGGCGGAACCAGCGCTTCCCGAAACGCCCGAGGAGCGCCAGGAACACAAGAGCCCCCACCGCGAGGGCCAGCAACCAGTGTTTGGGAGTCATGCGCCGAGTATGGACCGGTCCCTGTGAAAAGCACCTACTCGTAGCGCAGGGCCTCGATGGGATCGAGCTTGCTGGCCTTGGCGGCGGGGTAGAGGCCGAAGATGACGCCGATGGCGGCGGGGACGGCGAAGGCGCTGACGACGGCCCACAGGGGGATGCGGCCCACGGTGCCCAGCAGGGCCTTGCCGACGATCGCGCCCAGGGCATAACCCAGCAGGATGCCGACGGTGCCGCCGAACACGGAGAGCAGCGCAGCCTCGATGAGGAACTGCAGCATCACGTCCTTGCGCTTGGCGCCCACGGCCTTGCGGATGCCGATCTCCCGGGTGCGCTCGGTGACGCTCACCAGCATGATGTTCATGATGCCGATGCCGCCCACCAGCAGGGCGATGGAGACCATGCCGCCGGCCACGGAGGTGATGATGCCGGTGATGCTGCCGATGATGGAGGCGAACTGCTTGGGGCTGAAGACCTTGAAGCCCTCCTGCTCCTTGGGCTTGAGGCCCTTGATCCGGCGCAGGGCGTCGCCCACCAGGTCCGCGCCATCGTCGGCGCTGATCTTGGGATCGATGCGCACCTGGAAGAAGAGCTGGCGGCGCTGCTGGTCCGTGAGCAGGGCCAGGCCCGTGCTGAGGGGGATGATGACGTTGCTGTCGGGGTCGTTGCCGATGGTGGTGCCCCGCTCCTCCAGCACGCCGACGATCTCTAGGCTGAGCGTTGGCGTCTGCAGGAGCTTGCCGATGGGGTTGCCCTTGATGTCGAGCTTTTCGACGACCTTGGGGCCGATGATGGCTACCTTGTTGCCCAGGCGGAGGTCGCTGGGGACAAAGTTTCGGCCCAGGGTCAGGCTGATGTCATTCAGCTCGAGGTAGCTGTCATCGCTCATGACCAGGGTAGTGCTGGTCGTACGGCCGTTGGCCTTCACCTCGGAGTTGGTGATGGCGAGAGGCGTCACCTGGGTCACCTGGGGGACGGCCCGCTGCAGGGCCTTCAGGTCGTCCTGGGTGAGGTCCCGGTTCTTCACCTTCACGAACTGGTCGAAGGGGATGTCCTGGGGCATCAGGGGCCGGACAAAGAGGGTCTGGCTGCCGGCCCGCTCGATCTGCTTGAGGACGCTGCGTTCCAGGCCCTGGACCAGACTCACCACGATGATCACCGCCGCCACGCCGATGATGATGCCGAGGGCCGTGAGCATCGAGCGCAGCTTGTTGGCCCGCAGCGCCTTCAGGGCGGCCTGGAAGGGCTCGACCGCGCTCATCACGGCTGGGCGCCCTTCTTCTTCTTGGCGTCCTGCTCGAGCTGAGTGTCGGACTTCACCTTCAGCTTCACCGAGGCCCGGTCCTTCATCTCCTTGAGCTTGCGGATGGGGCCCGTGAGCACTCTCTCGCCCTCGGCCAGGCCCTCCTTCACTTCGTAGTGGTTGGTGTTGGCGATGCCCGTCTTGATGGATCGCTCCGAGGCCCGGCCGTCCGTGTGGACCATGACGATGCTGCGGGTCTCCGGGCTGAGGAGTCCCTTGTTTTGGGCGTCCTCCAGGGTGCCTTCCCGCTCCAGCACCGACTGCAGCGGCACCCGGAGGACGTTCTTCGCCTCCGCGGTAAGCACCACGGCCCGGGCGCTCATGCCGGGCCGCAGGCGGTCGATGGTGTCAGCGCCCATGTCCAGGGCCACCTTCACCTTGTACATGTTGGAGTCCTGGCCGATCTTCTCGGCGGCGGTGGCGATCTCCCGGACCTTGCCCTGGAAGACCTTGCCCGGGAAGGACTCCACGGTGACTTGGGCCGGCTGGCCGAGCTTGAGGCGCACGACTTCGCTCTCGTTGACCTTGATCTCGGCGATGAGGTCGCTCATGTCAGAGATGACCATCAGCACCGCGCCCGGCAGGTTGCTCATGCCGGGGATGGCGGTCTCGCCCTTCTCGGCCTTGAGTCCCGTGACCCGGCCCGGGATGGGCGCCACCAGCACGGACTTGCTGAGGGCGTCCCGCATGGCCGCCACGTTCGCCTGGCCCTGCTGGATGGCGGTCTGGGCAGTCTGGAAGCTGAACTCGGCGCTATCCCGGTTGAGCCGGGCCTGGCGGAAGTCCTCTTCGGAGATGAGTCCCTGGCCGTAGAGGGCCTCCAGGCGCCGGAACGTATCCCGGGCCTTGGCCTGAGTGCCTTCCAGCCGCGCGGCGTCCTTGAGCTGGCCGGCCAGCGCCGCCTCGGCCTGGATCAGTCCCTGCTTGAGGCGCTCCTGGTCGATGGTCACGAGCAGGTCGCCCGCCTTCACGTCCTGCCCGTCCTTCACGTGGAGGGCCTTGATCTCGCCCATCACGGACGTGCCGACGTTGATGCGGACCATGGCCTGGATCTCGCCGCTGGCCACGATGGTCTCGCGGATGTCGCCCCGCCCGAGGGTGTCCCAGGAGAAGGCGCTGTCCTCGTCCCGGGCCCCCCCGAAGGCGACGCCGAGGCCGATGAGGACCACCAGAGCCACGGCTCCGCCGATGATGAGTTTCGTATTCCGGGAAGCCATCTACTTGGCTCCAAGCAGGCGCATGCCGATGGCGCAAGCCATGGGCACGAGGACGGCCAGCAGCGCGCCGGCGGTCTTGACGCGGACCAGGTAGCGCAGGGCCAGGAAGGCGAGCACTGCCTCGGCGAAGTAGAAGAGGTCCAGGGCATAGAACAGGGCCTGCAGCTTGACGCCTTCCACGTGCAGGAAGTAACCCAGGGAGGTCGGGGCCACCTTGTCGGGGGTGAGGCCGCCGATGGGGCGCACCAGGCAGATCACGGCGATGAGCAGCATGTGGGGCAGGTTCACCAGGCCGGGCACGATGGCGGCGCTGAGGGCCTGCAGGTAGCTGGGCGCCTCGGCCTCGGGCAGGGCCTTCCCGATCAGCCAGTAGAACAGCGCCACCAGCGCCATGGCCGCAGGCGTGATGAACAGGACGCCAAGGATGCCGAAGGGCAGGATGAACTTCTTCTGCATGTCGATGACCATGTCGATCTGGGCGGCCTGGATCTGCGGGTTGCGCTCCAGGATGGGTCGGAGCATCTCGTCCACGTCCACCTTCAGGCCCCAGATGACCGTGATGACCAGGGAGGCGACCATGATCGCGCCCAGGGCCCAGCCCCAGCTGGGAGCCAGGTTGAGCCGCTGGAATAGCTCCACGGGGCTGGTGAACACGCCGACGATCTGGTCCATCAGGCCGGGAGCCTTGGGGCGCGGCACGTCAGGCTGCTCGCCGTAGAGGGTGGAAGGCTGTTCGCTCATGACAAGGACCTCGTGGACAACCTGAAAACTCTAGCGCACCTGTGGCATGCGGGCCAGCGAAGGCGCGACCTGACTACCTTTCAGGAGCTGCATCGCGCTGGTGATACATTGGGGCCTTCCTCCCGTTTGGTTCCGGAGACCCGCCTCCATGTCCGCCCTGGATCGCCTCGCAGAACGCCAGCTGGTGGTGGTGACGGGCAAGGGTGGCGTCGGGAAGACCACCGTCGCCTCGGTGCTGGGCCGGCTGCTGGCCGCGCGGGGTCGGCGGGTGCTGCTGCTGGAGGTGGACCCGCGGGAGAGCCTCCACCAGGCGCTGGGAACCGAGCCCTCGGGCGGGGAGATCGTGCCGGCGGGCAGGGGCCTCTGGCTCCAGAACCTCCAGCCCGCCGCGGTCATCGAGGGCCTGGTCCACGAGAAGGTCCCCCTCGGCTACCTGGCCCGGAAGATCGTGGAAAGCCCATCCTTCCACCACTTCGTGGAGGGTGCTCCGGGCCTGAAGGAGACGGCCCTGCTGGGCTATGCCTACCGGACCCTGCACGCCGGTCGCCGGCCCCGCGCCGACCTGGTGATCCTGGATGCCCCCGCCACGGGGCATGGCGCCACCCTGCTCACGGCGCCGGGTCTGCTGGCCCAGGCGGCCCAGGGGGGTCAACTGGGTGACATGGCCGCAGACCTGGCGGCCTTCCTGGCGGACCCCACTCGCTGCGGCGTGGCCCTCGCCACCCTGGCGGAGGAGATGCCCATCCAGGAGACGCTGGAACTTCTGGAGGTGTTGCAGGCGAAGCTGGGCCTGCGGCCCGACCTGGTGGTGGCGAACGGGCTGTACCCCGTGCCTCCGCCGGGGCCCGGCCTGGAGCTGCTGAGGACCCGCCGCCGCCTGAACGAGGCGGAACTGGCCCGGCTCTCCGCCGCCTGGAACGGTCCCCTGGTGTCGCTACCGCTCCTCGCCCTGGACCGGGGGCCGGCGCTGATCGACCGGCTGGCCCAGGCGTTCCTCCAGGAGGACCGATGAGCGCCAGCGTGCTCGCGGGTGACCTCCTCGTGGTGGTGGGTGGAGGGGGCGTGGGCAAGACCACCCTGGCGGCGGCCCTGGCCCTGGGGTCCGCGCAGCAGGGGCGCCGCACCCTGGTGATGACCTTCGATCCCTCCCTGCGGCTCAAGGATGCTCTCGGCGTGGGTGAGGCGGCCCTGGACGAACCCATCCCCGTGCTTGGGGTGGCACCGGGGCGCCTGGATGCGGCCCTCCTCGATGCGAAGCGGACCTTCGACCGCCTCATCCGGACCTACGCCCCTGACGCTGCGGCCGCAGAGCGGATCTTCTCCAACCGGTTCTACCGGGACATGGCCGGCAACCTGGCGGGAATCCTGGAATACATGGCCATGGAGCGGCTCTTCGAGATGCGGGCCTCGGGTCAGTACGACCGGATCATCCTGGACACGCCGCCCACGCGCCAGGCCATGGACTTCCTCCAGGCGCCGGAGCGGATGATGAACATGGTGAATAACCGGGCCATCCAGTTCGCCATGGATCCCTGGTGGGACCGGAAAGGGGGCAAGCACCTCGCCCTGCGCCTGGCGGCCATGGGGGCCCTGGAGCTGTCGTACCGCCTCATCGGCCGGCGCTTCCTCCTGGATGTGGTGGAGTTCATCCGGGCTTTCGCGCCGCTCTTCGAGGGCTTTCGCCACCGGGCCGAGGAAGTCCAGAAGCTGCTGCGGGCCGAGGAGACCCGGTTCCTGCTGGTGGCGGGTCCCGGCTCGGACCGGGTGCCCGACGCGATGTTCTTCCTGCGCAAGCTGAAGGAAACCGGCCACCAGCTCGGTCCCATCCTGGTGAACCAGGTCCACCCGGAGCCCGGTCCCGGCGCGGGCCGGGGGCCGGGCGCCGAGCTGCTGGGCTTCCTGGCGACCCGGGACCGGCGCGGCCTGGAGCTCCTGCGGAGTCTCCTGCCGGGCTCCCAGGAGCTGCTCCCCGTGCCACTGGAGCCCCATCCCCCCGGCGATCTGGCGGAGCTGGGCCAGCTGTTTAACAAATTAATAAACATAAAATCATTATAATCAATATTTAAGAAAATTGCCGCGATGCGGTAATTTTCTCCTGGCGCTCTTACCGCAATGCGGTATATTTGGATCCGGAAAGGGGTCCAGAATGATCCGCCTCATCAAACGGTACGGTGGCGCCAGCCGGAAGCTCTACGACACGGAAGAGAGCCGCTACGTTTCGCTCGAGGAGATCTCGGCCTGGATCCGGTCCGGCCAGGAGATCAAGGTGGTCGACAGCGGCGCCGGCGAGGATGTCACCTCCCAGACCCTGGCCCAGAGCATCTACGAAGACCACAAGCGGGGCTCTTCCCTGCTCTCGGGCGATCTCCTGCACGAGGTCATCCGGCGGGGCAGCGAGGCCCTGAGCGAGGGGGCCGATCGGGTCCAGGCCAAGGTTGACCGCATCGTCCGCACGTCCGTAGACCGCCTCGCCCTCGCCACTGCAGCGCCGGAAGACATGGCCCAGCTGCGGGCTCGCCTCGCCGAGCTCGAAGCCACCCTGGCCGAACTGGAAACCAGGACAAGCCCCCCGAAGCCAGCCAGCCGACCCCGCTCCACCCGCAAGACCGCCCGTTAACCCCAACCCTCCCCGGCCCTGGAGCCGGATGAAAGGAGCCAGACCATGGCCATCAAAAAGAAGACCGACCTCATGCCCAGCCTGAAGGAATCCGCCTACCACATCTGGCTGGCGGGCCTCGGTGCCTACAGCGTCGCTGGAGAGGAAGGCAGTCGCCTCTTCAGCCAGCTCGTGGACAAGGGTGCGGAACTGGATGAGGCGAACAAGGAGCGCATCCTTGAGCTCGCGGAGCGCGCCAAAGGCCTGAAGGGCGACGCCAAGGGTGCCTGGGACAAGCTCTCGACTCCCTTCGAGGGCGGACTGGCGACGGCCATGCACCGTCTGGGCGTCCCGACGCGGGAAGAGATCGTCAACCTCACCCAGCGGGTCGAGGAGCTGACGAAGCTGGTGGCCAAGACCAAGGCCACCCCCAAGCCTGCGCCCAAGCCTGCGGAAGCGCCCAAGCGCAAGTCCAAGGCTGCAAAGGCCTGAGGGGCCCATGCCCTCGCGTCGCCGTTCAAAGGGGCGGGTGGGGCTCGCCTTGGCCGCCGGAGGAGTGCTGGGGGGCGTCTACGAGGTAGGCGCCCTCCGAGCCCTTGAGGAAGCCATTGCGGGCCTCGACCTGAACCGCCTGCGGGTCACCGTGGGGGTGAGCGCTGGCTCCTTCATCGGCGCCCACCTGGTCAACGGCGTCACGGTGACTGAAATGATCCGGGGCTTGGCTGCCGAAGGCGGCAGCGAGGCCCTGTTCGACCAGTCCATTTTCTTCATGCCGGCCTATCAGGAAATGGCGCGCCGTGGGCTGCAGCTGCCTTCGGTCATCAGCGAGGCGCTGACGCAGCTGGCCAAGGGGCCGGAGGATCCCTCCTTCATCGGGACACTCGAGGGCCTCGGCCGATCCCTCCCGGTCGCGCTCTTCAGCAATGAAGGCATCCAGGATTACCTGGAGAAGGCCTTCTCGCGACGTGGCCGGACCGACGATTTCCGGAGGCTGCGGCAGAAGTTCTTCGTGGTGGCGACAGATGTGGAAACGGGCCGGCGGGTGGTGTTCGGCGACCAGGGCATGGACCACATCCCCATCTCCCTCGCGGTGCAGGCCAGCACGGCCGTGCCCGGCCTCTACCAGCCCGTCGAGGTCGAGGGCCGGGTCTGCGTGGACGGGGTGCTCCTGAAGACCATGCATGCCTCCGTCGCCCTGGACTACGGGGCCGACCTGCTGCTCTGCGTGAATCCCCTGGTGCCCATGGAGACGGGTTCCGAGGATGCCCGCGAGGCGCTCGGCAAGCGGGCGGTCCAGCGGGGCGGGCTGCCGGCCCTGCTGTCGCAGAGCTTCCGGATCCTCATCCACTCCCGGGCCGTCCTGGGCATGGAGCGCGCCGCCCAGAGCCATCCGGACAGCGACCTGGTGCTGTTCCAGCCGGAATCCACCGAGCACCGGCTCTTCACGAACCTCTTCCGCTTCCGCTCCCGCCGCAAGATCTGCGAGATCGCCTACCAGCAGACCCGGCAGGACCTCTGGCGGCGACGAGAGCTCCTCGGACCCCTGTTTGAAAAGCACGGACTGTCGCTTCAGCTGGAGGTGCTGGCTGATCCCTACCGGACGGTCTGGGACTGCATCGAAAATCCTCGTGAGAGGAGCGTGGCCGATCGGCTCGATGCGGCCCTCCGGATCCTGGAGGTCGGCCTCAGCCGGAAGGGTGGCAGGGGCCGCTGAGCTGAGCCTCTCGGCGAGTCACTCCTCCAATTCCGCCTTGGCCAGCTCGACGTCCAGCCGCTCCATGGCGTCCAGGGGTTGGGCTGCGGCCGCCTCGCGATACAGGGTCTCGGCCTCCTTCCTTCCGGAGCGGCCCTTGAGCAGGACCAGGCCGTTGGCGTATTCGATGCGGTAGATGGCCGACTCCGGGAACAGCTCGAGGCAGGTCCGGTAGTGCTCCAGGCCGACCTTCTCCTTGGCGCCGTAGGTGAGGCTGCCCATCAGGCTGCCCACCTTGTCGATGACCTCGGCGTGGTAGGTGCCCAGGGCGGCATGGGCGTCGGCGTGCTCAGGGTCCAGCTCCAGGGCCCGGGTGAGGCTGTCTTTGATCTTGCCGCCCAGTCCCTGCGCCAGGGCCTTCACCACGGAGATGCCCTGGCTGTAGCGGCCGAGGGCGTAGGCGTGGATGTAGTAATTGAAAGCATCCCCGGGCGCCTTGGCCATCCGCGCCTCGCAGCGGGCGGCCACCTCCTGGAAGAGCTTCAGCTGAGTCGCCTCGTCCTCCTCCAGGTAGTTGGCATAGATGTTCTGGGCGTGGTTCGCCACGTTGCTGCCCGCCGCGCCAGCGGCCAGGCCCGTCTCGACCGCCTTGGCGAACTCACCGGCATGGTAGTGGAGCCAGGCCTGGAGGACCTGCTTGTCCTCGGGATACGGCTCGCGGTTCCCCTTGTGGAGCCGGGGCCAGGCTTTCTTGGCGGTGGCGGCCGTGTACAGGTAGGCCTTGTCGGCGTAGGGAAATTCGGCCCAGGCTTGTTTGGCCATCGAGAGTCCTCCCGAGTGATGTTGGCTAGTCGAAATCCATGCCGGCGACGACGAAGATGTAGCCGCGCATGGCCTCCTCGGGGGCGGTGCCCCTGAGCTTGGCCCAGGCGTCGAATTTGGCGCGAGCCACGAAGTCGAAGGCTCCGGGGCGGTCGTCCCCGGCGTCGCCCGCTGTGGCCTGCTTGTAGTAGGCGTAGAGGCTGAGCAGGGTGTCGTTATCCGGCCGCTGGGTGGCCGTCTTGGCCTGGGCCTGGGCCGCCTCGAACTGCGTCTGCAGGGTGCTGTCTGTCGCCATCGTGCCTCCTAAGCGGGAATGTCCCGGTTCAACTCTCCAGGAGTCGGTCAACTTGTTGTTCCAGGGACTCCTGGATCCGGTGCGTGAAGGGCCAGAGCATGATGCCCAGGTGCATGTCGATGGCGATGTGGTCCTCAGCCACGTGCACCTGGCCGGTGACCCCATGGCCATGGAAGGCGCCACCCAGGTCGTCCCACTCGATATTCAGCCCGTAGTGCTGTTGCAGGCTGGATTCCACCTCGGCGAAACGCCGTCGCACCTCCTGGCTGCCGAGGCTGTGGGGGCGCTGGATGCGGACGCGGGACATGCGGAATTCCTGATGGCCATCCGGCCGGGAAACTTGAAGTGGTTTGGACAGCATAGCGACTCCTGGCAACGAACAGGAGTCGGGCTTGACCCCAGGTAGTTCCTGGACTTCTCGACGGGAAGCGGGGACTTTGGGAAGGCGTGAGCCATGTGCGGAGGGACCAACGATGAGATGGGTCGTCTTCAACCAGAAGGGTGGCGTCGGGAAGTCCACCATCGTGTGCAACCTCGCTGCGATCTCCAGCCGCAAGGGGCGCCGGACCCTGGTGGTGGACCTGGATCCCCAGGGAAATTCTTCGCAGTACCTCCTGGGCCGGGAGGCCGCGGCGGCGGCGAAGCCGCACCTGGGCACCTTCTTCGAGGAGAGCCTGGGGCTGGGCCTGTTCCGGCGGAGCCTTCGGGAGATGGTCCACCCAACGTCCATCCCGAACCTGGACCTGCTGCCCTCCAGCCCTGAGCTTGAGGCCCTCCAGGGCAAGCTGGAGTCCCGGCACAAGATCATGAAGCTCCGCGCAGCCCTGGACGAACTTCAGGAATACGAAACGGTCTACCTGGACACGCCACCGGCCTTCGGTTTCTACACCCTCTCGGCCCTCATCGCCGCAGACCGCTGCCTGATCCCCTTCGACTGTGACGAGTTCTCCCGCCAGGCGCTGTACGCCCTGCTGGAGAACCTGCAGGAGGTGAAGGAGGACCACAACCCCGGCCTGGAGGTGGCGGGCATCGTGGTCAACCAGTTCCAGTCCCGGGCCAACCTGCCGAGACAGCTCGTGGCCGAGCTCGTGGCCGAGGGGCTGCCCATCCTCCAGCCCTTCATCTCCTCGTCCGTGAAGGTCCGGGAGTCCCACCACGCGGCCTGCCCCCTCGTGATCCTGGAGCCCTCGCACAAGCTGTCCCGGGAGTTCGACGCCCTGCACGGCGCCCTCGAGAAGCCCCGCCGGGCGACGAAACAAGCGCCCGCGAAAAAATAAGGTTCTTCCGGGATTTGAGGGGTAGATAGACAGGGCAACGGCAGTCTCTGATTCACTTGGATTTGCGAAGAAACAAGTGGAGAGGAGGCTGCCGTTGCTGACTAAGGAGTCTATGGCCCGAGTGGGAGTTTGGGAAGGG
>CAIMQW010000227.1 GCA_903843705.1 uncultured Holophagaceae bacterium | reverse complement strand
TGAGGACCCGAAGGGCGGGCCATCGGCCCGTTGCCGCCAGGCAATCCGCAGGCTGTCCATGGCCCCGGCGGCTCTCCGCAGCGGGTGGGTCGGAGCGATAACTCAGGCCACTACCTGTCTCAAAATCATTGACGCGTTCCGTTGCGGGTGTTGTAGGCTTTCGGGATGCTGGATGTCCTGCTGATCCCCGCGGTGCTGCTGGTGGCCTTCGCGCTGCAGGCGGCACGGCGCGGTGCCCACCGGCTGCACAGCTACCTCATGACCGCCGCCTTCACGGTGGTCGCCCTGCGGATGCTGCTGCGGCCCCGGGCCTTTCCCCCGGGCCACCTGGAGACGGGGCTGGCGGTGCTGGGCCTCGCGGGTGGCGCCATGATCCTGGGCCGCGGCGCCCTGGCCTGGCGCGAGGGCCGCAGCCGCAATCCCCAGATCCCCCGCTTCCACCGCGCCCTGGGCACCCTCACCCTCGTGAGCTTCGCCCTGGCCCTGGTCTTCTGGCTGCTGCGAGACCGGGCCTGAGCTGTCCATTTCACAAAGTCTGAACCACGAAGACCACGAAGATCCCATGCCGAGCATCTCGGTGCCTGGGTTTGAATGAAAAGGCCACCACCAAGACACCAAGGACACCAAGCGGCGCCGTCGCATCGCGCACGGGTCCGCCGCAGGCGGCTTCCGGCCCAGCCGGAAGTGATCCCAGGGGCCTAACCCGTGCTGAACGGGCTACAGTCCCCAGCTGCTGCGCGCAAAGTGGCCCCGCCCAAGGGGCCATGCACTTCTTGGTGTCTTGGTGCCTTGGTGGCGATCAGTTCTGTTCTGGCTGGATGTACTTTCAGGAGAGACCACGGAGGAAGGAAAGCCTCACAGCCCCAACACCCGCCGGACTTCTTCCATGCGGCGGCGGCTGATGGCGAGGCGGCCGGTGGCCAGCACCAGCTCGTCCTCGCCGGTCACCTCCCGCACCGCGTCCAGGCGCACCAGGGCATTGCGGTGCACCCGCAGGAAGCCGTGGTCCGACAGCCGCTCTTCCCAGTGAGTCAAGCTGCCATCCACAGGCAGGTGGCCCTCCGGCGTCCAGGCCACGCAGTCCCCCAGGTCCGCCACTAGGGCCTCCACCTCCTGGGGCCGCAGCAGGCGCGTGGCGCCCTTCTTCCGCACCGGCAGACGCAGCCACTCCTTTTGCAGGGGTTCGTCCTTGGGGTGGATACGGGCGATGGCCTGGGCCACGCCCACCCGGGAGATGGGCTTCAGCAGGTAGTGCACCGCCCCGCCGGCAAACGCCTCGATGGCGTGCTGCGGGTAGGCCGTCACGAAGACCAGCGCAGGCCGGGGCTCGGGCAGCATGTGCATCAGCTCCGTGCCCTTGATGCCCGGCATCTCGATGTCCAGGAACACCGCGTCCGGCCGCTGGGCCGCGATGGCAGCCAGGCCCAGGCGTCCGTTCTCCGCCGAGGCCACCACGCAGAGCCCCGGCAGCTCATTCAGCAGATCCACCAGATGCTCCCGCGCCAGCGGCTCGTCTTCGATGACCACGATGCGGATCACACCTGCCTCCACCGGAAGCCTACCCGATGCCGGCCCTCCACCAAGCCCATGTCCAGATCCTCAGGCTTCTCCAGCCGCTGCCGCAGGGTCGCCAGGGCGGTGCCGGTGCCTTGCAGCGCGCTGACGCCGGGGCCCGGATCCTCCACCCAGAGGTGCAGGGCGCCGCCCTTCTGCTCGGCGCCGATGCGTACCTCGCCGCCCTGCTCCAGGGGGGCCACACCGTGCTTGATGGCATTCTCCACCAGCACCTGCAGGGCCAGGGGCGGCACCTGGGCAGTCTCCAGGGCCTCAGGCACTTCCACGGTCACCCGCAGACGATCGCCCAGCCGCGCCCGCTCGATGCCCAGGTAGGCCTCCACGAAAGCCAGCTCCTGCTTGAGCGGAATGGTGGGGTAATTCGCCGCTTCCACCACCCGACGGAACAACTCGGCCAAGCGTTCCGTGGTGGCCTGGGCCTCCCTGGGATCGGCCTCGATCTGCGCATGAAGGGTGTTGAGGGCATTGAAAATGAAATGCGGTGCCACTTTCCCCCGAAGCGCCGCCTGGGCGGCCACGTTCGCCAGCTCTCGCTGGCGCTCGGCCTCCTGGCGATGGCCCGCAAGCCGGTAGAAGGCCAGACCAAGCAAGAAGCCCACGAAGAACAGCGCAAAGAAATACTCCCAGGGATTCGCCTCTGAGAACGCAAGGCTGTGAGTTCCCCGGTATCCATCCAAAACTCCGGTAAAGAAACCACTCATTCCATCGATGGCAGCACTCACCAGGAAGAGGGCCAGCCCCCATGCTTTCATCCACCCAAAGAGGCCGGTCGTCCGCCCGCGGGGCAGCACCAGTGGAATGACCGAGAGACCACCCAGTAGCCCAAAGATGAAGTCCCCGTGCCATTTTGCGGCCAGCTGCTGCAAGGGCGGAAAGGCCTGCAGCAGGAATGCGAGGGAGAGAAATGGACCCCATTCAAACAGAGGTTTAGGTACACAGGCCAGCCTCGCCCAGATTCGGTACTTGATCGCCTGATACGTCATGGGATTTCCCTCTCAACCAAGCGTAGGGGAGTCCTCTGGCGCGACCACCGGAACCCAGGGAACGGTGGATCGGGCTCTTGAGCGGTTCACCAGGGATCCTGAACGGTCTTCCCCGCCTCGGCGTGCTTGAGGGCCTTGAGGCCGATGTCGTGGCGGACCTGGCGGCCGGGCCAGGTGACGGCGGGGAGGGCGGCTTCGATGGCGGCGCGGGCGGCGGCGAGGTCCGGGGCGGAGGTGGCCAGGTTCAGCACGCGGCCGCCGTTGGTCAGCCACTGGCCGTCCTGCTGGCGGGTGCCGGCGTGGATGACGGTGACGGCTGCGCTGCCAATGCTGATGGGCACACCCTTCTTGGCGCCCGCCGGGTAGTCCTCGGCGGCCAGCACCACGGCGATGGCGGTGTGGGGCTTGAGCTTGAGGTCGCGGGTCACCAGGCGGCCCTCGGCCACCTCCAGCAGCAGCTCGGCCAGGTCCTCGTCCAGCAGCTGCATCATGACCTGGGTCTCGGGGTCGCCGAACCGCACGTTGTACTCCAGCAGCTCCGGGCCCCGGGCCGTCCACATGACGCCCAGGAACAGCACGCCCCGGGCCACCAGCCCATCGGCCTGCAGGCCCCGCAGGGTGGGCTCCACCAGCCGGGTGCGCATGAGCTCGATGTCCTCAGGCCGCAGGAAGGGCAGCGGGCCGAAGGCGCCCATGCCGCCGGTGTTGGGGCCCTGGTCGCCGTCGAAGATGCGCTTGTGGTCCTGGCAGGCGGGCAGCAGGGCGTAGGCCGCGTGGTCCGCGTCCACGTCCGCCAGCACGTGCAGGGATAGCTCCATGCCCATCAGGGGGGCCTCGAGCACCACCGTCTTGCTGGCATCGCCGAACTGCCCCGCCAGGACAGCCCGGTAGGTCGCCAGGGCCTCGGCCTCGGTGGCGGCCAGCACCACCCCTTTCCCCGCCGCCAGGCCGTCTGCCTTGAGC
>CAIMQW010000226.1 GCA_903843705.1 uncultured Holophagaceae bacterium | reverse complement strand
CGGTCTGGGCGCAGGCGTCCACCACGGGACCCCCGGGGTAGCCCAGGTTCAGCATGCGGGCGGTCTTGTCGAAGGCCTCGCCGGCGGCGTCATCCCGGGTCTTCTGCAGCAGCTGGAGGGAGGTCCAGTCCGCGGCCCGGTAGAGGTGGGTGTGGCCCCCGGAGACCAGCAGCACCAGGGCCGGGAAGGGCAGGTCCGGGGATGCGAAGCGGGCCGCGTTCAGGTGGCCCAGCAGGTGGTGGACGCCCACCCAGGGGAGCCCGTGCCGCCAGGCCGCGGCCTTGCTGGCGCTGAAGGTGGCCAGGAGGCTCCCGACCAGGCCCGGCCCCCGGGTGACCGCGATGCGGTCGAGGTCCGCCCAGCCGACACCTGCCTGGGCCAGGGCACCCGCCATGACCGCGCGCACCTGCAGCAGGTGCTCCCGGGCCGCCAGCTCGGGCACCACGCCCCCGAAGGGGCCGTGGATGGCGTCCTGGCTCTCCCGCACCAGGGAGCGGAGCCGCGGACCTGCGGCGGCCTCCTCCACCACCGCGGCGGAGCAGTCGTCGCAGGAGGATTCAAGGCCCAGGACCAGCATCCGCCAAGTGTATCCTGGGGGTCAGTCGCTGACGGAGTCCTGAGATGCGCCGCTTCCTGGCCGCCCTGCTGATGTGTGGCGCCGTGATGGGTCAGACCACCATCGTCATGTCCAAGCCCCCCAAGGCGCCCGGGACCATTGTGCAGCTGGCCAAGAAGCTGAAGCGCAGCCAGGGCGCGGCGTGGCTCCTCCTGGATGCGCCCAAGGCCGACTGGGTGGCTGGCTTCAGAGGCCTGCTCGGCCAGGACGAGGACCTCATGGTGCTGGGACTCCCGCTGGAATCCTATGGGCCGAAGACGCCGCTGGCCGCCGAGCTGCGGACCCAGCAGGGCTGGGGCCCGGAGGCCGCGTGGGCCCTGCTGGGGCCTGGGGCCCGGGTGCTGGGCAGCGGCAAGACCCTGCCCACGGCCCGGCAGCTGCTGGACCTGGCGGAGGGGAACGGCATCCGCGGGGAGCTGAGGGACCTGGAGAGCTTCGTCGCCAGGCACCCGGGCCACGTGCAGGCCTACCGGCAGCTCCTGGTGAGTCACTTCGGCCTGGCTGGCCGGCGCACCCATCGACTGGTCAAGCCCACCATGAAGAAGGATGCGGAAGGTAACCCGCTGCCCCCCGAGTATCCGCAGCCTCTGACGGAAGCCGATGACGAGCGGGTGTGGGGCCGGGCCGCAGCCCTGCTGCTTCCCTATGTCCAGAGTGGGGACTGGCGGCTGGCCAACGGCGGCCTCATTGTCGCCTTTCAGGAGGCGGGCCAGGCCTCTCCCCTGCTGCGGGCGGCAGCCTTGAAGTGCCTGTCCACGGTGGAGGAGGCCCTGCGCCAGGACCCGGGACACTACACCAACTGGAGCATCTGGCAGGTCCTGGCCGAGGCAGCTGGGGGCCGTCCCCTGCGGCCCCTCCTGGACTCCCTCGTGCTGCTCCCGGGGGACCGATGGGGCATCCCGGATTCGGTGTTCACCACCTATGCCCGGAACGCCCGGGCCCGGGAAGACTGGACCGGCATCCTCGATGTCCTGGGACCGCGCTGGGACCAGAAGAAGGACCAGGAGCTGGAGATCCTCTTCATCGGCGACGATGGGGCGCGTCAGGACGGCCTCAAGAGCACCTGGGACTCCCTGCTGAAGCCCATCGTGGAAGCCCAGCTGCGCCTGGGCCGCACCCTGGATGCGGATCAGGTCATCCGGGATGCCATGGTCTGGATGCCCTCCAAGGGCCTGCCGGGCTGGGCCGCGGCCCTGGCCCAGGCCTGCGGGCAGCCCTCCCTGGCGACCCAGTGGGCCGCCCTGACCGTGCCCAAGGGGTGAGCATGCGCTGCGCCTTTGTCGCCCTCCTGCTCGCCCTGCCTGCGGCCCTGGCGGCCCAGGGCCGGCCCGGCGGCCCACCGGGCTCCATGGGCATGCGGGGCTCCGCTTCCCCGGCGGACGCCTTCGAGCGCCAGCTGAAGCAGAACCGCCTGGGCCTGTGGCTGGTGCTGGAGGACGAGGGTGCCACCTGGGGGGCTCCGGCCCGGGCGGCCCTGCAGGACGACGCCCTGCTCGCGCTGAACCTGCCGCTGCTGCTGGTGGGCGGCAAGAAGCCCGACGCCGTGTCGACCTACGTCCGGGAGCGCTATGGCTGGCTGCGTGGCGGGCACTGGGCCCTGGTCGATGCCGACGGGCGCGTGCTGGCGGAGGGGGCCACCTCGCCCGATGCCGCGAAGCTGGCCGCGGCGGCGGAGCGTGCGGGCCTGAAGACCCGGGCCCAGGAACTGACCGAGTTCCTCACCCGGAACGCGGACCACCTGGAGGCCCAGGCGGCGTTGCTCCGCGAGCGCACCCTCGTCGCCTGCCGCCGCACCCAGCGGGCGCTGGGCCCCGAGATCCTGAAGAAGACCGCCGAGGAGGCGGCCGGAAAGCCCGGCGAGCCCCTGCTGCTGAGCACCGAGCAGGACGCGAAGATCTGGTCCGAGACCGCGCGGCTGCTGGACCGCCTGTTCCAGGGCGCCTGGATCGAAGTCGCCTCGGACCTGCCCTGGGCCCTCACCGGGGCCGAGGCCACCCACTCGCCCACCATGCGGGCCCTCTGGGCGCAGCGCCTGCCCCTGGTCGAGGACGCCCTGCGCCGCCAGCCCAACGCCTGGGACCTCTGGCGGATCTGGATTCTGGGCGCGGACATCTCCGGTGGGCGGGCCCTCTCGCCGCTGCTGGCCAGCCTGGAGCCCCTCCCGGGCACCGCACCCGAGGACTGGCCCCCGGCGGCCGTGCTTGAGGCCTTCGTGCGGGATGCCAAGAAGCGGGGCGACTGGCGCGCCATCCGGGAGGCCATGGAGCCCCGCTGGGACGAGTGGCGCCGGGATGCCCGGCGGGCGGCCATGGGGCAGGGGCCCGGCGAGCGCATCTGGTCCCGGATTCTGCAGCCGCTGGTGGAGTCCCTCATCAGCCTGGGGGACGCGGGCGCCGCGGACCAGGTGGTGCAGCAGGCCCTGGAGACGCTGCGCTGGGAAGGGGTGGCGGCCCAGGCCCGGGACCTGGCCCAGCGGCTCAACCGCAGCGACCTCGCGGTGCGGTGGGGCGCCCTGTCCCAGGCCCCGCCCCGATGAGCGGAACCCCTCCCAGCCTAGTGCCGACGCGGGTCCAGCTGAACCGGCCCCTGCCGCCGCTCACCTACCTGGCGCCGGAGGACCTCCCCGCCGGCGTGCGGGTGCGGGTGAAGCTGCGCAACAGCCTGGCCTTCGGGCTGGCCATGGGGCCGGATCCGTCCCCGCCCGCCGCGAAGCTGCGGCCCCTCGAGCTGGTGCTGGATCCCTTCCCCCTGCTGCCGCCCAAGCTGCGGGAGCTGCACACCTTCGCCGCCCGCTACTACGGCTGCCTGGAGGCCAACCTGCTGCCCCTCAGCCTGCCCCAGGCGCTGCTCCCGAACTGGGAGGCCGATGAGGATGGCCAGCGGCTGTCCTTCCACCGGGACCGCGGGGCCTGGGGCGTCCTGGCCGACCTCGGGGAGGCCTGGCACCGGGACCCCGCGCTGCTGCCGACGCTGCTGCACCGCGCGCTCCGGCGCGGGGCCGGCTTCACGGAAGTGCGCCTCACCGGGGCTCCCCATCCCCCCCGGGTGACCCCGGCCCAGGCCAAGCTGCTGCTGGCCCTGGAGGAGGCCGGGGGGTCGCTCATGGAGCCGGAGCTGCTCGAGGCCGCTGGCGTCGGGGCCTCGGTGCTGAACACCCTGGAGAAGCGGGGCCTGGTCACGCGGATGAAGCGGGTGGACCTGCTGGCCCAGCGCCGGGAGGCGGGCACGGATCGCACCGTGGTCCTGAACGACGAGCAGCAGACGGCCCTGGATGCTGTCGCCCTGGGAGCCTTCGGCGTCCACCTGCTGCAGGGGGTCACCGGGTCCGGCAAGACCGAGGTCTACCTGGCCCTGGCCGAGCGGGTGCTGGCCGCGGGCCGCCGCGTGCTGTGGCTGGTGCCGGAGATCGGCCTTACCGGCAGCCTCCTGGACCGGCTGGAGGCCCGCTTCCCGGGCCGCGTCGCCGTGGGCCACGCGGGGCTCAACGCGGGTGAGAAGCACGGCGATGTGGTGCGCCTGCTGTTCAACGGGGCAGACCTCTTCGTGGGGGTGCGGAACGCGGTGCTGGCGCCCCTGCGCGACATCGGCCTCATCGTCGTGGACGAGGAACAGGAGGGCTCCTACAAGTCCGAGGAGCACCCCCGCGTCAACGCCCGGGACCTGGCCATCAAGCGGGCTCAGCTCGAGGACTGCCCCATCGTGCTGGGCAGCGCCACGCCCAGCCTGGAGAGCTGGCAGGCCGCCCAGACCGGGCGCTACCATCTGCTGCGGCTCACCCAGCGGCCCGCGGGCATCACCCTGCCCACGGTGGAGATCGTGGACCTGCGCGACGCCTATCGGCAGGCCCGGCGGAAGGTGATCTTCGCGCCGCCCCTGCTCAAGGCGCTGACCGAGACCCTGGCCCGGGGCGAGCAGTCGCTGCTGCTGCTGAACCGCCGCGGCTATGAGAACTTCTGGATGTGCCGCGCCTGCGGCAAGAACCTCGGTTGCCCGCACTGCGCCATCTCGCTCACCTACCACCGGGGCGACTTCCGCCTGCGCTGCCACCTCTGCGGCCACGAGACCGTGCCGCCCGAGGCCTGCCCCGACTGCGGCGCCGAGCACCTGCGGGGCGTGGGCGAGGGCACGGAGCAGGTGGAGGAGCACCTGCGGCAGCTGTTCCCCGCGGCCCGGATCCTGCGCCTGGATCGGGACACCACCCGGCGGCGGGGCTCCCTCGAAGCAGGCCTGCTGGCCGCCGAGGCTGGCCACGTGGACATCCTGGTGGGTACCCAGATGCTGGCCAAGGGGCACACCTTCCCCCGCCTCACCCTGGTGGGGGTGATCAACGCGGACCAGGGCCTCAAGGTGGCGGACTTCCGGGCCTCGGAGCGCACCTTCCAGCTGCTCACCCAGGTGGCGGGGCGGGCCGGGCGGGCCGACCTGCAGGGCCGCGTGATCCTCCAGACCTACTCGCCCGATCATCCCGCCATCAGCTTCGCCCTGGCCCAGGACTTCGAAGGCTTCGCTGCCTCGGAGCTACCCTTCCGGCAGGGCCTGGGCTATCCCCCCTTCACGGCGCTGTCGCTCTACCGCGCCGAGGCGGACACGCCCCAGGAGGCCCGGGGCGCCCTGGAGGCCTTCCGGCAGCGGCTCTCGGTGCCGGGCCTGCGCATCCTCGGCCCCCTGGAGGCCCCCGTCCCCCGGATCAAGGACCGCTGGCGCATGCACCTGCTGCTGAAGGGCAGCCGCGGCGCCCTGGGTGAGGTGCTCGCCCGTCACCCCCTGGAACCCGCCGGCCTGATCCACGTGGACCGGGACCCGCTGCAGTTTGGGTAGTGTATAAAATTTATACAATCACCGTGTTTGAACCAATTGTCACATTTGTCTAGATATTTTAAGTTATTTTTAATGAAATAGTTGGCCTGATTTTACCAAATTTGTCTAGATTCTCGATTCTTAATCCAGAGACTCGAGGTCGGCATGGGCCCATTACACACACCACAGCGCAAGAATGGCGGGTATTCACTCATCGAGATGTTGGTGGTTCTGGCCATCATCGGTGTCCTCGCGGTTGCAGGTGTGGCCACCCTTGGGGACCAGAAGGGCAACTCGGTTCGCGCTGTCCTGGACGAACTTGAAGGTGTCCTTCTTAACGCCGAGCAGACCGCCGCGATCTCCTCCCGAGACATCTATGTATCGACCACAGGCTCATGGCTTGACAGCAGCCTGGTCATGGACGGGAGGGCGCTCAATACGGTGACCGTTGGCTACCCGCCCCTTGCCTCGCAGATAAAGGCTGGGCAGGATGCGTATCGTCTTGGCGGCTCCAGTGAGTGCTTCAGATCTCAGTACCGCAGCAGCCGGGACCACCAGTCCGCAGGCGTGGATTGTGGGAGTAACTGGTATGCCACGGCTTGTGGCAGCGCGAGTGATCTGGCCGCTGTCGAACCCGTGGCATCGAATGCGAGCCTAAAGGCTGCGCTTGATACCCGCCTTTTCACCGGGTCCGATTCCTACGCCATCGTCAATGGCCTTACCCGCCGGTACGAGCGGGGGTTCTCCATCGTGGTGGTTGGGTTGAGTTCAGGGTCGCCGATCGCGGGGGGAGCCATCGGAGTGATCGTGGTTCCCGCCAACAGCGCGAGTGTCTACAAGTTCTATAAACCAAGTAACAGCACTGTCTGGAGGCGACTGTGAGTCTCTTGCGAGTAAATCGGAGCTTTCACAGCAATGCACCCGAGGGTGGGTTCAGCATGGTGGAGATGCTGATGGTCGCCTTCATCATGGGCGTTGGGATCCTGGGCCTGACGATGCTGCAGACCATGGCCCTGCGCACCAACACAGGCAGCAGGAGCCTAACCTCCGCCGTGATGCTCGCGGACAGGGTGCTGGACCAGGCCGAGGTCCTGGGACGGAACAGTCTCCTCTGGTCCCGGAGCAAAGTGGCCCCTCCGGCCTTGAATCCCAACTACTTCGGTGCCGCGAACCTCACCCAGTACTATAAGTACGATGGCAGCACGGGGGCTGTTGGAGACTACTTCACGGTCACAGTCGCACCCACGGACGTGGTGGCCTCCGTCTCCGGCGTGGGTGGGATCAAGCTCATCACGGTCAGTGTCACCTGGAGTGAGGCGGTCAATGCCTCCAAGGTGGCCGTTTCACGCAATGTGGTTCTCTCAAGGCGAATTAGCTATGCGAACACTTAGGCCTTCCATTCCTCCCTGCGGCCAGAAGCCGGCGCATGGGTTCTCCCTCGTGGAGCTCCTGGTGACCGTTGTATTCCTGTCGGTTCTTATGGCCGGCATGGTCAAGGTGTTCCAAGGAAGCATTGGGGTGTTCGCCGCCACATCCGAATCCACGGCCAGCGGGCGGCGAAACCGCATGTCCATTGACCTTCTCTATGAGGACCTGAACAAGGCTGGCATGGTGCCTTCGGACCTGTTCAACTATCCTGCGACAACCGCGACGAATCCCGCTTTCCGGATCACGCCCAACGTTGCCTATACCGGCACCGACGTGGCAGCAGCGTCTGCCGTTACCGACCAGATGGATTTCTATTTCGACGATCTCCTGCCCTATGACGCCACGCTCTCCACGGCTCTGGTCAACAGTTCGGATCAAGTCGGGAGCAGCAGCACCCTCGGGACCAATGCTTCGTTTGTGATCAGCTTCCGTGATTCCGACCAGGCCAGTTTTGCGGCCAGCATGTACGCGAAATACGGACTCACAGTCCTGTTCAGGAGTTCCGGTTATCCCTACCAACTGGCTGGTGCCAGCGCCTCTGGATCGACGCTCACGGCCTCCCTGGCCACCGCGGGGACCTATACGGGCAGTGGGCCCTCATCGGGGTCTACTCTGCTCCTGTCGGCTCCATCTGGAACAGGTGTGACCCTGATGCGGCCAGGCCGCTACGTCCGGTATTCGATTCGACCCACGGCGTTGGATCCGTCGGATACGACCACGCGGACGCCCTGCCTTTTCAGGGATGAGGTGACCTACAGTGCCGTCTCAGGATCAGCGACCCCCTTCGCCACCCCGGAAGATTCGACCCTTGTGGCGGAAAACGTCATTGGCTTCAAGGTCATGCTTAGTGGCGACGGTGGCCAGACCTGGGCGGGCGGCAATGCCGCCTATACCACCTGGACCGACATCACGGGACCCGCTGCAGGCGCGGCCACCCCCACCCTGAACTGGCAGTTCGCCAGCGGCGGGGCTCCCGCCCGGGCAGGCATGAACAGCACCTCCGCCAGTCCGTTTTGGTTCCGGGAGATACCGGTCCTTGTGAGGCTGGACATCACCACGCGCACCCTGAACAAGCGAACGGAATTCGGAGCCGCCGCCAACACCGCCTCCTACAGGACCCAGACCCAGTCTCGGATCCTCGTCCCCCGTCACTGGGGATTGGCCTATCAACCGTTCTTCTGATCAAGCCATTCGCACTTGAGGTCTGCCATGCGTGAACGAACAGCCATGACGAGGAATCCAAGGTCCGGAGAAGTGGGTGGGATTGCGATCCTGGTCACGCTCATGCTCCTGGTACTCATGACGGTCTGGGGCGTGGCCATGTCCAAGAATGCCCTCCGGGAAGTCATCCTCACCGGCACAAGCCGACAGGGGGCCCAGGTGCGCAATCTGGCCGACACCGGTTTGGAGTGGTCCATCTACTGGATGATGGATGACTTGAGCAACGCCCGCCAGGTTGCTACGGCAGGCAGCGGTGCCGCAAATCTGCAGGCCACGAAACTCGCCTGCCTCGCCACGCCCGGCATCGCCTCGAACTACATCCAGCACGCTGACATGCAACTCTCCGCCAGTGGTGTGAACCCTATTCAGGCCTTCCAGGTCAAGGTGACCTACATGGGGTCCCCTCAGGAACCCGGCACCCAGCGGGAACTGCGGGCTTCCAGCATCAGCGCGGCCTCGCCCGGTTCCGTCCAGCTCTGGTCCGTTCAATCCGACGGCTATCTGGCCTATTCCGGAGGACCTACTTTCATCCACAGGCGTGAAGCCTGGTTCACGATTCCCCCCGTCAAATAGCCTTGCGTCATCCATTCCATTTCCATCGAGGTAGAGCCATGGTCACCCTGCGCCCGATCCTGAGAGTTTTGTTTCTCCTGCTGGTCACCATCGCGGCACCTCTGCGGGCCCAGCTGAACGTGAATTCCGCCTGGGCGAAGGGAGACAAGACCGATTTCCTCGGCCTCTACCAGGGCACTGTCAGCACGGGCATCAAGCCTGAAGTCCTTCTTGTCATCGATACCTCGATGTCAACCAGCCGGCTAATGTTCCATCCATTGTTCCCCAACAACTGGAAGGATGAGACCCCGCCCAATACGGTCACGGGAAGTACTGACTATGACATCTATATCAGCAATACTTCTTCGAATTGGCCCACAGTGACGACAGCTTCCGCTGGATCGGTCGTGGGGCAGTTGACTAGCACATTTTCGGTGGGATTCGGAAACGGCAGTGTCTCGACGGTCAGCGCCAGCAACCATTCTTACACCATTGGTGGCAATCACCTGATTGTCCAACCGGTGGTGGGCGGTGCCTACTACCCCACCAATACTCTCATCAAGCCCGATGGCACAGAAGTGCTTGCTTCGGACGTGACCGCGGCCGGAGGCAATCTTAAGAGTGCTGTTTCCTGGATGCAGTGCGCCTCTCACATGCGCCTTCGCCTCTCCGCGATTGACGGGGCAGCCACGAGCGTGACCACCACGCGGGATATCGATTTCCCGCTCTTCTGGGCCCCGATCGATGCGACCTCGACCATCAGTTCAATCGACAAAGGGCTCCTGCGGGCCCGGGGCGTCGATCCGGTGGGTGGCACCGGCATTGAAGTCGAAACGGACACCAGCACGTCCAACCCCGCGTGGATCCGCAGCGGCACCGCACCTGGCAACTCAACCTCCGTAACCATCACCGGCAGCAATGCCGGCAGTGTCCGCTCTCGCTACATCGAGTGGGTGTTTGTCGGGAAGGATCCTAACAGCACTCTTGGGGCGGCCTACTGCGTACCCAACGCACTGCCCACCAACACCACCGTGCAGTACTGCATTGATCCTGCTTCCATTGCCTACAACGGGGCTAATGACATCTGGATTTGGAGCTATGTGACGGCCCCGTACATGGCCTTCAATAACAAACTTCCCAACCGCACCCGCATGCAGGGAATCAAAGAGTCCGCCATCAAGACATGGCTGGGACATCAGACCGGTGTTCTGTTTGCTTATCGCCTGCTGGACTCCCAGAACGTCAACACAGCTATCACCACTGCTGGTGGGGCCAGCGCCAATGCCGCCTGGCACTACATCAACACCCCGGCAGATCTCCTGGGACTCTCCGCTACCAGCCCCAGCACCACGACACCCCTGGTGGAGAGCGTCATGAACGCCTACCAGCAGATGAACAATCCCGCCGCCTTCCAGGACCAGATCACTTCCAACAAGTACCTGGCTTCCCAGCTTTCATGCCAACACCACTATGTGATCGTGATGACTGACGGATCACCTAGCTCACTCCAAGCTGCCACAGAGGGATCCTGCAGTTTTCCTTATGCCCAAACTTCTGTCGTCACTGGATGTACCACCAATCCTGCGGGAACGGGGACCACGTATTCCGCCGGTGCGAACCCAGCCTTTACGGGCAATGCTGCCATCAAGGCCCTCTTGACCAGCCCCAGCACCACGACTCCCCTTACAAATTCATCTGGCATCTACTTCAATGTGCCCACCGTAGCTGGGATTGCTGCTCATGGTGGCGATGGTAGCATCACGGCCACGACCTGGATCAAGGATCCCGGCTTGACCAGTCAGACCAGCTCGGGGTCCTCGATTGCAGCCTATTTGCCCTTCTGGGTCAATCAGCGGATTCCCTACGGGGCCTCATCCGCCTCGCCACTCTCTCCGGCGCATCCCATCCATACAATGACGGTAGGCGTCAGTCTGGGGGTCGACTTCCTGAAGACTGACGGAACAG
This sequence comes from uncultured Holophagaceae bacterium, assembly GCA_903843705.1. Lineage (GTDB taxonomy): Bacteria > Acidobacteriota > Holophagae > Holophagales > Holophagaceae > Geothrix. The sequence goes on along the minus strand of CAIMQW010000226.1, from coordinate 4,856 downwards.
CCTGGGGCTCATCCAATACGGCTCCAACGGTCAGGACCACGGTGGTGCCGATCCAGAGCGACAAGGTTGGATCGAAATACCGGTTGCTCGCGGCAGCAGTGTTCGGCGACCCCGGGGACAAGGCCTACGATATTTCCAACAAATCGCCATTCTACCTGAACACTGGCTCCACCTTGAAACCCACTGATGCGGCTTATTTCTTCGATGGCCGGGACCCTTCGACTCTGGTGAACAACCTGAGTGATGCCTTCGACCAGATCGAGAGCCTTTCCGGCACCAATGCCACGGCCTCCCCCGTGTTCCCGACCATTGGCGGGGGTCTGGGCGCGGAAGTCTACATCGCCAACTTCCTACCTCCACAGACCAATGGTCCCGTCTGGACCGGGGACCTGCTGATGTATCCCACCATGGAGACCGCCGAGGGAACACGGCTCATTGACGGCGCTGGGAACTTTTTATCCGGAGACTTGAACGATACCAATGCCGTTTGGTCGGCGGCCGATGCCATCAGCAACCGCACCTGGCTGAATCGGGTCATCTACACCCGCCTGCCGGCCACCAGCTCAACGACCAACCCGGGTATGCTCCGTGTGAACCTTGGCTCGACCGGCGCGGACACAAGCAACGCAGGCTATACCGCAATCTCTACCCTTCTTCCAGGGGCGACCACGGCCGCCAAGCTGAGCAACTGGCAGTTCTTCGTCGGGGCCGATGTGGGTTCAGGCGTATCCCCCTTCACGACCCGGACCAGCTCCATCATGGGAGACATCATCAACAGCTCGCCCGCCGTGCTGGAATTTTCGGACATGCCCGCCTCGGTAAAGAGCCTGAGTTCTGTCCTGTCCAACGCATGGACGGCCCACAATTCGGCCACGGGAAGCACCGACAAGACCGGCCATTTCCGAGTCATCTTTGTGGGCACCAACCAGGGGCTGCTCCATGCCTTCGGGGAGGTGAGCTGGTCCACCACGGTCACTAACACCGCCAATGTTTCCGTGGCCGTCACCCGTGGTGTGGTGGATGAGCTCTGGGCCTTTGCGCCCACCGATATCATCCCCTACATCGACTACTTCCGGGTTCCCGGTGCCAAGCACCGGTTCTCTATGGATGGACCGCCCACGGTCTACCTGTTGGACCGCCCTCAGGACGCCACTCAGGCCACCGGGAATGGCAAGTACGATGTGAGCACTTACGCACCTGAACGGGCAACCCTCGTCTTTGGGTTGGGCAAGGGTGGGCGGAGCTACTATGCGATCAACATCGCGGACCCTGGCGTGCCGGCCATGCAGTGGTCGCTCTGTCCGGATGAGCCCAACAGCTATTCCAGTCGCAACAAGTCTGGCCTATCCACGACCCCCATTGCCAACATGGGCCTGTCCACCTGCACGCCATCCATCGCCCGGGTGGCGACCTCTCGCGAAGGCAAGACCAACCAGATCGTGGATGTCGTTTTGCTGGGCGGAGGTTACAGCGATACCAACATCGAAGCGGCGCTTCCAGGCTCCCCTGCCGGGCCAGCTCTGAACACCCGGTTAGGCCGCAGTGCCCTTGCCATCGAGGTGACCTCGGGAGACATCCTGGGGATCTGGGATACCAGCGCCGATTCCGGGGCTGGTCCGGTGCCTTCGGGCTTGATCCCGCACGAGCTTACCCAGGGTACTGGGATCAACCAGCGAGCCTATTTCACCGATACCTATGGCGGCCTCTGGGCCCTCGGCAGCACGACCATGCAGACCAATCCCACAGGGAAAACGGGCTACACCAATTTCCGGCTTGATACTTCCGTAATTGATGCCTGGTCCACCGTCCCACGATTGGTCTACCGTCAACAGGTGGCGGCCAGTGCTGCAGGCAACGGCCTCGTCACGACGATGCCAGTGCCCTTCAACATTCCCTTCTTCCCGGTGGTGCGAACCTCCGATCCGAAGATCCAGCCCGGGGCCGTGGGCATAGCCATGGTTACCGGGGATCGAAACAACCCCCTGGACGACATTACCTACACGGCCTGGAGCAAACCGACCCAGCATCGCCTGAATGTCCTGTTCGATCGGCAGGATGTCAACACCACCATCACGGATACGGGCCTGCAGGATGCCGGGGGCACGAGTTTTTCGATCGATCCAAGCAGCACAAGCTACTACCTTGCCAATTCTGCAGGCTACTTCATCAATTTCCCGTCCCTTTCGTCGAATGGTGGAACCTTCATCCCCAAGGGCATCGTTTCTCCCCTGGTCCTTGACGGAGCCCTGTTCTACAGCTATTTCAACCCGACCACCTCCTCCTGTGCCGGAGGTACCGGGACCACCGAAACCTTCCGGGTCTGCAATGTGATGAAGCCAGTCGTCAATGCTGCAAGTAGCTGGGGCTCAGCCGATGCCAGCTCGGTGACGGCCGTCAACGGCTGCCAGTCGGGCAGGATCATCTCCTGGACCGGGGTCGCCAGTATGCTGGCCCTGCGCAGCATCCTGGCCGGGGTGCAGGCGGGCATGACCGGTGGCAGCGGCATCAACGTCAACGCGTCCCAGCCACAGAACCTGCTCCTCCAGGACCTGACTAGGCAAGGTTCCTCTGTCTACGCGAAGGTGCGGGTCTGGCGGACGATTCACTGATTTCGAGCAGCCCCTCTCAAGGGGGCGTCCCTCCTAGGACAGAAGATGGGGCCGCGCCAAGCCCCACCTTCTGTCCTTTTCAGCAGAGGTGGTACGCTGAGGTGTGCCAGAACCCTCACCCATCGCCCGCCTTCGCCCCAAGAAGGCCTTCGGCCAGAACTTCCTGGTGAATGACGGAGCCATCCGGACCATCGTGGCCGGGGCCCTGGCTTCACCTGCGCCGCGGCTGCTGGAGATCGGGCCGGGACCGGGGGTGCTCACGGAGCGCCTGCTGGCGGACGGCCGGCCCCTCTGGGCCGTGGACCTGGATCCCGAGGCCTGTGAGCTGCTTGAGCAGCGCTTTGCTGACCAGGCCCACTTCCACCTGCTCCAGGGCGACGCGGTGCGGATCGCCCTGCCGGGCGGCGAGCCCTGGTCCGTGGTGGGCAACCTGCCCTACAACGCCGCCACGCCCATCCTGGCGCGCCTGCTGACCGAGGACATCCCCTGGGACCGCATGGTGCTGATGTTCCAGCTGGAGGTGGCCCAGAAGCTCATGGGCGAGCCGGGCACCAAGGCCTATGGTCCGCTGTCGGTGCTGGCCCAGCTCTGTGCCCGCCTGACCCGGCTGGCCAAGCTGGGGCCCGGTTCCTTCCGCCCCAGCCCCAAGGTGGACTCCGCGGTGGTGCAGTTTGAGCCCCGGCCGGACGCCCCCACCCTCGCCGAGCGCAGGCCGCTGCTCACGGTACTGCATCGATCTTTCACCCATCGCCGCAAGACCCTCGCCAACAACTGGCAGGGGACCTTGGAGGCGGAGGCTCTCTCTAGCGTGGGGCTGACTTCGGCCCTGCGGGCCGAAGCGATCACGCCTGCGGCGTGGCTCTCGGCAACCCGTATCCTGCTCAACCAGCACCCGGAGGTGTTCCCATCGTAATGTCCCTTGCACCTGAATTTGAAGCCTGGACCGAAGCACCCGCCAAGGGTGAGTTGCGCCTCATCCCCATTGGCGGGCTCGGCGAGTTCGGCATGAACGCCCTGGTGGTCCACTCCGCGCGCAGCCTCTTCCTGGTGGACTGCGGCCAGCTCTTTCCTTCGGACGACCAGCCGGGCATCGACTCCATCGTCCCGGACTTCGCCTACCTGGAGCCCTTCGCGGACAAGCTGCAGGCGGTGCTGCTCACCCACGGCCACGAGGACCACATCGGGGCGCTGCCCTACTTCCTGCGGCGCTGGCCGGTGCCGGTCTACGGCACGGCCTTTACCCTGGGCCTGCTGGAGAACAAGCTCCGCGAGCACGACCTCGACCTGAGCCTGCTGCGGCCCGTGCGGGACTACGGCCGCGTGAAGGTGGGCGACGGCGAGATCGAGGCCGAGTGGATCCCCGTCACCCACAGCATCCCCGACGCCTGCGCCCTGGTCCTGCACACGCCCCAGGGTGTGGTGGTGCACTCCGGCGACTTCAAGCTCGATCCCGACCCCCTGGACGGCCGCTTCACGGGCATGGCTCGGCTGGAGGAGCTGGGGGACGCCGGCGTGCGCCTGCTCATGGCGGACTCTACCAACGTAGGCCGGCCGGGCAGGTCCCCCTCGGAGGCGGTCTGCCGCGCAGGCATCGAGGCGGCGCTGGAGAAGACCGACGGGCGCCTCTTCGTGACGACCTTCAGCTCGAACATCCACCGCCTGCAGATGCTGGTGGACCTGGCCTGGGAGTTCCACCGCCGGGTGGTGGTGCTGGGGCGCAGTCTGGAGCGCAACCTCCAGCTGGCCCGCTCCCTCAAGCTGCTGGAGCTGCCGGACGACATCCTCGTGGACGTCAAGGACGCCCACCTGTACCATCCTGGCGACCTGATGGTGCTCTGCACGGGCAGCCAGGGCGAGCCCATGAGCGGCCTGGCCCGGCTCCTGCGCCGGGAGGTGAAGGGCCTGCCCATCCAGCCCGGCGACCGCCTGGTGGTGAGCGCCCGGGCCATCCCCGGCAACGAGGTGTCCATCTCGCGGATGCTCGACACCGCGGAGCGCCTGGGCGCGGAGACGTCCACGGACGGCATCGGCCCGGTCCACGCCTCGGGCCACGGCAGCCGGGACGAGCTGGCGGACCTCATCCGCGCGGTGCGTCCCGACCAGATGGTGCCCGTGCACGGCACCTACCGGAACCTGCGCGCCCACGGGGCCCTGGCGGCCTCCCTGGGCTGGACCCCCGACCGCATCAGCCTGCTGGACGGCGGCCTCTGCCTGCGCCTCTTCACGGACGGCCGCCTGGACATGCCG
>CAIMQW010000225.1 GCA_903843705.1 uncultured Holophagaceae bacterium | reverse complement strand
GAGCTTCCTGGTCAAGATGCTGTTCTTCGCCTGGGTCTTCGTCTGGGTCCGCTGGACGCTGCCGCGCTTCCGCTACGACCAGCTCATGCACCTCGGCTGGAAGATCATGCTCCCGCTCTCCATGGCCAATCTTGTCTTCCACGCCTGGCGCATGAGCCAGGGACACTGAGGAGGGGGCCATGGGCGTCATCGTCAAGAAAGTGGAGCTGACCTGGCTGGACCGCACCTACGTGTGGCCGGTCCTGCAGGGCATGTCGATCACCTTCGGTCACTTCATCCGCAACCTGTTCACGCCCACCGCCAAGCGCTACACGGTGCAGTATCCCGACATGAAGCGGGAGATCCCCGCCGGCTACCGGGGGCTCCACGAGCTGAAGCGGTTCGAGGACGGCGCCATCAAGTGCGTGGCCTGCTTCATGTGCCAGGAGGCCTGCCCCGCCCGCTGCATCAGCATCGAGGCCGAGGAGTTCAGCGACCTGAACCTGTCCCAGGGCTTCCAGGAGAAGCGTCCGGCCAAGTTCTCCATCGACATGCTGCGCTGCATCTACTGCGGCATGTGCGAAGAGGCCTGCCCCAAGGACGCCATCTGGCTCCGCAAGGAATACGAGGTGGCCGCCTACGACCGGCTCTCCATGCAGTTCGGCAAGTGGAACCTCATGAACACCTATGCCGAGGCTGACGGCAAGGAGCAGCTCACCCAGGATCCCACCCCCTCCGTGCCCCGCCGCACGATCGCGATGTAAGGAGAGGCCATGTTCATCACCTTCGCCTTCGTCACGCTGCTCGGTGCACTGGGCATGCTGCTGCAGAAGAACGTCATTGTGGCGGGTCTCTGCATGGTGGCCACCTTCTTCGGTGTCGCAGGGCTCTTCCTGCTGCTGGCCAATCCTGTGGCCGCCGCGCTCCAGATCATCGTCTACACCGGTGCCATCATGGTGCTTGTGCTCTTCGTGATCATGATGCTCAACAGCCACGAGGAGGAGGCGGCCCAAACCGCCCGCCCCGTGCAGCGCTGGGTCTCGGTGGCCCTGGTGGCCGCCCTCGCCTTCGGCGCCGTAAAGCTGGTCCTGACCTCCGCCGGCCTCAAGGCGCTGGCAGTGAGCGGCGAGCCGATGCCGGGGGCCATGACCCTCCAGAAAGTTGGCACTACCCTCTTCGCCGAGCACCTGCTGGGCTTCGAAGTGGCGGGCATCCTGCTGCTGGCGGCCATGGTCGGTGCCGTCGCGCTGACCAAGAGGAACCTGTGAGGAGCCCCCGATGACCGGCATGGATGCGATCCTCAACGGCGGGCTCCAGGGGTACCTGGTCGTGGCCCTTCTTCTGTTCGCCATCGGTCTGGCCACGGTGCTGCTGCGGCGCACCCTGCTCATGCAGTTCATGGGCGTGGAGCTGATGCTCAACGCTGCCAATGTGGCCCTGCTGGCCTTCGCCCGCTTCCGCGGCGGGGATGCCCAGGCCACGGTGTTCTACCTCTTCATCATCGCCGTGGCCGCCTGCGAAGCGGCCATCGGCCTGGCGCTGGTCATCGGCCTCTACCGTCACCGGGGCACCACCGACTCGGACCGGGCCGCGGGCCTGAAGCAGTGAGGATGCGATGAACAAGTATTACTGGCTCATTCCGATCCTCCCCCTGGTGGGCGCGGCCTTCAACGGCCTCCTGGGCAAGCGCGCCGGGAAGGGCGCCGTCACCTTCGTCGGCCTGGGCGTCGTCTTCGCCTCCCTGCTGCTCGCCGCCTCCGCGTTCCTGGCCATGAAGGCCACGGGCGACCACCGTCTGGTCCTGAACTACGGTGAGTGGATGGCCACGGGTTCCCTCAGTGTGCCCTTCGGCATGGTGATCGATCCCCTGAGCGGCACCATGATGTTGGTCATCACGGGCATCGGCTTCCTAATCCACCTCTACTCCGTGGGCTACATGCACGAAGACGAGGGCTACGCGCGGTTCTTCAGCTACCTGAACCTGTTCGTGTTCTTCATGCTCACCCTGGTGCTGGGCTCCAGCCTGGTGCTGATGTTCGTGGGCTGGGAGGGCGTGGGTCTCTGCTCCTACCTGCTCATCGGCTACTTCTTCGAGACCGACTTCGCACCGGACGCCGGCCTCAAGGCCTTCCTCACCAACCGGGTGGGTGATCTGGGCGTGTCCATCGGCATGATGGTGCTGTTCGCCGCCTTCGGCACCCTGACGGTCTCCGACATCCTCACCCAGGCCGGGCACCTGGCCCCGGAAGTGGGCTTCGGCGTCCTGACCTTCGCCACCCTGATGCTATTCGTGGGCGCCACGGGCAAGAGCGCCCAGCTGCCCCTGTACCTCTGGCTGCCGGACGCCATGGCGGGCCCGACCCCCGTCAGCGCCCTCATCCACGCGGCCACCATGGTGACCAGCGGCATCTACATGATCTGCCGCCTGGCCCCGGTGTTCTCCCTGGCCCCCATCACCATGGACGTGGTTGCCTGGGTAGGCGGCGCCACCGCCCTCTTTGCCGCCACCATCGGCCTGGTGCAGCGTGACATCAAGAAGGTGCTGGCCTACTCGACGGTCTCCCAGCTGGGCTACATGTTCCTGGGCCTGGGCGCCTCGGGCTTTGCCGCGGGCTTCTTCCATGTCTTTACCCACGCCTGGTTCAAGGCCCTCCTCTTCCTTGGGGCCGGCAGCGTCATCCATGCCATGCACCACGAGCAGGACCTCTTCAAGATGGGCGGCCTCAAGGCCAAGACGAAGATCACCTTCCTCACCATGCTCATCGGCACCCTGGCCATCATGGGCTTCCCGGGCACCAGCGGCTTCTTCAGCAAGGACGAGATCCTCTACCTGGCCTACCTGAAGTCCCCGGCCCTCTGGGTCATCGGTGTCATCGGTGCCAGCTGTACCAGCTTCTACATGTGGCGCCTCATGGCCCTCACCTTCTGGGGCGAACCCCGGGACCACCACGCGTACGACCACGCCCACGAGAGCCCCTTCACCATGACCGTCCCCCTGATGGTCCTGGCCGCTGGCTCCCTGCTCTGGGGCGTCTGGGGCATTCCCGAAGCCTTCGGCGGCCACTTCGCCATTGGTGAGTTCCTTAAGCCGGCCCTCACCTATGGTCAGGTCCACGGCGCCCACGGCCACCACGAAGGCCCGGCAGTGCTGCTGGCCTGCATCTCCACGGGCCTGGGGCTCCTCATGGGCTACCTCGGCTGGTCCAAGTACAAGAACGGCCCCGCGGCGGAGATCGCCTTTGCTGCCCGGCATCCCTTCGTCCATAACCTGCTGCTGAACAAGTACTACGTGGATGAGGGCGTGGAGCTCTACCTGCTCCGGCCCATCCGCTGGTTCGGCAACGTGCTCTGGAAGCTCTTCGACGTGATCATCATCGATGGCGTGGGGGTGAATCTGCCGGGTGCCTTGGCCCGGGTCTTCGGGGACTTTACCGCCCTCTTCCAGACCGGCCGGGTGCGCAACTACGCGCTCAGCATGGCGCTGGGAGCCGCGGTCCTCCTCTATGTCTTCCTGAAGTAGGTGGGGCGATGACCTGGCTGAACTCCCATCCCCTCACCTTCCTGGTCTTCGCGCCGACGCTCATCGGCTTCCTGATCATGGCGCTGCCCCACTCCCTTGGGCGTCTCTCTCGCATGCTCGGCTTCATGGGCGCCCTGGCGGTCTTTGTGCTGAGTCTCGCCTGGCTGCTGGGTCACGGCAGCACCGGGGCGACAATCCTCGTCGAGCGGGCCCCCTGGTTCACCCTGGTGGGCCTGCCGGTGGACTACCACCTGGCCGTGGACGGCCTGAACCTCTGGCTGGTGTTGTTGACGACCTTCCTGGTGCCGCTCACGATGCTGGGTACCTGGAACAGCCTGAAGGACCGCATTGGTACCTTTGCCGCCCTGTTCCTGCTGCTGGAGACGGGCATGCTGGGCGCCCTCATGGCCCAGGACCTGTTCTTCTTCTACCTGTTCTGGGAAGCCATGCTGATCCCGATGTATTTCATGATCGGGGTCTGGGGTGGCGATGAGCGCCGCTACGCCGCCAACAAGTTCTTCCTCTACACCCTTAGCGGCTCATTGCTCTGGCTGGTGGCCCTGCTCTACCTGGCCAACAAGGCCGGCGGGTTCAACCCCATCCTCATGGGCCAGGCCGCCACGACGCTGCCCTTCAGTGTCCAGTGCTGGCTCTTCATCTCCTTCGCTGTGGCCTTCGCCATCAAGGTGCCCCTCTTCCCGCTGCACACCTGGCTGCCGGATGCCCACGTCCAGGCCCCCACGGCGGGCTCCGTCATCCTCGCTGGCGTGCTGCTGAAACTCGGCGGATACGGCTTCCTCCGCTTTGCCATCCCGATCTTCCCCGCGGCGGCGATGCACTACGCCAAGCCCCTGGCTCTGCTCAGTGTCATCGCCATCGTCTACGGAGCCCTGGTCGCGATGGTCCAGCGCGACATCAAGAAGCTGGTGGCTTACTCCTCCGTGAGCCACATGGGCTTCGTGATGCTCGGACTGGCCTCCTTCACGGTCATCGGCACCCAGGGCGCCATGCTCCAGATGCTCAACCACGGCATCAGCACCGGTGCGCTCTTCCTGCTGGTGGGGATGGTCTATGACCGGGCCCACACTCGCATGATCGCGGACTTCGGCGGAGTGGCCGTGAAGATGCCCGTGTTCACCGCCTTCTTCCTCATCGTGACGCTCAGTTCCATCGGCCTGCCCCTCACCAACGGGTTCGTGGGCGAGTTCTGGATCCTGAACGGCGCCTTCCTGTCCGGCTTCGGCTGGGGCCGCCTCTATGCCTCCCTGGCCACTTCCGGTGTCCTGCTGGGTGCGGTCTACATGCTCTGGATGTTCAAGCGGGTCTTCTGGGGCCCCGAGAACAAGGATCCGGACAGCGGCACCCACCACCTGCACAGCGACCTGAATGCCCGGGAAGTGGCTGTGCTGCTGCCCCTGGTGGTGCTGATCCTCTGGATGGGCATCCATCCGCGGACCTTCGTGGCCGTCAGCGAGGCGCCCGTGGTCAACCTGCTCCGGGAGGCCAATGCCCCGCCGGTGCGCACCTTCGTGCTGAAGCCCGCCGTGCACCAGGCCCCTGCGGCCCACGAGGCCGGCCCTGAGGGCCATGCCGCCGAACCCGCCGCCCACGAGGTGCACCGATGAACCTCACTCCCAGCCAGTGGGCGGCCCTGCTGCCGTTGCTCTACCCGGTGATCGGGGGCTGTCTGGTCGCCCTCATGTCTCTGGACAAGGACCAGGCCACCACCAAGTGGATCCGCGCTGCCATGTACGGTACGGCCCTGCTCGCGGTTGGCGCCACTTTCTGGTATCTGACGGACCTCTGGACCACCGGCTCCCAGCCCGCCTTCTTCCAGCTCCACATGGACCGACTGGCCCAGTTCACGGGCATCTTCGTGGTGGTCGCCGCGGCCCTTACCATCCTCCAGGGGTGGGACCACTTCCACCAGGAGGGCTGGGTGAAGGGCGAGACTCTGGCCCTGCTGCTCTTCTCCGTGTCGGGCATGATGCTCTTCGCCTCCACCACCCACTTCGTGACGCTCTTCCTGGGCCTTGAGCTCTTCAGCATCCCTCTCTACGCCCTGGTCGGCACCGTCCGCGCCCGCTCCGAGAGCGCTGAAGGCGGCATGAAGTACTTCCTGACCGGCGCCGTGGCCTCCAGCTGCTTCCTCATGGGCGGCGTAATCATCTACGGCCTCAGCGGTACCCTGGATCTGGCCATCGCGGCTCCCGTCCTCGCGGCCAAGGGGCTCGGGACGGATCCCCTGGTGTTGGTGGGTGCTGCCCTGCTGCTGCTGGGCTTCCTGTTCAAGGTCTCGGCCGTGCCCTTCCACCAGTGGACGCCGGATGCCTACGAGGCCTCGCCCCACCCCATCGCGGGCTTCATGTCCGTGGCGACCAAGGGCGTGGCGTTCATCGCCCTCCTCCGCATCTTCCCGGTTGCCTTCAAGGACCTCGGTGTCGTGGGGGTGAAGATGCAGGCGGTCCTGGCCGTCCTCGCCGTGGTCACGCTGGTCCTCGGAAACCTCACCGCCCTGGTCCAGACCAACGTCAAGCGCATGCTGGCCTACTCCAGCATCAGCCACGCGGGCTACCTCATGCTTGGCTTCGTGGCGGGCACCCCCGCCGCCTTCAACGGCGTCCTCTTCTACCTGGTCATCTACCTCGCCATGAACATGGGTGCCTTCGGCCTGCTGACGGCTTTCGGGCTCGTGGGCGAGAAGACGACCTTCGATGACCTGCGCGGCCTGGGCTGGAAGCGACCGGCCATGGGTGTCTCGGCCGCCATCATCATGCTCAGCCTGGCGGGCATCCCCCCCATGGGTGGCTTCTACGGCAAGTACATGATCTTCCGCGAGCTGGTGGCGACAGGCCATGTGGGCATGGCCATCCTCGGCGTGCTGGCGAGCCTGGTGAGCGCCTACTACTACCTGCGGTTCCTGGTGGCCCTGTTCCTCCAGTCCCCCGGGGCCGAGGCCGAGCGCCTGGCTTCGGACCGGCCCTTGGTCCATGCTCCCCTCGCGGGTGCCAGTGTCCTGGTCTGCGCGGCCATCGTCATGGCGGGGGGCTTCCTCCAGGCTTTCCTCGCCAACGGCTTCGCCCGCCGAGCCTTGGTGGATGGCCTTGGGCTGCTGCGCTGAATTGGGAAATATGAGATCAACCTCATAGCTGATCTGGCGGTCAATACATCGTTATGCGAAGCTTGAAGGCTGGGCCTAGCCCAGCCCCTTGATATGCGGAGCGCGGCACCATGAAGCGGAACACTTGGATTGGCATTGGGGTAGGCGTCGCACTGGTGGTGGGAGGGACGGCCTACGTCCTCACCCGGCCCAAGGATGAGATCAAGTGGCGGCAGTCCAAGGTGGAGCGGGGCAATGTCACCCAGCGGATCAATGCCACCGGGGCCGTGAGTCCCGTGGTGCAGGTGGCGGTGGGCACCCAGGTGTCCGGTGTGATCTCGGCACTCTACGTGGACTACAACAGCATCGTGAAGAAGGATCAGCTCATCGCACAGATCGACCCGACCATCTGGGAGACGCAGCTGAAAGATGCCGAAGCCGGGCTGGACCGGGCTAGGACGAACATGGATGACGCGCGCCGCCAGTACGAGCGGGCCAAGCGCTTGGCGGCCGAGAAGCTGCTGGCGGACCAGGACCTCGAGGCCAAGCAGGTAACCTACCAGACGTCGCTGACGACCTTCGAGAATGCCAAGGCTTCCCTCGATCGGGCCAAGGCGAACCTCGGCTACTGCAACATCACCGCCCCGGTGGATGGCGTTGTCATCTCCCGCCTCGCGGACGTGGGCCAGACCGTGGCCGCCAGCTTCAGCACGCCTAATTTGTTCCAGATCGCTCAAGCCCTCTCCCAGATGAAGGTCCAGGTGAACATCGGGGAGTCGGACATCGATGACGTGAAGGTGGGGCAGCGTGCCATGTTCACCGTGGACAGCCTCCCGGACAAGCAGTTCGCCGCCATCGTGAGCCTGGTCCGCCAGGAACCCGTCACCACCCAGAATGTCGTGAACTATGTGGTCGAGATGGTCGTGCCCAACGAGCCCCTCCCCAACGCGGATGGTGAGTCCGCCAAGGCCGAGAGCGGCGCAGGCCGCCACGGCGGCTCGGCTGGCGCCGCCGCCCCGGCCAAGCCCGAAGGCCGCGGCCAGGGTGCTCCCGGCCGGGAAGGCGCGCCGGACCCGGAGAAGGCCTGGGAGCGCATGAAGGACCGCCTCCCTGCCGGCACCACCAAGGCTGACTTCCTGAAGCGCTTCAAGGAGCGCCAAGCGGGACAGGGCCAAGGCCAGGCCCAGCCGGGCCGTGGTCAGACTCCGGCGGGCAAGGTAATGTCCTTCACCTCCTCGGCGCCACAGGGCGACCCGAAGCAGCTCGCCCGCATTCCCGGCGGCGCCAGCCAGCTGGGCGGCCCCAAGTTCACGGGCGACCTCGCCCTGCGGCCTGGCATGACGGCCAATGTCACCATCGTTACCAACCAGCGCCGAGACGTCCTCCGGGTTCCCAACTCCTCCCTGCGCTTCAACCCCTCGGCCTTTATCAAGGACGAAAAGAAGACGGACGGCCCCCGCCTCGGCCAGCCCATGAGTTTTGGAGGCGGTCCCCAGCGGCCAAGCACCGGCGCCCAGGCCGGGACCGGCGGCAAGGGCGGCATGGTGGCGCGTCGCGAGGATCGCATCTGGATCCTCGAGAACGGCAAGCCCAAGGCCTTCGTGGTCAAGGCTGGCGTGACCGACGGCCAGTTCACAGAGGTCTCGGGCGAGGGCCTTCAGGAGGGGATGCAGATCCTGATCGGCGTGGAGAACACTAAACAGGCCGGCTCCGGCAGTCCCGCGCCCCTGGGTGGCACCCCCGCAGGACAAGGCGGACGGCGCTAGCCGGGAGGATCCATGCGCTTCCTGGAGTTCCTCAAGCTCGCCTTATTCGCCATCACGCGGAACAAGATGCGCGCCTTCCTGACCATGCTCGGGATCATCGTTGGCGTCGGTGCGGTCATCGCCATGATCGGCATCGGCGAGGGCTCCAAGCGAGCTTCCATCGCCCTGATCCAGAACATGGGTTCCAACATGCTGCAGATCTTCCCTGGCCAGGGCAGCAATCGCTTCGGCCCCTCGGCCATGGGCAGCGCCGATATCCTGCTGGAGAGCGATGTCACGCTCATCGAGCAGGAGCTGGCCGGCAGCAGCGTGGTCTCCGCCAGCCAGCTGGTGCGGACTTCCCGGCCCCTTATCTACCAGAACAGCTACTACGTGAGCCAGATCCAGGGCTCCAATCCGAACTTCCTGCAGATCCGCGGCTGGGACGTGGAAGCAGGTCGCTTCTTCACCGACGGCGAAGTGCGCGGCATGGCCAAGGTCTGCGTGCTGGGGCAGACCGTGAAGGACAACCTCTTCCCCAACGGGGAGGATCCCGTAGGCGTCACGGTGCGCGTCGGCGCGCTGCCCTTCCTGGTCATCGGCGTGCTCGAGAAGAAGGGCGCCGGCCTAATGGGCGACCAGGATGACCTGATCGTCGCCCCCTACACGACGGTCATGCGCAAGATCATGGGGCGCGACAAGATCCAGCAGATCATGGTCAGCGCCCAGGAGGGCAAGGCGGAGATGGCCGAGGCCGAGATTACGGCCCTGCTCCGGCAGCGCATGAAGACGGCCCCCAAGGACGACAACCCCTTCCAGATCCGCAAGCAGGACGACATCGTCCAGATGCAGAGCGCCCAGGCCGGCATCCTCACCGCGCTGCTCGCCGTGGCGGCCAGCATCTCCCTCGTGGTGGGCGGCATCGGCATCTCCAACATCATGCTGGTGAGCGTCACCGAGCGCACCCGGGAGATCGGCATCCGCCGGGCCCTGGGCGCCACCCAGCACAGCATCCTCTGGCAGTTCCTCATCGAGGCCATCGTGCTCTCGCTGCTGGGTGGCATCATCGGCGTGGGCTTCGCATACTCGGCCGTCTTCATCCTCCAGAAGTTCCAGGTGCCGGCTGTGACCGAGTCCTGGGCCGTGGGCCTCGGGCTGGGCTTCTCGGGCTTGGTGGGGGTGGCTGCGGGTTTCCTGCCGGCGCTGAAGGCCGCGAAGCTGAACGTCATTGATGCCCTAAGGTACGAGTAGCTTCGGGTGGAGGCGGAAGTCCTGCCCCACGATCCCTATGCCGCGCTGAGAAGCCGCGACTACCGCTGGTTCATCACCTCCCTGGGATTCGCCACGCTGGGCATGCAGATGCAGGGTGTGGTGGTGGGCTGGCAGGTCTATAACCGCACCGGAGATCCCCTGGCCCTGGGCCTGGTGGGGCTCGCCGAGGCGCTGCCCTTCCTAACGCTGGCCCTCTTCGGCGGCCATGCCGCGGACCGGGTGAACCGCCTGTGGATCTGCATGGCCACCACCCTCAGTCTCGCCCTCTGCTCGGCCCTGCTCTGGGGCTTCAGCTGGCGCTTCCAAGCGGGGCCGCTGGCCTCGGCGGTCTGGCCCATCTACGGGATCATCTTCCTCACGGGTGTGGTGCGGGCCTACTACCGCCCGGCCAACACGGCCCTGGGTACGGACCTGCTGCCAAAGGCCCTCTATGCCAACGGCTCCACCTGGCGGGTCTCGGTCTTCCACACGGGCATGGTGCTCGGACCGGCCATCGGCGGCCTGATCTACGCCTGGCGGGGGCCAGTGGTGGCGCACTTCCTGGTGATGTCGCTCATTGCGACCGGCTTCCTGGGCCTCCTCTTCATTCGCTACACGCCCAAGGCCGCGAAGCCGCGGATCGGCTCCATCTTCGCCAGCCTGGGTGAGGGCCTGCGTTTTGTGCTCTCCCAGCGGTTGTTGCTGGGAGCCATCAGCCTTGACCTCTTCGCCGTGCTCTTCGGCGGGGCCGTGGCCGTGCTGCCTGTCTTCGCCAAGGAGATCCTCCACACGGGCCCCCAGGGGCTCGGCGCCCTGCGGGCCGCTCCCGCCGTGGGTTCGGTGCTTATGGGGCTCATCATGGCCCACCTGCCGCCCATGCGGCGGGCGGGGCGCACCCTGCTGCTCTGCGTGGCGGGCTTCGGCGCGGCCATGATCGCCTTTGCCCTCAGCCACAGCTTCCTGTTGAGCCTCCTGCTGCTGGCCGCCAGTGGCGCGGTGGACAACGTAAGCGTTGTGCTCCGCTTCACCCTCCTGCAGATGGTGACGCCCGAGCACATGCTGGGCCGCGTGTCCTCTGTGAACCAGGTCTTCATTGGGTCCAGCAACGAGATCGGCGCCTTCGAAAGCGGCGTCGCCGCACGCCTGCTGGGCCTGGTCCCCTCCGTCGTCTTCGGCGGCTGCATGACCCTGCTGGTGGTGGCTGGCACCGCCTGGCGAGTCCCTGAGCTGCGCCGCATGGATCGGATCGAGTGAAAAACTGCTGTCGGCTATCGACCGCCAGCTATCAACAGACAACTTTCAGCCAGCAGTCCCCCAAGACTGTCCGGCCCTGCATTGGCTGAGAGCTGACAGCCGATAGCCGACAGCTCCTACAAAACTTCCAGCGCCGCGTTGTAGTCGGGCTCATGGGCGATCTCGGGGACCAGCTCGGTGTGGATGACCTTACCGGTCTCGTCCACCACCACCACGGCGCGGGCGAGGAGGCCCTTGAGGGGGCCGTCCACCAGGGTCACGCCGTAGGTCTGGCCGAAGTCGGCGGAGCGGAAGGTGGAGGCCGGCACAACGTTGTCCAGGCCCTCGGCGCCGCAGAAGCGCTTCTGGGCGAAGGGCAGGTCGGCGCTGATGCAGAGGATGGTCGTGTTGGGCTTTTCGTTGGCCCGGGCGTTGAACTTGCGGACGCTGGCGGCGCAGGTGGGCGTGTCCAGGCTGGGGAAGATGTTCAGCACCACGCGCTGTCCGGCAAGGTCCTTGCCGGACACTTCGGCCAGGTCGGTGCGCACCAGGGTGTAGGCAGGTGCTGCTGCGCCCACCTTCGGCAGTTCGCCGGCGGTGTGGAAAGGGTTGCCTTTAAGGGTGACGGTGGCCATGGAATCTCCTGAAGCGAAGCTCCAGTTTATCCCACCAGGCACGGCCTAGCCGGCGGTCGGTCTGCGGAGGTGTGGCCTCAGGAGACCAGGAAGAACAGCGCGGGCACCGTGAGGATGCTGAACAGGGTCGAGAGGGCCACGGCCTGGGCCGCCAGGCCGGCATCGCCGCCGTAGCGCTCGGCTATGACGCTGCAGACGATGGCGACGGGCATGGCCGCCACCAGCACCACCACCATGCGGGTGATCTGCGGCAGGTGAAAGCCCAGTCGGGCCAGGGCCATCCCCAGGGCCACGGTGGCGAGGGGGGCCGCCACGAGCCGGGCGAGGAGGACCCCGCCCAGCGAGAGGGGCAGCTTGCGGAAGGCAATGGGGACGTTCCCCAGCTGGGCGCCGATGGCCAGCAGCGACAGGGGGATGGTGAGGCTGCCCACCATGGTGAGGGCGTCGAACACCGCCGCACCGGCCATGCCGGGCAGGGTCGTTGGGCTGCCGTGCAGGTTGCCGAGGGTCCGGAGCCCCGGGAACGCAAGGGCCAGCGCGATGCCGCCCGCCGTGGCCCACAGGCCGATGTTGGTGCTGAGGTTGCGGAGCGCCTCAGCGATCTTCCCATGGAGGATCCAGACCCCGATGGACCAGAGGGTGAGCTGGGCGCCGATGTTGCAGAGGAGGACGATGCGCACGCCCTCGCCGCCGTAGAGGGCCTCGGCGATGGGGAGCGGCAGGAACACCCAGTTGGGGCTGGTGATGAGAAAGAGCACGGTGTTGCGGTGCTCCCGGTGGCCGAAGAGTGGCGCCACGCCCAGGCCCACCAGGTAGGCGATGAGCACCAGCGGTATGGGCAGCAGCGGGAGCAGCCAGTCCTGGCGCAGCACCTGGGCGTCCACCATGCGGAGCATCTGGGTGAAGACCAGGGCCGGGAAGGCCCAGTCCACCACCACGCGGCTCAGAACGGCGCTGGTGCTCTCCGGCAGGTGGTTTCGCCGCCGCGCCAGCCAGCCCGCGAGGATGACCAGGAACATGCCGACGATCTTCAAGAGCACCACGCGAGTTTCAGACATAGCTTGAACTTTATAGGTCGCGGAGCCGGGTGCCAAGGACTGCTCTCCTGGGTGCTTCCTGCCATCCCGGTTCGCGCGTCATGATGGGAGTCCCAGGAGCTTCTTCCCGGGGCTGAAGGAGCGCCACCGCATGCGGCCAGCCACGCCAACCGAAGCCCAGCCCTGCCGCTTCTGCAGCGCGGAGCCCGCCCTCCGGATCGCTTCTAATCCCCTCGCCTTTGCCCTCCGGGACGCGTTTCCCGTGACGCCCCTGCACACCCTGATCCTGCCTCACCGCCACGTGGCGGACTACTTCGGCCTCACCGCGGAGGAGCGCGAAGCCTGCGCGGAGCTGATCCACCAGCTCCGTGCCGCCATCCTCGCGGCGGATCCCGCTGTGGAGGGCTTCAACATCGGCATGAACGCGGGGCAGGTGGCCGGGCAGACCCTCTTCCACAGCCACATCCACCTGATCCCCCGGCGGCAGGGCGACGTGGAGGATCCCCGGGGCGGTGTGCGCATGGTGATCCCGGGGCAGGGCAACCGCAGGCTGGACATCTGCCCCTTCCAGGGCCAGGAAGGCTAGCTAGGGCTTCTTGACGTAGGGGATGGTCAGGGGGCCGTAGGGCAGCACCGCAACCCGGGCATGGGGTCCGTAATGGGCCAGCTTCTCGGCCAGGGTCACCACCAGATCGTGGCTGGGCTTGAACTTGGCCTTCCTGACGGTCTCGTCATCCAGCAGGGAGAAGATATAACAGTCGGCCTTCAGCTGAATGATCGACTGCACCTGGACTTGCCACTGGTCGAACATGCTGAAGGTGGGGTCCTCGATCATCGCCAGCAGTTCTTCCGGCGTCTCACGCATCTGGAGGATCTTGGCGTAGTTGCCATGGTTGGGCACGCCGTCCGAGCACTCGGAGGCACTCAGGATGGCTCCGCCCTTCTTGACGATGAGGGCCGCGGCGCTCATGCCCTTCACGGTCTGGTAGAGGTTCTGGTCCAGGGGGTAGCCGGAGTTGGTGGTGATGACGATGTCGAACTCCGCGTCCACCGCGTACATTGCATTCTCTCGGACGAACTCACAGCCCACGCGGTGGGCCTGGATCACGTCGCCCGCGAACACGGCCGTGATCTCCTTGGCTCCGTTCAGCGTGACGTTGAGCATGAAGTGGGGTCTCGCCATCAGGCAGTTCTGGGTGGCGGAGTCCTGGAGGATGTTGCCCTCCAGCAGGCCCCAGGTGCTGTTGGGGTGGCCGATCATCTCGGCGTTGTGGAAGTCCAGGATGGTCTTGATGCCCGCGATGCCCGGCTGGATGCCCTTGGGCCCACCGGAGAAGCCCGCGAAGAAGTGCGGCTCGATGAAGCCCGTCACGATCTTGAAGGTGGACTCTACATAGGTTTTGTTGAAGAACACCTCGGAGCCGTAGGTGTTGCGGCCCACGTGGACCAGCTTGGTGTCGTCGAAGGCGTCGTGGTTCTCGATGCGGATGGTGTCCACGATCTCCTGCCCGAGCATCTGGATGAGCTCGTCGCGGGTGTTGGCGCGGTGGCTGCCCAGCCCGTTGATGATCACGAACTGCGCCTTGGGCACGTGGCTGAGTTCCTGCAGAAGCCAGGGCACCAGCTTGTGGTTGGGAGTGGGCCGGGTGATGTCCGAGATGACGATGGAGACCGTGTCCGTGGCCTTGACCATGTCCTTGAGGGGCGGCGTGCCGAGGGGGTTCCGCAGCGCGGCGAAGACCGCGTCGGCCTCGTCCGCCAGGGCCTCCAGGTGCTTCGGTTCGATGACCTGGGCGTCCTCGGGGACCGGCAGGTCCAGTCCGAGCTTTCCGTAAGCGAGCTTCACCGTTTTCATCGTTGCCCCATTCCCACGGCAGAAGCCGCTTGCAGCCTGCGTTCCTGAAGGTGGGACCAGACCGCGTCAAGGTCCTGATCCTGGTCAAACAGCGTCTCGGTGGTGCAGAGAATCTGGTCCACCAGCTCGCGGCAGCCATAGCGGATCCCGTGCTGCTCCAGTACCGGGATCGCGCGGCGGCTGAGGAGCAGCGTGTGCAGTTCCGGGATGCCAAGTCGCGCCACCATCAGAGCTGCAGCCCGCCCGGTGACCCGGTCCACCAGCCGGGTCCGGGCCGGATCGTGGCCGCTCTGGTCGAAGAACTCGTCCAGGTCGAACAGGGGCAGCAGCCAGTGCTTTCCGCTGGAGAAAATCGCTTCGTCCCCCTCGAAGAGCTGCAGGGTCAGGTGCGCGGGCAGGCCCAGCTCCGGAGTCCGGCGGGCCTCATCCCACACGGCTCCCCTCCTGGGTTCCGGGCTGCATGGGCAGGAACCGGAGCAGGGCCGTGCCCCCGAGGACCTGGAGCAGGAGGCCCGGCAGCCGCAGGCTGAAGGTCTCAAGGCAGGCCTGGGCGCCGCCATGAAGCAACTGCGGGAAGAGCACCAGCGCCTGCTGCACGCCCACCACCAGCGTGAGGAGCGCCAGGGTCGGTCGGCGGCCACGGGAGGCTACCAGCGCAGCCACGACGCCCAGCAGCGCCGACTGGAGCAGCAGCTCCCGAAGCAGTGCGGCCGGGGGCATCCCCGTCACGAAATGATTGGCCAGAGGAGAGAGGAGGCCCGTCAGCAGGCCCACCTTCATGCCGTAGCGCCAGCCCGCGATTAGGGTGAAGAAGAAGATCGGCAGCAGCGTCCGGCCCGCATCGGGAATCCGGTGGACCAGGAGGGGGAACAGCAGGTTGCCCGCCACCAGGGCGCAGGTCGCCAAATAGAACCGGCTGTCCGCCAGCCCCAGCGGCTGGGGAAGGACCATGAGAGGCGCACCGGAACGGGCCATGGGAACTCCTGAAAGGGGACCAGACAAATACTACCATAAGGTCATTTTACAACTCCCCCAATCGTCCCCGGGAAACCTGAAGAACCGCTAGAATCAGAGCTTACCGACAACCTGGAGCTGCGACTTCCTGCCTTATCCGGGATTTCCTTCCCAAAATTTACAAGGGCTTCTATGCACCGAGTTCTCAAGGTAATCGCCCAGATCGGCCTGCTGAGCCTGTTCGTCTGGTTGGGGGGCCGCTTCGCCTCGCTCACGCGGTTGCCGCTTCCCGGCAATGTCGTGGGGTTGATCTTCCTCTACCTGGCGCTGCGTTCAGGTCTGGTGAAGCTAGAGCTCATTCAGGAGGGTGCGGATTTCCTGCTGAGGCACCTGGTGTTCTTCTTCATCCCGGCGGCCGTGGACCTGATGAACTGGGGCGGGGTCTTCTACCAGTATGGATTCCGGCTAGCCCTGGCCATCGCGGGGAGCACCCTGCTGACCTTCGTAGTGTCGGGTCATGTCGGCCAGTGGCTGCGGCGGAGGAACCAGCCATGCGCCTCGTGATTATGGGCTTCGGCATCGGCCTGACCCTCGGGGCCTACTTCCTGGCCAAAAGCCTCTACATGAAGTACCGGCATCCCCTGCTGAACGTCGTGCTCCTGGGGGCGACGCTGGTCGCCGCCGCCCTGCTCCTGCTGAAGATTCCCTACCAGGCCTACGTGCCTGCCCGGAGTCTCATGATGTCGCTGCTGGGGCCGGCCACGGTGGGTCTCGCGGTGCCACTCTACCGGAACCGGGACCTGCTGAGCCGCCATGCGCCTGCGATCCTGGCCGGGGTTGGGCTCGGGACGCTCACCTCCGTGGTCTCCGTGGCCTGGCTGGCGGCCTTCGTCGCCCTGCCGCGCGAGGTCGTCCTCTCCCTGCTGCCGAAGAGCGTGACCATCCCCTTTGCCCTGGAGGTCGTGCGGCTCCACGGCGGCAGCCAGGCCCTGGCCTCGGCCTTCGTGGTGGCCACGGGCACCCTGGGCTCAGTGTTCGGGGGGGCGTTGCTGACCCGCGTCGGGGTGCAGGACCCCATTGCCCGGGGGCTGGCCATGGGGACGGGTTCCCATGGCCAGGGCACGGCCATGGCCTTCCTGGAGGGCCCACAGCAGGGCACCATGGCCGGTCTGGCCATGACCCTGTCAGGCATCACGACCACCCTGCTGGCCCCGCTGTTGATCCGGCTGCTGCTGAAGGCCTAGGCATCCCTAAACACCCAGGGGGCGGGAAGAACCCGCCCCCTGGAGATGCTGCAGACCCTGCTACCTGAGGAGGGCGAGGATCGCCTGACTGGAGGTATTGGCCTGGCCCAGGGCGCTGACCCCGGACTGGTTCAGGATCTGGAACTTGGAGAGGTTGACGACTTCGTCGGCCATGTTCGCGTCCCGGATCGGGCTGTTGGCGGCGGTGAAGTTCTCCACCTGGATGCCCAGGGAGTTCGAGACCGTCTGCAGCTGCTGCTGATTGGCACCGAGCGTGTCGCGCAGAGTGGCCACGGCAGCCAGGGCGGCCGCGATCTTGTCCGCGGTGGCCGCGGCAGCGGCGGCGGTGGTGAGCGTGTCGGCCGATGTCAGGGAATTGAAGGTGCCCACGGTGACGGCTACGTTGGTGTCGCCACCCATCGCCATGGATAGGGCGGATCCACCAAAGATCTTGGCGGAGTTGAACTGGGTGTTGGCTTCCTTATCGCCCAGGTTCTTGACGATGTTCTGGAACTCAGCGTCCAGAGCCGTCTTGCCCGGGCCGCCGTCGGGACCGGAGGTGCTGCTGGAGGCCTGCTGTGCCAGTTCTCCAGCCCGCGTCAGCAGATTGGTCACTTCGCCCAGCACGTCGTCGGCGGTTTGAAGGATGGAGATGCCGTCGTTGGCATTGCGCCGGCCCTGGGCGGCGAGCCGGACGTCCGCACTCAGCTTGTTGTCGATGGTGAGGTTGGCCGCGGCGTCGGAGGCGCCGCTGGTGAGCCGCTCGAGGGTCTTCTTGAGACCCTTGTTGGGGACGCCAAGCTGACGGCTGGAGCCAAGAACGGCAACGCTGTTGAGTATCGACGTCATGGCATCCTCCGTGATGCGCTGGGTGGCATCCTGGCTGCCCGGGTGTACACAGGTGATCGAGCTGCTGGGACTCCTTTCGGCCTCTTTGGGGCATTCCTTAACTTATATTTTCGGGACCAGGCGCTGTCCGGGGCCCCAGCGCCTGGATTACTTCGGCGGGAACTTCGCCAGGATGTCCCGGACGGCCTTGGGCACGAGCTCGTCGGCGTCCTCGGGGTTGTTCAGTCCCGTGAGCGCGCCTGCGGCGACGCCCTGCCAGACCAGCTGGTTGGTCTTGAAGTCGACGATCTCAAGGACGATGGTGCCTTCCTTGAAGTGCTTCACCTGGCTGGTGGAGACGCCCACGCGGCCGTAGACCGGACGGAAGCCCCAGCCCATCCCGACGCGGGTGGTGGTGCGCACCTTGCGGTCTTTCATCACGGGATAGTAGGTCACCAGGAAATCCGGATCGGCCCGGGTCTCCAGGACGAATCCCTTGACCTGCAGCTCCTTCTCCACCGCGGCTCGAACGCGCTTGTCCATAAGGCTGGTGGTGCCGCCGGTGCCCTTCTTGGACGTGTAGTAGTCGAAGGTCCGGTAGCGCCCGAAGGAAGCCGTGACGTCGTAGTCGTAGTTCACGGAATAACCGCTGCACCCCAGGAGCAGGGCCAGGGGCAGCAGCAGGGCGAAAAGACGATAGGGGCGCATGGACTCTCCAGTTCAAGACAATGGACGTCCCGATCACCTCAAGGTTTAGGCACTCCAGGCTGACCCGGGGCAGAGCGGAATCGGAACCCGGCGGGAGGTTGGTCTGTCCCGGGCTGTGCGTTCCCTAGCAATTCTTTGCTCCGGAGGGCGTTTTGGACGATCCTAAGGGCGATGGTCCTTGATCCCACCCTCGATCCCGGCGCTTCCAGCCCCCTCTATCTGCAGCTGCAGCGGCGGCTCCGTGGGCTCATCCAGCAGGGCGAGTGGCGCCCGGGTACCCGGCTGCCTGCCGTGCCCGAGCTGGCTCAGCGCTGGGGGGTCCACCGCCTGACGGTCCTGAAGGCCCTGGCGGGGCTCAAGCGCACAGGCTGGATCCAGACGGTCCAGGGCCGGGGTAGCTTCGTGGCCCCGCGCCTGCCCGAGGCCCCGGGGATGCGGGCCAGCAGCGAGTTTCCTTTCGAGGGTTCCCCGCTGCTGGTGCACGACGGCGAGCTGGGCTCCTGGCTGGGCGAGACCCTGGAGCGGGTCCAGGACAGTCACCTGGTGAGCTTCTCCGCCGGCTTCATCCCCTCCGACCTGCTGCCGGGAGAGCAGCTGCGGCGGTTGACCGCCCAGGTGCTTAAGGACCTCGGCTCGGAGGCCTGGGTCTACTCTGCACCGGCAGGCCATCGCCCCTACCTGGAGGCCGTGGGCCGCTGGCTGGCCTCCGAGGGGGAGCCCATCGACGAGGGCTGGGGCATCCGCACCCTGCCTGGTGCTCAGTCGGGCCTGGCCCTGGCGCTGGAGTCCTTCACGGTGCCCGGGGACAAGGTGCTGGTGGAGAGCCCCTGCTACGTCGGCATCCTGGCGCTCATCAAGGCCCTGGGCCGCGAGGCGGTGCCCGTGCCTGTGGACCGGCAGGGCCTGGACCCGGACCGCCTCTCCTCGGCGCTGCAGCGCAGCGAGGCGAAGATGCTCTTCACGGTGCCCAGCTTCCACAATCCCACGGGGATGACGCAGTCCAAGGCCCGCCGGGAGCGGGTCCTGGCCCTGACCCGGACCCACGGCGTGATCCTGGTGACGGACTCGGCCTATGGGGATCTGCGCTTCTCCGGCAACCCCATGCCTGCCTATCGGCGGCTCGAGGGGGCGGACCACGTGATCCACCTGGGCAGCTTCTCCAAGTCCCTGGCCGCCGGGCTCCGCCTGGGCTACCTCATCGCCCGGGACGACCTGCTGCGGCGCATGGCGCCCATCCAAGAGGTTCAGACCATCGCCCAGCCCCCACTGTTGCAGGCCGTGGTGGCGCGCTTCCTGGACAACGGCGGCTTCCGGCGTCACCTGGCTCGTCTCCGCCGGGCGCTCAAGGAGCGCCGCGACGCCATGGTCGAGGCCCTGGCCGAGTCCTTCCCCACGGGCACCCAGGTCTCCGAGCCCAAGGGCGGCATGCACCTGTGGGTGGTCATGCCTGAGGAGTTCTCGGCCCTGGACCTGCACCGGGATGCCCTCCAACACGGTCTCGGTTTCGCCCCGGGTCCGCTTTTCTTCGCGGATGGCCGGGGCACCAACTGCCTGCGCCTGAACTTCTCCACCCATGACCCGAAGACCACCCGGGAGGCCATCGCCCGCCTCGGCCACCTGGTCCATCGGGCCTGATCTGGCCTTACCCTGTTAAGCAAGGAGTTTCCGTGACCACGCCCAAGATCGAGATCCAGCTCTCCACCCATCCGGCCTCTCCCAAGCGGCGCGCGGAGCTCATGACCAACCCCGGCTTTGGCCGCGTCTTCACGGACCACATGGTGGTCGTGCCCTACACCGAAGGAAAGGGCTGGGGGCCGGGCGTCCTCAAGGCCTATGGCCCCATCGAGCTGGATCCCGCAGCGTCGGTGCTGCACTACGGCCAGGCCATCTTCGAGGGCTTCAAGGCCTTCAAGCAGCAGGACGGCAGCATCGCCTGCTTCCGCCCCGACGCCAATGCGCGGCGCTTCAACACCTCGGCTCGCCGCCTCGCCATGCCTGACCTGCCGGAGGACCTCTTCCTCGCGGCCGCGAAGGCCCTCATCACGCAGGAGCAGGCCTGGGTCCCCGGTGCCGTGGGCGAGAGCCTCTACATGCGACCCCTGATGATTGCCACGGAGGCGGCCCTGGGCGTGAAGCCCAGCAGCGAGTATCTCTTCCTCCTCCTGGCCAGCCCCAGCGGCGCTTACTTCCCGGCGGGCGTGAAGCCCGTGACCGTGTGGATCTCCGAAGACTACGTCCGCGCGGCCCCCGGCGGCACCGGCTTCGCCAAGTGCGCGGGCAACTACGCCGCCAGCCTCGTGGCCCAGCACCAGGCCAAGGGCCAGGGCTGCGATCAGGTGGTCTGGCTGGATGCCATCCACCGCGAGTACATCGAGGAGATGGGCGGCATGAACCTCTTCTTCGTATATCAGGAGCAGGGCGAGACCGTGGTGGTCACACCGGAGCTGACGGGCAGCCTGCTGCCGGGCATCACTCGGGACAGCCTGCTGCAGCTGGCCCGGGAGCAGGGCTTCCGCGCCGAGGAGCGCCGGATCAGCGTCAGCGAGTGGCGCAGCGCCATCGCCGAGGGCCGCATGACCGAGGCCTTCGCCTGCGGCACCGCCGCCGTCATCACGCCCGTGGGCGAGGTCAAGTCCGTCCGCGGCGGGTGGACCATCCACGGCGGCCAGACTGGCCCCGTGGCCGCCAAGCTCCGCCAGGTGCTGCTCGACATCCAGCACGGCAGCGCGCCGGATACCCACGGCTGGATGCAGAAGATCGTCTGACCTGACCCGCACCCTCATCAGCGAGGAACCCACCTGGCTCGCCAGGCGAGGGGTTCCACCCTCCGGAAAGTGATCATGCAACAGACCGAGAACCTCAACATCGAAGCCTTCGAGACCCTGCCTACGCCGGAGGAGATCCATGCCCGGCTGCCGCTGTCGGAGCTGGCCGCTCAGACCGTCCTGGAGGGGCGCCGGACCCTCGAGCGGATCCTGGACCGCAAGGATGACCGCCTCTTTCTGGTGGTGGGTCCCTGCTCGATTCACGACCCCGTGGCTGGCCTGGAATACGCCCGCCGCCTGAAGGCCCTGGCCGACGAGGTGGCCGATACGCTGGTCCTCGTCATGCGGGTCTACTTCGAGAAGCCACGCACCTCCACGGGCTGGAAGGGCTACATCAACGATCCCCGCATGGACGACTCCTTCCACATCGAGGAGGGCCTCCAGAAGGCGCGGACCTTCCTGCTGCAGGTCAACGAACTCGGCATGCCCGCGGCCACGGAGGCGCTGGACCCCATCGCGCCCCAGTACCTTGGGGACCTCATCGCCTGGACTGCCATCGGCGCTCGCACTTCCGAGTCCCAGACCCATCGTGAGATGTCCTCGGGCCTGTCCACACCCGTGGGCTTCAAGAACGGCACCGACGGCTCCGTGGAGACGGCCGTCAACGCCATCCTCTCCGCCGCCAGCCCCCACAGCTTCCTGGGCCTCAACAACCAGGGCCGCTCCGCCGTGGTTCGCACCCGGGGCAACGCCTATGGTCACGTGGTGCTGCGCGGGGGCGGCGACCGGCCCAACTACGACACCGTGAGCGTGGCCATGGCCGAGCAGGCCCTGGCGAAGGCCAAGCTGGCCCGGAGCATCGTTGTGGACTGCTCCCACGCCAACAGCTACAAGAAGCCGGAGCTGCAGCCCCTGGTCCTGCGGGACTGCGTGAACCAGATCGGCTCGGGCAACCAGTCCATCGTCGGCCTCATGATCGAGAGCTTCCTGGAAGCGGGCAATCAGCCCATTCCCCAGGACCTCACCCAGCTGAGGTACGGCTGCTCCGTGACCGACGCCTGCATCGACTGGGCCACCACCGAGACCATGATCCGCGAGGCCAGCACCGCCCTGCGCGAGCCCCTGATCCGGCGCGCCAAGGCCTGAGCGCCTCCTTCACGGAGTAGCGCTAAGCCCCCGGCCTCGAGGGGGCGACGGTGTGTTCTACACTGAGAGGCGCAGGCAAGGATCCAGGGTGAAGAGCAGCTACAACGATTTCCGGGTCACCATGAGCGCCGGCGCGCCGGGACAGGTGTCCACGGCCCGGGGCAAGGGGGCGGTCGCCTCCGCCTCTCGCCAGGCCTCGGAGCTGGCGATCGCGGTGTTGCGGGACGGCGGCAACGCCTTCGACGCGGCCTTCGCCACAGCTTTCTCCCTCGCCATCTGCCATCCCCAGGCGGGCAACCTCGGCGGCGGCGGCTACTTGCTGTATCAGGAAAAGGGCGGGCGGCCCCGGTACTTCAACTACCGCGAGCAGGCGCCTAGGGGGGCTACCCGGGAGGCCTATCTGAGGGCCGACGGCTCCCCCGACCCGGATAAGACCGCCTTCGGCCCTGCTTCGGTCTGTGTGCCGGGAACCGTCAAGGCCTTCTTTGAGCTCCAGGGCCGCCACGGCAGGCTGAAGGCCGGGGATCTGCTGCAGGCCGTGGCCCGCCAGGCCGATGAGGGGGCCTTCGTCACCCAGTTCGAGGCGGACTGCCTGAACCGGCTGTCCTCCAAGCTCGCGATCTCCCCGGAAGCCCGGCGCATCTATGTCCGCGCGGAGCCTTACCGGGCGGGCGACATCCTGCGGAACCCGGCCCTCGCGGAGACCCTGCGCCTCCTGGCCCGGGAAGGCGAGCTGGCCTTCTACCGGGGCCGCATCGCCGAGCAGATCGTCACGGACCTCCAGGCTCACGGCGGGTTCCTGAGTGCGGCGGATCTGGCGGACTATGCGATCCGTGAGGGCGAGCCGATCCATGCCGAGGTGGGCGGTAAGGTGGTCTGGACCGTGCCGCCCGAGGGCGGCGGCGCTATGCTGCTGGAGATCCTGGGCATCCTCGATCAGGAGGCCTTCTGGCGGCTGGCCTACGACAGCCCCGCCTACCACCACCACATCGCCCAGGCCTGCAAGCTGGCCTTCATCGACCGCATGGACTACCTCGGCGATGTCCCCCCGGGCGAGGCCTTCCAGTGCCTGCTGACGCGGGAACAGCTGGACCAGCGCTTCGGGCTCATTGATCCGGACCGGGACACGCCCACGGCGGCCCTCGCCGCAGGCGCCCGCGCACCCAAGGATGCCGGAAAGAACACCACCCACTTCGCCATCCTCGATGCCGAGGGCAACGCGGTGTCGAACTCCTACACCATGAACCTGCGCTACGGCTCCAAGTGGGCCGTGGCCGGCGCGGGCTTCCTGCTCAACGGCAGCATCGACTCCTTCTCCTTCATCGAGGGCACCGAGAACTACTTCGGCGTCATCGGCAGCGCCCCGAACCTCTTCGCGCCGGGCAAGCGCCCCGCCAGCAACATGGCGCCGGTGCTGGTGGCCGCCGGCGGGGTCGTGGAGCTGCTGCTGGGCACCCCCGGCGGGCCCACCATCCCCACCACCCTGGCGAACGCCCTGTTGGCCACCCTGGTGCACGGCGTGGCCCCTGAGGCCCAGGTTGCCAGCAGCCGCCTGCACCACCAGGGCTGGCCGGACGTCCTGTCCCACGAGCCCGGCTTCGACCGCCCCGACCTGCTCACGGCCCTGGCGGCCATGGGCTATACCCTCAAGGACAAGCACGAGCTCATCTCGGATGTGCACGGCGTCTTCCGCCACCATAGCGAGTGTCTGGCCGTCAGCGACCACCGCCGGGAAGGGCAGGCCTTGGCCTGGCCGCCTGCGGGGGAGTGATCTCGACGTCCTTCCCTTCTCTTAAGCACTGAAAAGGCCCCGCGCGCGGGGCCTTTTCAGTGGCGGAGGGTGAGGGATTCGAACCCCCGAACGCTTGCACGTCTCCAGTTTTCAAGACTGGCGCCATCAACCACTCGGCCAACCCTCCGTGCCTCCATCTTGAAGCGTGGGCCCGCCCCCCGGCAAGAAGCCTTGTGTCCACCCGCCCTGACCGCTAATCTAGAAGGCCTTGGAGAGATGCCGGAGTGGCCGATCGGGCTCGCCTGCTAAGCGAGTGTATTGGGTAAACCAGTACCGGGGGTTCGAATCCCCCTCTCTCCGCCAGAAGCAGTGCCAAGCCCCTGAGAAATCAGGGGCTTACTTTTTTGCCCGTTAATCCACCCATACTTCTACCCATACTTCAGCTTCTCGCCTGCGGCATGGGTGATTTTCAATTCCGGATCCCGCGAACCCATCTAGATCCTTACCTGGCTTGAATCTTCGCGCATTCGATAACCCTACAATGGTGGGCATCTGGGGGCGAGACGCAAGCCCAGCGGCCACCACCACACCCGTCTCACGAACAGAGGCTGACCAGAGGTGATCGGCCCTTTGCTGGACCACATCTTCGCTGAGGCAGTGCAAGGAGCATCCCAACCTTTGAGGTGGGGCGCAGGCGTCATGCCACTCGATTGCCCTCACATACCATCCATGGGTGCTTGTTCCCTTGAACATCGCTTCCGCTTCGACCCCCTCATTTCTGTCGATATTAAGCCGTTCGGGGTGGTCTGTCGTTTTGCATAAGTATTGACATTACACGATTTGACATGATTATCTGCCACACTTTACACCAGGGACCGCGGACGTTCCCTGAGGAGTGCCGGTAGTCGGCATCCTCCTTCTACCTATAGGAGGCACACATGCCTGAACTTGATAAAAACCCGTTAAACACAGAGAAATTTAAATACCTGATCAGTCAATCAACGGTATCTACCGAGCGATGGACGATTAGCATAGGCGACTTTAAGGAATTATCAGGGTTGAGTGTGACAACTATATATAAAGCAATATCTGAAAACAGAATAACCGTTATAAAAATCGGCAGAAGGACATTAATATCTATCAAAGAAGCGAAGAAATTTCTTAATTTAGTTGATTAAAATGTCAAATGATTCCGATTTTCCATCAATTAACAAATTCAATATGAATACTCGATATAATTTTGACAAAAATGAAATTATGAAAACGTTTAAGATTATTCAAAATAATGCTGATAGCGTTCATGAGATCAGGATTTTAAAAGCTACAACTTTATCTTACAAGAAATCTCATAACATTCATGGATATTTTGACAACGCAACCAAACTTATTTCAGAATTAGCCCAGATAGAGTCTGCTATGGGCATTTATATTACCCCAAATCCGTGCATCAGGACATTACTTGCTCGTCGGAACAACCGTTTGTCCTACCTTGGGAGAGACGAAGGTACCAAAGATTCCGAGGTCGTCAATCTGAACTGGCTTTTGCTCGACTTTGATCCGGTGCGCCCCAGCGGAATCAGCGCATCCCCTTTCGAGTTGAAGGCAGCGCTTTCGCGCACTGAGGACGTAATTGGCTTTTTGAAAACCAAGGGCTTCCAGGATTTTCTGGTTGGGTGCAGTGGCAACGGTGGTCATGGAATGGCCCGAATTAACCTCCCACTCACCGATACCAGCTTGGTCAAAAGTTGCCTAAAAGCCCTTGATGAGAAGTTCTCCGACAACGTTGTGAAGATCGATACTAGCGTGTGGAATTCAGCGCAGCTTTGGAAGCTGTACGGGACTCTGGCCTGCAAGGGTGATCCTTTTGAAGATAGAGTCCATCGGCTTGCGCACGTTCTATCAGCGCCAGAATCATTCTGCGTTAATCCACGCGAGGTCCTTGAAGCACTCGCCGCCTCGACTAGTTCAGCGGGACCTCCCTCTGATTCTGAGAAAAGAGACAAAACCACCGCAAAGACAGCGCCTCCATTACCACCCGCCCCCGAAAATGCATTCGATATCGAAGGCTTCATTCATCAACACCAGATCCAGGTGGAAGGTCCGTTTCCTTGGGAAGGCGGTCGCCGCTGGGAATTCAACGAATGTCCATGGCGGGTGGGGGATGGTAGAACTGCATTCCTGATTCAATTCGCCAACGGTGCAATTTCTGCGGGGTGCCTGCATGACACTTGCCCCGGTAGTCACGGGTCTGGAAATCACTGGAAAGATCTGCGGGACATGTTCGAGGGCGGGGCCTTAAATCGGGACCAAGCCCTCCACGGTGCAGAACTAGATGCTGCTCTTGCTCGATTGCCCCAGACAGAGTTCGGACTGGCTGATCGCCTACGTGAACGCCATGGCAATGTCTGCCGGTATGTCGAAGCGTGGAAGGCATGGTGTGTTTTTGATGGGGTCCGTTGGGTTCAGAGCCAGTGTGGTGCGCAGGACTATGCCAAGGACACGATTCGTAGACTTCAGGATGAGGGCCGCCACCTGGAGGAAAACACGTGAACAGACAAAAAACCGCAGAAGCAAGCAAGAGCATGGCCTATTTCGAATGGGCGATGAAGTCCCAGAAAGCCACTACCACCGCGCATCTACTTGAGCTGGCAAAATCAGACCTGAAGGCAACGCCGGAGGACTTTGATGCGGATCCTTGGAGGTTGAACTGTCGGAATGGAACCGTGGATTTGAAGCTTGGACAATTAATGTCGCATAGCCCACAAGACATGATCACGAAAGTAGCAGGGTGTGAATTCAAGCCGAATGCCATCGCACCCCAATGGGATGCATTTCTGAATCGGGTGCTGGGTGGTAGTGAGGCATTAACCACTTACCTTCAGAAGTCCGTCGGCTATTCCCTTACAGGCCAGACCACCGAGCAGTGCTTCTTCATTTTGTACGGCTCTGGCTCGAACGGGAAAAGCACCTTCACAGGGATGATCTTAGAGATGCTCGGCGAATACGGTGGTGCCATACCTTCAAGCCTGTTGACTGCGCAGAAATTCGAGCAGCATCCGACAGTTTTTGCGGACTTGTTCCAGTTGCGGATGGCCGTCTCATCGGAGGTTAAGTCAGGATCCTCATGGGATGAAGAACGCCTCAAGGGTCTATCTGGTGGAGATCGAATCAAGGCGCGGCGCATGAACGAGAATTTCTGGGAGTTCGAACCGACCCACAAGCTTTGGCTATGCGTGAACCATGCGCCCACCACCAAGGACAACAGCGAAGGTTTCTGGCGGCGCGTTCGGATGGTCCCCTTTACAACAACCATTCCGAAAGAGGAGCGTGACACTAACCTCCAAGAAAAGCTCAGGGCAGAACTGCCAGGGATTTTGGCCTGGGCCATCAAGGGTTGTTTGCTGTGGCAGCAAGAGGGGCTTGGAACACCAAAAGAGGTCAAGGATGCCACTGAATCCTATTGGGAACACCAGGACCCATTCGGACGCTTCCTGAAGGACGTCTGCGAACGCCCCGGCCGTGGTGACGGCATATTCCAGGTTCAATCGAAGGACCTACTCTCTGCGCAGCATGATTGGGCGCTGAATAATGAGGAACGCCAGCTGTCATCGAAGGAACTGAAGGCAGCTGCCAGTGAACACGGAATTCATTCCAAGAGAAGTGATGGGATGCAATACCAGGGCATCCGGCTGAAACGGGCTTGATCTCGAGACTACCTGGCCTGAAGAAACCTCCAAGGCCACCGGAAGGATCGGAAGGAACGGAAAGCAGTCGGCCATGGTGGCGTATGGATGGGGGGGGGGATCTCAGGATCTCCCCCCTGATTTGTGTTCCAAACCTTCCAAGTGGTCATTAATTCTGTTAATAGCACATATTTATAAACATAAGCACCATTCCATTTTGTTTCCAGTGTATGATGAATTTTTTTAATGTATTTCAAGATTTATGAATGTTATCATGGTATAATAGTAATTGTATTATGATTTTATAATAATTACCATGTTCAATTACTTCATAACATGTTATATTTTTAAGGATAACTTATATGTCTCATCCATTCAATCCAGAAAGATTCATAGCTTCGGATGGCAATCCTGAATTGGATGCTTTTATCGCAGAGGCTCATCGCTTATCTGTAATTTATGGTCATGAGGAAATAGAAGCTTGTATAGCTCAAGCAATAGTCGGAATGAAGCTTGAAAGGTTTTTGAAAAAATTTGATATAACTAAACAAAAACATATGCAATGTAAAATACAATTTAAAGGGGATCATAGATCATATTACCAAAGCAATAAGGGATTTATTTATAGAAGCGATGAATACCCTTTATCATTCGATTCTATTGTTGAGCGAATTAGTGATTTTCAAAAACAAGGTCTTGATGGACACATATCTGGTCAGTCTATTCATCGCCCAGGAGTTACTTTTGCTATTGTTACCCATGAAAAAGGAGCCTACTCTACAAATCCAGGAATCTAGCTATTCCATTGTGTTATTACATCAATGCGATGGTTGCTCAACAGCCATAATTTCTAAACCAAGGAGCATTTTATGAGTGACAATCCAGAAACAAAGACAGCTATTACCTTCGTCAAAGGTTCCGGAAAGACCATCAAGGCGCAGTATAAAATCGGTGATGTGGCCATCCCTGCATCAGCCATTACTAGGATCATCAAGAAGATTGGTGCGCTTGAAGAACGGCAACAG
This sequence comes from uncultured Holophagaceae bacterium, assembly GCA_903843705.1. Lineage (GTDB taxonomy): Bacteria > Acidobacteriota > Holophagae > Holophagales > Holophagaceae > Geothrix. Next base: position 3,362 of record CAIMQW010000225.1, on the reverse strand, counting down.
GAGCGGAAGTTCGCCGCTGCTCTGGATGGGAAATACGATTTATTCCTTGATGAGTTAGATAGACATGGCATCAAGATTTTTGATGCAGTTCAACAGATTCAAACACTAAGTAGCAAAACCAAAAAACCAAAAAATAATACTCGCGAGAGTCTCATGGTTGGGTCAATAGCTAAATTGTTGGCAAGAAGCTATATAAAAAAATCTTCGCAAGAAATGGTGCAAGAATTTTTACTTGTTACTTCTGTACCATCTTTTTTAACGGAATTGATAGCGAATCTTGACAGTTTTGAAAAAGAATTTGGTCGATCAAAGCTTGGTAAGATACGCGTTCGGAAAGAAACTCCAGACATGAAAGGCAGAGCAGCGTTCGCTAGAGATGAGAAGGAAAAGAAGGAAAAAAAGGGAAAGAAATAGTTTACTGATTTCATCAACGAATAAATGTTATGATTTTATAAAATATTAATCAAATTATAACAATGCAATATTAATTATTTATTTGTTATAATAACATTGATAAACACCATGGACCAGCTATTCCGGCTGGTCCTTTTCATGTACGGAGGTATGCATGAATCCAATCCCCCTCGCCGTGGCGATCCTTGTCAAAGCTGTCCTTGAATGGCTTCTAGACAAGGAGTGACCAAACCCCCAACCCATATTGGCCCCGCAGCGCGGGGTCTTCGTCTGTACGAAAGGAAATCCTGTGGCACACAACCTATACCGAAACACCATGGCTTTCGCTGGTGGCCAACGACCATGGCACAAACTCGGAATCCAGTTCGATCGAGAGTTCACCAGCGCTGAAGCCATCTCAGCAGCGCGACTCGATTACCCCGTCATCAAGGAACAGCTGTATCGCCTTCGCCCTGATCTTGGGCCGGGCTTTTCGGAACCCACCGAGGCATGGGCGACGATCAACGGCCATACACAAGACATTCTTGGTGTAGTTGGCGATGGCTACGAAGTATTGCAGAACCGCGAAGCCTTCGACTTCTTCGATGTTCTGCTGAAAGAGTCAGGCGGAAAGCTCCAAACCGCTGGCGCCATAGGTAAGGGCGAGAAAGTCTGGATGCTGGCTAAGTTGCCAGAGATCTTCTACCCCTTGGCTGGCGATGGCGTCGAACAGTTCATCTTAGGGACTACATCTCACGACGGAACGATGAAGACTGAGGTCCGCTTCACGGATATTCGCGTGGTGTGCCAGAACACCTTCAATTTGGCCCTGCAGGGATCCAGAGGCGTGATCTCAATCCGTCACACCAGTCAGATGCGTCAGAGGTTGGAAATGGCCGCCATGGTCCTGCTCCGTTACAGGGATCACTTCGATATCGTGAGTGATCAGTTCAGCAAGCTTGCCAGCGTTAAGATCGATGACGTTTGGATCGACGAATACCTCCAGCGCATGATCGGCAACCAAGTCAATGTGCCAGACGGCCGTGGTCGAACCATCATGGAGAACAAGATCAAGCTCATCGAAGGTCGGCTAGCTTTCGGTAAGGGCGTAGATTTACCTGGAGTAAATGGAACGGCATGGTGGGCATTGAACGCCATGGTCGAGTTCGCCGACTACGATATGAAGGCCAAGGGCCAGGGCATGGACGAATCACGCCGGACGAACAGCATCCTGTTCGGAACTGCTGCTGAGTTTAAGCAGGAGGCATTCGATACGGCCATGGCCATGGTGAGCCGGTAGAACCATGAGGCGCTTTTTAGAATGGCTGTGGGACTGTCTGTTTGCCTGCTTGCTCATCCTGATCCTCGCGGTGAAGATGTTTCCCTTTGGCTTGTACTACCTCTACACCTGGTTGTTCAACTGACTCCCTACCTGACACATCCGGCCCCCTTTCAAGGGGGCCTTCTTCTGGAGTAATCCCTATGAAAGCTGAAACCCTCGTCCCTCTCCATCTACAGGCAGCCCTTACATCGCGTCTTGATCACAACGCCAGGCTTGGGGACCGCCGCTCCTATGTCGGCGCATCCGAGGTTGGGTCCTGCCTCCGCAAAGTGGTGGCATCAAAGCTCACGCCGGAACCCTTTGATACACCTTCCATGGGCAGGATGTTGGCGGGAAAGGCCATGGAGAACGAAGTAGTCCAGCTGGTCCGCCTTGCACTCAATGGCAGTCTCCGTAACACAGGCCGGAACCAAATGGAGGCAGTTCACCCCGAACTGCCCTTCTATGCACACCCTGATGGACGAATCGTTGGGGAAGATGGTGATGGCATCCTCGAAGTGAAAACTGCCAGCACCGCTCTATTCAAGCGCTACAGCAAAGATGGCCTGCCTCAGAGCTACATTGATCAGGTTCAAACTCAACTGGGATTGTCGGGCCTTAGCTGGGGCCTGGTGGTGCTGGTCAGCAGAGAGAATTTGGCTGAGGTAGAGACATTTCGTATCCCCTACAGTCCAGTTAGCTTCGAACACCTAGTAGAACGGGCGCGGACAGCATCAAAGGCAATGAAACTCGGATTTCTACCCTCTGGTGAACCAGAACGAGGCTATTGCTTCAGTTGTCCCTTTGCGAAGGACTGTCCCGAGCATCAAGCCCAGCGGAAGGCTCTATCTGATGGCGAGCTTCCCGATGTGAAGCGGTTAGAGCTTGAGTGTCAGCTTGAGGAATTGGCCGGACTCGAATCAGATCTAGAGCCGATGCAGGAGCGCGTCACTGAATTGAGGAATCGGCTCAAGGACCATCTACTGGACTCCGGCATTGGCCGCGTTGCCCTTGAAGGTGGCACCGTCCAACTCATTGCCTCCTCGCGCACCAGCCTAGATGGCAAAACCCTTCAACGGGAAGCGCCAGAGGTCTATCAGCGCTACCTCCGCACCACCACCTTTTCAACCCTACGAGTTATCTTTCATGGAGATCCCCAATGACTATCAATGGAGTTGCCACTACCGAGTCCGCATCTGCGGGCTTTTCTGTATCTGCCATGCCCCCATTCGGTGTGACCGAGATACGCCAAAGAATTCAGGCAGTGCAGGAGGTCATGCGCGGCGTCATGAAGGAAGGAACCCACTTTGGGACCATTCCAGGAACCCCCAAGCCATCTCTTTGGAAGGCCGGAGCGGAAGTCCTCTGTCTGACCTTCCGCCTTGCCCCAATTCTGGAGAGTCGGGTTGTGGCCGATGATCTGGAATGCGAATGGGCCTACACCGGCATAAAACGAGATGGATCGGTTGTCCACGGCACCTGTGTTGGGTTCTTCGAAGTCGAAGCTAGGTCGTGTACACCAATTTCTGTAAGTTCCCCCTGAGCTGAGGCGAGGGGGTGAGGCACAAGGAAGCCATTGGCTCCGGTAGGTTTGAGTTTGCGAAACAGACCAACCGAGGAGAGCCAATGGCCGAGATGAAGTTTGAAG
>CAIMQW010000224.1 GCA_903843705.1 uncultured Holophagaceae bacterium | reverse complement strand
TTCAAACTTCATCTCGGCCATTGGCTCTCCTCGGTTGGTCTGTTTCGCAAACTCAAACCTACCGGAGCCAATGGCTTCCTTGTGCCTCACCCCCTCGCCTCAGCTCAGGGGGAACTTACAGAAATTGGTGTACACGACCTCAAGAAGACCGAGACCTGGGAATACTGCTTCAAGTCAGCCTATGAATGTGAGCACAAGATCGTGATCGCCACCTTCATCCAGGTGGACAGGGAGGGTCTTATCGCCAACGCCTACGCCGAGGTCCACCGGGTCTACATCACAATGATGGGGGAGGGCAAGTCCGAGCCTCTCGGGAACGAACTGTTCCCCGACGATATGGAGAAGGCAGAGCAAGCTATCCGCGAAGCCCTTGCCGATCCCGCGAAGGCCTGACTCCGGCAGAGTGGGTGGTCATGAAGCTATGAGCGATCCAGGGCCGCAAGCCGGGTGGTCGAATGCGTCGAATAGGCGTCGAATAGAAAAGTCGAATAGGGATTTCGGTCGAATGGCCAGCGCAGAGGGGCTGTCCAGCAGGAGTACAGAGTCACCAATGGAGTAGCGGGCGGGGCGTTTCTCTGGCCTCAAGAGTTGCCACCGTGTTGCCCCCCCCCGGGGGGGCGTTTCTGGGCATTTCAGGTCCTTTTGGAGTCCCTTCCGTGTCGCCAAGGTTGGCCAGCCCCAAAAAGCAGGAAGCCCGGAAACCTAGGTTCTCCGGGCCTTAGCATGCTTTCAGTTGGTCTTGGGAGCAGGACTTGAACCTGCGACCCTTGGGTGATGAGGCTAATTGCGCCGCCCAACCATGCGGACTACATGTCCCGGATGTGCTGGACGCAGACCTAAACCAGTTTGCAGATGGCCTATGCCTTGGATTGTAGGACTTTGGCGTACAAGCTGGTTGCGGGCGCTAGGCGGCCAAGGGGTATTTGATGCGCGACGTTGAGCAGGCCAGGCGGGCGGCCCTCAATGCCCAGCGGGAAGATGCCAGAAGAGAGGTAGGATGGCTAACTAATCAAATATCAGCATAAATATTGTTTTTGTTTTTGGAGTTATCCTGTTGTTTAATTTAGTGCACGCATAAATAATCTAATAATTCGCGGGCAGACTTAATACCTATCTCTTGTATTTCTATAAATGGAATAGGGTTTGACAAGGTGGGCAGCAAGCCGTGTTTTTCCCAAAGCTCATTTGAAGGCATAGTTCCTTCGAGTGGATCAATATCAAATCCAATAATTTCTAGTGTTTTCCAAACGAGTTCATTTGTAATATATTTTCTGTTAAATATGTATCTAGGGTCATTGCTTGGAATACATGTCTTATCCCAATACTCGTTTAATTGGCACAGGTATTCCCCCTCAGCGAGACACACCTCTTTGGGTTGGTTTAACTGAATTAACTCTTCCATAAATCTTTTTAATATTTCGGAAGTATAAGCGTCATATTTTTCGCTTGAAAAATTATTATTATTTTTTTTATATAGTTCCAAATAAAAAAATTGATGTGCAATAAATAAAGTCATAATGTGCATTGTTAATTTTTCATCATATGGATTTATTTGCTTGATTTCCCCGTGCAAAGCGGCATAAGTACAGCGAAGATATTGTATGGTTTGCTCGATGATTAATTCACTAATAGAAACCACCGATTCTTGTGTTCGGGAGGTTTGCTTGGTTTTGTTGAATGATAAATTCTTAAAAAATTCAAACATAATTAAATCCTCCTCATGGCCTGCCCCATTCTATACATAGAATGCTGAGGAACCACGGTTTAGATTGTCGTATTTGCTATTTTCAACAGGAAGTGTTGCCGACCGAAGTGTATGCCAGCGATGCGCTGCTTCGGCATGGAAGAAGCCCCCTGGGGCATGTGGGGGCCCCGGCAATTGTTGTCAGCCAATAATCACCAAGATCATTAACTAGTCAATATTGACCCAACCATTCCCGCGAAGAGGCACAAGCCAGGAGGCCACGGGCAGGCTCTCCCTTACTGCCAATGCGGCGGAGTATCGATGGAGTTGGTCCCGGTAGGTCAAAAGCTCCTCATCCCCGAAAGCCCTGGAGTGCTTGAAGTCAAGGAGGTGGATGCAGTTCTCTTCCCAGACAACGAGGTCGGCGCGTCCAAGTCCACCGTTGGTGGCTGCGCCCGCGAGAGGCAATTCCGTGCGGCGGCGGAGGTGGCGCCAGCCCTTGGCCTCGAATTGCTCCAGGAAGCGCAGGGCATTCTCGCGGGCGTGGACCACCGGTGGGGCGCTGTCGAGGCAGGCCTGGAAGGCTGCTGGGTCCTCCCAACGCACCAGTAGGTCCCGGAGGAAGGCATGCATCGCTTCCCCGTCCTGGCGGGCCTTGCTGCGTGTGTCGCCGGGAAGGTCTTCATGGGCGCCGGTCGGCACGGCTGACTCGGCCAGGGCCGCTCTGTCAGGCGGCAGGACCGGCCTGAGAGTGACCCGGGTCGGCAGAGGCACCGGCGCCGGTGCCTCTGTAAGTGCCTTCCAGTCCGGGTGGGTGCTGGCGAGGACCTGGCCCCACTTCGCCCAGGTCTTGAACTCACTGGGGGGCTTGGGGTCCTTGGGGTCCTTGGGCTCCTGCAGCAGCAGGCAGAGGCGGCCCTTGGCCCGGGTGAGTGCCACGTAGAGTAGATTTAGCTCGTCCCGCTTCTGCCGGGACTCCACCAGGGGCTTGAGGTCGTCATAGGCGTGCCCGGTGTGGTTCCCCAGCTTCCAGGCCAGCAGCAGCTCGCCGGTCTCGGGCCGGGTGCGCAGGTCGCCCTTGCGGAAACTGCGTGGGTTCACGTTGAGCAGGGGCAGGATGACATCGTCGTACTCCAGCCCCTTGCTGCCGTGAGCAGTCTGGATGAGCAGGTCGGCGTCTTCCACGGAGGCGGGCAGGTCGCCGTGCTCCAGGCCATTCCGCTCGTCATCCAGCAGGGCGTAGGCCACGGAGGGACTGGCGGGCAGGTCCTGAAGTCGGGCGAGCAGACCAGCCAGATTGCGCCGAGCCCGCAGAGGTTCCAGCGCACCATGCACCTCCAGGGCCGCGATGGCCTGGAGCAGGGCTCCCTGCCGAAGCAAGCGGCCCGCGAGGGTCTGGGTGGAGGCCTGCCGCAGCGCGAGGAGGAAGCGAGCGGCGTCTCGGTGCGCTTCCGGCAGCCGCTCGGGATCCAGTTGCCCCAGGCCGGGCAATCCAGGACGGCCTTCGCTGCTTTGGGCCAGGGTGGCCATTTCGGCATCGGTCAGACCCACCACCTGGCGCAGCAACGCTGCACAGGGAATGGGTCGCTCGGGGTGCGCTACGGCCTCCAGGGCCGCCAGGATGACCCGCACGCCGGGGCTGTCCCAGAACCCCGCCTTGGCTACCACGTAGGGCTGAATCCCCTGGGCCTTGAGGCGCTGGAGGAGGCCCGGCAGGCGGGTGCGCTGCTTGAGCAGGAGAGCCCGAGTGCGATTACCTGTCTTCGGGGGAGCGCCGAGGGACTCGGCCCAGCCGGACTCCCGGGAGAGGCCCGAGATCCAATCTGACAAGCCGGGGAGGTCGCCCGAAGTCGATGGCGCAGGCGTGCGGACCAGCCCCACGGGAGGCCCAGATTTGGCCACAGGTTCCTGGGCACCATCGAGATCACCGACTGAGGGATCCAACAGGGGCCAGACCTGGTCCACATAGGTATTTGCCAGAGCCACGACTTCGGGTGTGGAGCGGAAGTTGGAAGCGAGGCGGAAGGCGCCCTCTCCCGCTGCGGCCAGGCTGTCCCGCAGCAGGTCGGGATCGCCGCCGCGGAAGCCATAGATGGCCTGCTTCACATCGCCCACCCGTACCATGCGCTCAGCGCCGAGGGCCTCCAGGAAGGCATCCTGCACCTTGGAGGTGTCTTGGTATTCGTCCACCAGGAGCAGCTTGGGCGCGGGGGTTTCCAGTCCGTGGGTCCTGAGGCTGTCCAAGGCCTTGCGAACAAGGTCGCCGAAGGTGGCCAGCCCCTGGGCCTGCTTCTCGGCCTCGAAGCGCCGAAGCGCGTTCACCAGCAGGCAGCGCAACCAGGCCTCGAGAGCACTGGCCACTGGCTTGAGGGTCGCAAGTGCATCTCGGAAGGCGTCGGAGTAGTAGCCGGGGGGGGGATTCGACACGCGCCCGCTCTGGGCCTGGGCCCAGCGCAGGTTCGTCTGCAGATCGGCGCCATCGACTGGCACCGGGAGGAGGTTCTCCTTCTTGAAGTTGTGGAGGCCCTTGCCGCTGGGGTTCTTGGCCAGATCAGGATTTGTGGCGAAGGGCGCCAGGGCCGTTCGGGCCTCGGCCAGGGCACGGGTCAGCGCGTCGCGGTGGTGATTGGGGTCTTCACCCTTCAGGTGCCCAAGGGCATCGAGATGGTTGTCGAAGCCCTGGGACAGCGCCTCCCAGTTCTGCTCGGCCCATGCGAGAAGCAACCGGGCTGGCCCCTCATCGGCATGGCCAGAGGGCAGGGTCAGCGATTCCCGTACGGTCTGCCGCAACAGGCGCAGCAGGGAAGGGTGGGCCACATCGACGATGGTGTCGTTGCTGCCCTCACCCTTGCTGAGCACTCGCATAGCCAGGCTGTGGATGGTGGACACCTGCAGCAGTTCGGCTTCCCGCCGCACACGGCGCCAGTAGGCGCGAGCCTTCGCTGGAGAATCCAGCCAGGACGCCCCCTGCCAATGGGTGGCTGCATGGGCTACCTCCCCTGCGGACTTCTTCAGGTGCTGGATGCCGGGCAGATCCTTGAACATTGCCTCGAGGTCCCTGGCCACGGGCGCTTCGAGGTGGGGCAGCAGTTGCTGCCACTCGGCCTCATCCAGGGCGGACAGCAGGTCCAGGGGGCGCAGAAGTCGTTCGCGCAGATCCGCTGCGGAGGTCTCGCTAAAGGTGGTGGCCAGGATCTCCCAGGGGCGGATATCGCCACGTCCCAACCGGGCGGTGACCAGCACCGTGAGGGTGAAGGTCTTGCCGGAGCCCGCGCTGGCGCTCACCACCAGCGACTGGTCGAGGATGCGGGAATCGCTCAGGTCGAGGGTGCGCATGTCAGTCCCCCTCCCCATCGGTCTCAACGTTCACGTCCACGGGGCGCCCACAGAGGGCCGCCAACTGACACTGGCTGCAATGCTCGCCTGGAGTGGGTGGGAAATCCCCGGACTCCAGCCGTGCGTCAAAGCGGGCGAGGTTTGTCAGCAGCCGCTGGCGCCAGGCACCGTCAGGTCCGGCGTCAGCCAGGGTGGTCAGGTGCTTGGTGAAGGGCTTCGGGTCCTCCTCCTTCAGGGGGAACAGCACCGCCGTGGCCTGTTCGCCCGGGTAGACCTGCTCAGCGAGGAGCATGTAGAGCGGGGTCTGGAGGTGGGACCCAAAGGGCGCGTCGTCCTCGGCGTAGGCCTTGAGGTAAGTTTCCTTCGAGGTCTTGTAGTCCACCACCCGCAGGAAGGAGAGGCTGTCGCTGGTCCAGCGCTCGATGCGATCCACCTTGCCGCTGACGGTGAGGGAGCGCCCGTTACCCAGGTCGAGGGCGACAGGACCCAGGGTGCCTTCGAGGGCCAGGAGGGTCCGGCGCCAGGACTCCGGCGGGGGCGCTGCGCCCTTCTTGGGCTTTGGCGCTGACAGACGTGCTGGGTCAAGCAAGGCGAATTCGCCTTTGTCGGGGGCCTCGGCCTGGACATCCCGCAGCAGGCCTGCGGACAAGTTGGGCAGCAGGGATTCCAGGCGGAGCACAGCCTGGGGCCACTGCTCCTGCGGGATGTGGCGGTCCAGGTCCTCCATCCATGCTGTTTGGTGTCCCTGCCAAAGGGCCAGCAGGTGGGGGAGGAGGTCCTCGGCGCCCGCTTCGGGCCCCAGGTTGAGGGCTGTCTGGAAGGCGGCAGGCCAGTCTTCCTCGCCCACGAAGGGCGTGAGAACTTCCTCCATGATGTGGTGGACGAGGATGCCCACGGCCATGGACATCCGGGTGCGCGCATCGAAGGACTGCAGGCCCCACACCCGCTCGGCGAGCGAGCGGAAGGGGCACTTGGCGAGGCCTTCGAGCGCCGTGGGGCTGGCGCTTTCCTGCCCCTTGAGCCAGGCGGCGCGAAGCCCCGGCGCCAGATCGAAGGCGGGCGCCTCGGCCAGTAGCGCCTCGCTGGCCGGCCGGGCCTGGGCGGCGGTGGCCCGGGCCTGGTGGCGAGGAGCCTGATCGTGGCCTTCCCAGCGCCAGCGCAGGCGGCTGTGCAACGCGACATCCGGATGCCACGGGGCAGCGCCTTCCAGCGCCGTCCAGAAGGGCCCCTGGGACTTCATGCGGCCATCCTCATCCTGGGCGGGACTGAGCACCACTAGGCGTTCGCGGGTCATGGCCAGCACCCTGTTGAAGGCGTAGGCCTCCCGCTGGAAGGCGCGGGGAATCTGATCGCCATGCTCGCTGCGGGGTAGCCAAAACCGCTGCAGGGCAGGGGGGAAGGTTGCCATCGGCTCCGCCTGGCTCCAGGCGAGCAGCGCCTTGTTGAGGGCGGCCTTGCGGTCGCCGTCCAGGTCGGGATTCTCTGCGGGGCGGCTGGGCCAGGCACCTTCAGATAGGTCGAGGATCAGGGTGGCGCGAGCACCGGTCCAGTCGTCGAGGATCGTGCTGGGAGTGACCAGGCGCAGGCCCTCGACGGCTCGGGGGATCTCGCTGCTGCGCGCCGCGTCTAGGAACGCTTCCAGCGCCAGGAGCATATCGGCGAAGGTCCAGGTCTCATTGCCCCAGGCCTCCTTGAGCAGGCCCAGCGGGGAGTAGAAGTCGTCGGGATCCATGGGCAGCCGCAGCGTCGTGGCCAGGGCTTCCAGGCGCTCGGCCCACCGATGTGCTGTCAGGGTGGTGGCCCGCAGTTCGGCCAGTTCCTGCCAGATGCCCTGGGCGTATTCCTTCACGCGGTCCCGCAGGTGCATGAAGCTGCCCTCAAATGCGAGGGTCCCACTCTGGTCGGCAAGGGCCAGGGCATCCGCCCAGTGGCGCAGGTCGTCGCGCTTCGAGGCCCGGAGCCCAGCCGACACGGCACAGGGATCCAGCCTCTGCACGCCCATGAGCAGTGTCCAGAGCGGACTCCAGGCTTCGCTGGCGAGGAGGGGGAGCAGGCCGCCGCGCACATGAAGCGCCACGCCCTCCTCCGCCAGCAGGGGCGCGAGGAGGGCAGCCACGGCCTGCGGTTCGGGATGGATGAGGGTGATCTCAGAAGGGGGGATCCCGGCGTCCAGCCAGACGCAGACCTGCTCGATGGCCTGGCGCAGCAGGTCGAGGGGGCCTTCAACGAGCCCCCGCTGGAATGTGTCCGCGTGATCTCCGAGTGCCAGCGGTCCCTCGAAGAGGGTCTCCAGGGCGGGAGACCAGGGGGCCGAGCCCCAGCCCTCCGGTTCAGAAAGGTCGAGGTCATTGGGGAGGCTTGCTCCATGGGCTTCGAGCCCATCGAGGAACCATGCCACCAGGGGCTGGGCGCTGCCGAAAAGGCCGGAGGCTTCGCCACCCTTCTGGGCAGCCAGCCTGAATGTGGCACCGCCCAGGCCCGGCACGCAGGCCAGGGCCCGCAGGCGCGAGGGCACTAGGTCGCGGAGCCCGACCTCCAGCGGTCCATCGGCCTCGGTCCGCTCGATCCAGAGGCCGCGCTTTCCGGTCAGTTCCAGGTCCACGGCCTGCCATAGGGCCAGGTCCGGCTCTAGATATCCGCCCCCTTCCACCTCCTTGAGGTAGGCCTCCAGGTGGGCCAGCACGCTGGCGAGGCTATGGGCGGCTTTGGGAAGACCGAGGTCCAGCCCGTAGGCCTGCAGTTCCCGCAGGGTGGCTGGCAGCAGACCCTGAGCCAGCAGTTCCCGGCAAGCCTGAGAGCGCGCCTTCAGCGCCTCCAGGCTAGGACCCGCCGTGCGTCCCTGAGCCTTGGCCAGTCTTCGGGCCACCCGCAGATGCAGCATGAGGCTGATGGCCCCCGACACAGGCGGTCGGGGCTCGTTCAGCATTACGCCATCAAAGGGGTCATAACTCATGCAGGCATCTCAAGAACGGACTTGGTTCAAGATCATCCTGCCACATCGGTTCGGACAGAAAATGTCAGTGGGAAGCTGCTGACATCCTCTAGGAACACTAGACCGGATATTCTGTGGGGTCACCGCAACAACCTATTCTGATAGTGCAATTACGACGCAAGGCACTCGGTTTCGAAGTCATGTGAACGTTCGGTTGGGTTCGGGCTAGTTCGGGAAGGGATTTGCCCGATGATTGCCCGATGGGCATCAAAAAGGCCCGGTTTCCCGGGCCTAAGTTCTTTCTTTTCTGGTAGGGCTAACGGGATTTGAACCCGTGTTACCGCCGTGAAAGGGCGGTGTCCTGACCCCTAGACGATAGCCCCATGGGGTGGAACTTGGTGGGCCCTGCGGGATTTGAACCCGCGGCCAACGGCTTAAAAGGCCGCTGCTCTACCGCTGAGCTAAGGGCCCTTGCCGCTGGTTCCAGACCCGCTAGCCCTCGAGCGCGCGGTGCACGCGAGCGTGCGGTGCCTGGTTGGGCAGGAGGATCAGTTTGCCCGTGAAAGGGCTTCGGGTCAACCCAGCAGCGGTTCCAGGAAGGTTCCGGGATACACGCAACCCTCGGCGCGATCGGGGCCGGTGCTGAGGTAGGAGATGGGTACGGCGACGCTTTCCGCCAGGGACTCGAGGTAAGCCTGGGCCGAGGCCGGGAGCTGAGCGTGGGCGGTGATGCCGCGAGTGCTGTCCCAGCCCTTGAAGAACTTCACCTCGGGACGAAGGTCCTTCCAGTCGGCGGCGCAGCTGGGCAGCTTGGTGGTGAGGGTGCCTTCACCGGTGCGGTAGCCCACGATGAGGCCCACCTCGTCCATGCCGTCGAGCACGTCGAGCTTCATGATGGCCAGTCCGTCCACGCCATTGGTTCGGCAGGCGTGGGCGGTGATGGGGGCGTCGAACCAGCCGCAGCGGCGGGGCCGGCCGGTGGTGGTGCCGAACTCGCGGCCCACCTGACGCAGGCGCTCGCCGGTGGCGTCCAGCAGCTCGGCGGGGAAGGGGCCGGCGCCGACGCGGGTGGTGTAGGCCTTGGCGATCCCCAGGATCTTGTCCAGAGCCTTGGGCGGCAGGCCGGTGCCAGTGAATAGGCCCCCCAGGCTGCAACTGCTGGAGGTGACGAAGGGGTAGGTACCGTGGTCGATGTCGAGCAGGGTGGCCTGGGCGCCTTCGAAGAGGATGCTTTCGCCCCGCTCCCAGGCGGCCTGCAGGTGGCCCTGGGCATCCCCGATGAAGGGCAGGAAAGGCTCGGCAATGCGGAGGAGGCCCTCGATGACGGCCTCGAGGGAGGGCAGGCCGGCGTCGGTGCCGAGGCGGATGCGGACTTCCTCGTAACCGGGCTGGATGCGCTCGGCCAGGGTCTCCGGGTGGAGGAGGTCACCCAGGCGGATGCCCATGCGGGCGGCCTTCATCTCGTAGGCGGGGCCGATGCCGCGGCCGGTGGTGCCGATCTTGGCGCCCACCTTGTCGGCGCGGAGCTCGCGCCACTGATCCAGGGCGATGTGGTGGGGCAGGATGACATGGGCCTTCTCGGACATGAGCAGCCGGCCGCTGAGGTCGAAGCCCCGGGCCGAGAGGCGATCCAGCTCCTGCTGGAAGACCTCGAGGTTGAGCACCACGCCGTTGCCCACCACGAGGAAGCAGCCGGGATGCAGGGCGCCGCTGGGCACTTGGTGCAGGGCGATGCTGACGCCATCCACGACCACGGTGTGCCCGGCGTTATTGCCGCCCTGGAAGCGCACGACCTGCTTGAACTTGGGGCTGAGCAGGTCCACGACCTTGCCTTTGCCCTCGTCGCCCCACTGCAGGCCAAGGATCGCCAGATTGGTCTTAGCCAGGCCCATAGTCGTCCTCCCAAGCCTT
>CAIMQW010000223.1 GCA_903843705.1 uncultured Holophagaceae bacterium | reverse complement strand
GGACGACTTCGCTGAGCGCCTGGCCAAGGAAAAGCTCGAAGGCAAGGCCGTGGACGTCTGGTGCCAGGAAGTCCTGCGCGAGCTGAACACCACCGGCAGCAAGTGCAAGCGCCTGGACATGACCCGCGCCGTCATGGAAGCCAAGGGGGTTCTCGACCAGATCCGCGAGCAAGCCGCGAACCTCGAGTAGGCAAACCGGCATTGGGGATCATCCATCGGTTGTTTAACCGCAGAGAACTCAGAGAGCGCAGAGAAAAGCAGGCAGGTCTCTGCGCCCTCTCAGATCCGCGAGCAGGCCACGAACCTCGGGTAAGCAAATCGGCATTTGGGATCATCCATCGATTGATTAACCGCAGACCCTATGCCCCTGGGGCGGGGCACCACATGGGCTGAAAGCCCGGTGAGGTAAGGGAGCAGCGGTGGGAATAAGGATTGGAAAGGTGCGGGCCAGACGGCACAGGCTTACCCGTGAGGGATGTCCTAAATGGTGGCCGTTTCATCTGTAGCAGCGAAGTCTCTGAACCGCAGACTGGCCCGCGCGGTTAGTGGTATCACAATGTGTCGCGCCCTGGAAGGGGCTGCACGGATAGCAGTGTCACTTTTCATCTGTGCCGCGCCAGGCCATCCCTCCCTTTTTTGGAGGAGGTCCAATGGACCTGGAGATCATCCACGAAGCAGCCTGCGGGCTGGATGTGCACTTTGCCGTTGTGGCGGCCTGCCTGGCGCGGAGTGGGCCGAAGGGGGGACCGAAGTACGAGGAGGGGCGGTTTCCCACGACTCAAGCGGGCCTACGCGAGTTGAAGGAGTGGTTGCTCGGGGCGGGCTGCCAGACCGTTGGGATGGAGGCGACAGGGGTGTATTGGATGCCCGTGTATGCGGCGCTGGAAGGGGACTTCAACCTTGTGGTGGGCAACCCCCAGCACATGAAGAACCTTCGGGGGCATAAGACGGACCGGAAGGACGCCCGTTGGATCGCAGGCCTGGTGCGCCATGGACTGATCGGGGCGAGTTTCGTGCCGCCACCGGAATTCCGGGAGGCCCGGGAGCTGACGCGATTCAGGCGCCAGCTCATCCATGCGCGGAGCAGCATGCGGAACGAGGTCCTGCGGTTGCTGGCACGCCACGGGATCACGCTCTCAGACGTGTTGACCAACGTGTTCGGAGCCTCAGGGATGGCCATCCTGGAGGCGTTGTCGGAAGGGAGAAGCGTAGTGACGGAGCTGCCCCACCTCATCCATGGGTCGGTGAAGGGCAAGCTCGGCGCGCTCACCGCTGCCCTCGAAGCGCCGTTGCCAGAGATTTCCAGGAGGCTTCTGGGTATACAGATGAAGCGGCTGGAGGAAGCGGAGGAACGGATCGGGGAGGTGGAGGCCCTCATCGCCGGGCAGATGGCACCTCACCAGAAACAGGTCGATCAGCTGCTGAAGATCCCGGGAATCAGTCAGACGAGTTGCTGCATCATCCTGGCGGAGTTGGGCGTGGACATGAAGGTGTGGCCAACGGATAAGCACATCGCCGCATGGGCGGGGGTGGCGCCGGGCAGCCGGGAGAGCGCAGGGAAACGATTGAGCACAGCAACCCGCAAGGGGAACGTCCACCTCACGACGATCCTGATGGAATGCGCGGGTGCAGCGGTGCGGACGAAGGGTTGCCACCTCGGGGTGAAGTTCCAAAGGCTGAAGGCACGAATGGGCTACAAGAAGGCCCTGATGGCCATTGCGCGGAAACTGCTGCTGATCATCTACCGGGTCCTTGGTGGAAACGCCGACTACAAGGAACCCGAACCCACCAAAGGCGATGCCAAGGCCAAGCACCGCGCCATCCAGAAACGCGTCAAGGACCTCCAGAACCTCGGATTCGATGTCATTCTTACGGCCTTGCAGGAGGCATAAAGAACTGCACTCTATTCAGCAGTTCGGATTGGCTTTCATAGCAGAGGACGCAGAGAGCGCAGAGGGAGTCGGGTTTCCTGCCCATTGCCCTGCCCCCGCCAACCATCTCAAAAGGGCTAAAAATGGCGCAGAATCCGACTCAAATCCAGTGTTCTCTCTGCGCTCTTTGCGACCTCTGCGGTTGAATGTATTTCCTCAGCGTTCTCAGCGGTGAAGCAACAGATGGAACTGGACCCCTCTGTCGAATCAGCTCACAGCCCCGGGGGGAAGCCCAGGGCGAGCCTCACGCAAGCGATGGCGGGGTCCACGCTGCCATCGGCGCGGCGGATGAGGATGGGGGCCTCGGCCTCGGGGCACTGGGCCAGGGCCTCGAAGCCCTCGGGCAGATCCTCGCGCCTCACGGCGGCGAACACGTCCAGGCCGTAGAGTTCCCCCTCTTTGAAGATGATCTCGCGGCGGTGCAGGCAGAGGAGGCCCGCCTCGGCCAGGGCCGCCAGGGCCCGCTCCCGCTGGTCGTTGGGAAACACGCAGGCGAAGAGCCCACCGGGGGCCAGCAGACGGCTGGCGGCCTGGGCATAGTCCGCGATGCTGCCTCGCACCTCCAGGCGCGCAGGCACGGACTGGGAGTGGGCGGCGGCCAGGCGCTGGCCTTCAGGCCAG
>CAIMQW010000222.1 GCA_903843705.1 uncultured Holophagaceae bacterium | reverse complement strand
GCCCCGGGAGAGGAGAGGTCGTAAACCGGCCGGTGGCGGGGGTCATAACCCGTCATCCCGAAGAGCCGTGTGTGAACAGCACTTGCACGGTTCTGTGAGAGGTGCCCCCAGGTAACTGGGGGTGCCTACTCGAGAGCCCGCCTGCCTCGCGGCGTGGTTCTGGTGAGGTCAGTCCACGGGCCTGGCGGGACGGAGCAGGCCCGCTTTGCGCTTCTCAAGGAGCCGGTAGCTCTCGCCCTTGATGGTGATGACGTGGCTGTGGTGCAGCAGTCGGTCCAGGATTGCGGTGGCCAGTACCGCATCACCGAATACCTCGCCCCAGTTGCCCACGGGTTGGTTGCTGGTGAGGATCATGCTCCCCCGTTCATACCTGCGGTTCACCAATTGGAACAGCAGGTGGGCCGCCCGGCGCTCGAAGGGCAAATACCCCAGCTCGTCGATGATTAGCAGCTTGGGCTTGGTCAGGTGGGTCAGCCGTTCCTCCAAGTGACCTTCGCTCTCTGCCCGCATCAGCTGGGCCACCAGTCCCAGGGCCGGGACGAACAGGGCGCTGGCGCCGTGCTCTACCACCTTCCGGCCCAGACCGATGGCCAGGTGTGTCTTTCCCACACCGGGGGGCCCCAGCAGAAGCACGTTCTCGCCGTTGGCGATGAACCGGCCCGTCTCCAACTCCCGGAGGAGTCTTTGATCGATGGAGGGCTGCAGGCTGAAGTCGAAGTCCTCCAGCCTACGCACCACGGGGAAGTGGGCGATCTGAATGCCCATGCGGGTGCGTTTCTGGTCCTTGGACTGGGCCTCCTCCGAGAGCACCAGGTCCAGGAAGTCCATGTAGCCGAGTTCCTTCCGGGCGGCCTCCTGAAGCAGGCTGTCCAGCCGCTCCCGCGTGGCTACCAGCTTCAGCCGGGTCAGGTGGCGGGTCACCCGTTCCATCTGGGGATCTACCATCGCTCACCTCCGACCACGGCCTCGTAGTCCGAGAGGGGACGCTGGAGCTCACAGGGATGGAGGGCCTTGTAGGTCCTCCGCACCAATCCCTCTACATGTCCTGGATCCTGGGTATCCCGGTGGCGGCCATCGGTGATCCGATGCTCGGCCACCACCTGACCAGCCCAGCGAACGACCAGTTCGCCGCCCTCCACCTCCATATCCACCGTGCGGCCCACCAGGTGGTAGGGCACCGAGTAGCGGTTGGTCTCGAACTCCACCCGGCAGTCCCCGGTCACCTTCCGGGTGAAGCGCCGGGCACGCAGGTAGCTCGGGTGGCTGCCGACGGCAAGGAGAGCCCTCCGCTCCCGCTCGGCCCGGTCCACGGGTTTCTCCCCCGTGGTGCCATGGGTGCGCACATCTGCAACCTCCCGCATCCACCAGATCAGGTGGCCATGGAGAGACTCCCAGCTTGCCCAGGAGACACGCCCCAGGGCGTTGCCTTTGACATAGCCCACGCCCCGTTCCACCTTGCCCTTCGTCCTGGGCCGGTAAGGCCGGCAGGCCCGGGGCCTCATGCCCCAGTGATGACAGAAGGCTTGGAACTCGGGATGAAAGACAGGACGGTCTCCCTGCCACCGGAGGACGAGGGCTTTGGCGTTATCCACCACGCACTCCTCGGGCACGCCTCCGAAGTGGTGTAGCGCCGCCTCCAGGCCCTCCAACCAGTGGCGCTGCCGCAGGGTGGGATAGACCCGAGCGAAGGTGCACCGGCTGTAGCCCAGCGTTGCCACGAACACGAAGGCCTTCACCCGCTCCCCGGCCACATCGATCCACTTCTCCCCGAAGTCGATCTGCATCTGCTGACCCGGTTCCGTCTCAAACCTCAGCGTGGCCCGCTCCTCGTTCATGGCTGCGGTCCGGAGCGGAGACACGAACCGCTCCACCGTCCGGATACTCACCAGCAGGCCACGGTCTGCCAACTCCTGCCTCAGCACATCCGCGTTCCGGACGCCGGCCAGGAACCGGGCTTTCAACCAGTCCTCGTGGCCCACCAATGCCTGGGGTCGGCCCGTCCGGGGCCGCTCAGCGTCAGGTCCCCGCCGCACCCAGGCCCGGACTGTATTCCGCGCCATCCCCAGTTCCCGGGCGATTGCTTTCACCTGCCATCCCCGGCCCAGCAGCCCAAAGATTCCTTGAACCTCGCGTGCGTCCAACACCTCGGCCCCCAGTTGTCTGGGACCCAGCGTCCTCCATTCCCTGCCCACGTCACCTCCTCGGCGACTCAGGGGGTCAATAGTTCTGTCGCCAGAGGGTCAGTTTTGGCTGTCGCCCGATACTCCCGGAGGGAAAGGCCCTTCTGGAATTGGATGTCGTATCTCGGCATGTCGCGTTCACCCCCGAAATCATCGGTTCAGGTGGTGGACACTTTTTGTCACATCCGAAGAAATTTGAGGCAGCACCTACACTTTTTCGGGT
>CAIMQW010000221.1 GCA_903843705.1 uncultured Holophagaceae bacterium | reverse complement strand
GGCTTCGGCATCCCCGCCACGGACGGCATCGTGGGCGCGGGGGGCGCCGCCTCCCTGGAGAACCTGGGCCGCCTCGCCCAGCGCGGCATGGCCGGCGCTGACTCCGAGATCCTCGACATCATGCAGGCCAAGCTGGGAAGGTCCTGAAACCTCATTCCATAGATCGGAAGGGCAGTTAGCCGGGGATGGGGCCGGGGACGGCCTGGAGGAACTCCTCCACGGCCTGGGCGGGGGGAGCAGGGCGGCGAGGGCCAGGGCGAAGGCCTGCAGGGTGTGGCGCATGGCTGGATCCGGGGACAGCCCCGAAGATGTGTCGGAAGGCGCGCCAGGGAAAGGGCGAAGGCACCCTGTCCAGATCTGTCGGCAGGGGCGGATGGGTGTTGCTACTCTGATTGCGGGGGGGAACCCGTTGGCGGATCTTTCGAAGTCGAAGTTGTGGTGGTGGTGGCCTCTGATGGCGCGCCATCGGCGCACCCTCCACTGGGGCCTGCTGGCCACTGTCTGGTGCAGCGTGGCGGCTTCGGTGGTGCCCTACTGGTCCGGCCGCGCGGTGAACGCCCTGGAGCACCAGGACTGGCACGGCTCGAGGGTCTACCTGGCCTGGATGCTGGCCTTCACGGCAATCGCGGGCATCGGACGCTACCTCATGCGCAACACGCTCATCGGTCTCAGCCGCGAGGTAGAGCGGGAGCAGCGCGAGGCCCTCTACGGGTTCCTGCTGGCGCGGCCCTTCGCCTTCTACGAGCGGCAGCGGGTGGGCGACTTGATGTCCCGGGTCGGGGACGACGTGGGCACCGTGCGCATGGCCACGGGTCCCGGCCTCATGAGCTTCCTTCAGGTCATCTCCATCCTCCCCGTAACCCTGGGCCTGATGTTCCACACCAATTGGCGCCTCACCCTGGCGGTGATGCTGCCGTTCTCCTTCCTGGCCATGGGGTTCTACGTCATCGGCAAGTGGAGCCACCTGGTGCAGCAGAAGCTGCAGCTCGCCTTCTCGGCCCTGTCCACCTTCAGTCACGAGACCATCAGCGGCGAGCGGGTCGTGCAGGCCTTCGGGCTGGAGGGTGCGCGGGTGGCGCAGTTCGACACGCTCAGCCGGCGCCACGCCTCCCTGAGCATGAAGCAGTCCGTGATCTTCAGTGCCTACGCGCCCCTGTCGGCCTTCATGAGCGGCGCCTCGGCCCTGGTGCTGGTGGCCTACGGCGGTGCCCTCGTGGTGAAGGGCACCTTGACCCTGGGCGACCTCACGGCCTTCACGGGGTTCCTGGTGGCGCTGGCCTGGCCGGTCATGAGCCTGGGCTGGTCCGCAAACCTCTTCCAGCGGGCCCGGGCTGGGCAGGAGCGCCTGGAGCAGCTGCTCCACAGCCCTGAGCGCCCCCTGCCGCCCGCGGAACCCATCACCCTGCCGGAAACGCCGGCTTCCTTGTCACTCGAGGGCGTCACCCACCGCTTCGAGACGGGCCGAGGCCTCGGACCGCTGGACTTGAGCCTGGCGCCCGGGGACAGCCTTGCGGTGGTGGGCGGCATCGGGTCTGGCAAGACCCTGCTGCTGCAGGTCCTGGCCGGGCTCCGCGAGCCCCAGTCCGGCCGGATGCGGGTGGATGGCGAGCCCCTGACCGACGCCAACCTGCGCCGCCACTGGGCGGGGCTGGGTTGGGTGCCCCAGGACGCCTTCTTGTTCTCGGACACCCTGCGAGTCAACCTGGCCATGGGGCGGCCCGAGGCCACCGAGGACGAGATCTGGGAGATCGCCCGGGTGGTGGCCATGGATGAGCTGATCCGCCGGCTGCCCGACGGCCTGGACACTGTGGTCGGCGAGCGAGGCGTGATCCTCAGCGGCGGCGAGCGCCAGCGAACAGCCCTGGCCCGGGCCCTGCTCCGCCGCCCCCGGCTGCTGCTGCTGGATGATGCCCTCTCGGCGGTGGACGCAGAGACTGAGAGCCGAATCCTCGAGAACCTGCGTAGCTTCCTCGGGAAGTCCACCCTCCTGGTGGCCACCCACCGCGTGTTCGTGGCCGAGACCTGCGCCAGGGTGCTGGTGCTGGAGGAGGGCTGCACCGTCCAGCTGGGCACGCCGGAAGCCCTGGCCGTCCTGCCGGGGCTGTTTGCCCGGTTGCGGAAGCTGCAGAGCCTTGAGCGGGAGCTGGTGCGGGGGCCTGAGCTTCAGTTCTAAATTCATCAAGAGGTCGCCTGATCCGATAGAAGGGGGGCAGGGCGTAATCCGTGGGTCCCATGTCTGAACCGGTCCAGAACCTCAGGCCTCCTGCTCGCCAGGGGTGGGATCCGTTGCTGGAGGTGCTGCCCCAGGGAATGGTGCTCCTGGATGGCGCCGGGCGGGTGGTAGAGGCCAATGGCGCGGCTCTGCGCCTACTGCGGCAGGACCGGGGCAGCCTGCGGACCCAGGGTCTGTTTCGGGACGACTGCCAGTTGCTGGCCGCGGGTGGGATGGCGCTCGCCCGGGAGGACTTCCCCGGTGCGCGGAGCCTGCGGGGAAGCGCCCCGGCGGAGCGGGCCGTGGTTGGCCTGGGTTGGAGCGATGGCGTCCAGGACTGGGTGGAATACTCGGCCACGCCCCTGGCCGAAGGGGGAATGATCCTGTCCTTTGAGGCTCGTACGGAGGCCTACTACGCACAGGCCATCCTGGCGGCCCGGACGCGCATTGTGGACCTCGCCGCCAAGGCTGCGCTGGAGGAGATCCTTCGGGCCAGCTTGGACGAGGCCGAGCTCCTGACGGGCAGCTTCATCGGCTTCTGCCACTTCGTGGACCCGGACCAGGAAAGCCTGACCCTCCAGGCTTGGAGCACCCGCACGGGCCGGGACTTCTGCAGGGCGGCGGGCCACGGTCTCCATTACCCCGTGAGTCAGGCCGGGGTGTGGGTGGATGCACTCAGGCAGGGCGTGGCGCTGATCCACAACGACTATGCCAGCCTCCCCCACCGAAAGGGCCTGCCGGAAGGCCACGCGCAGGTGTTGCGGGAGCTGGTGGTGCCCGTCCTGCGTGGGGGCCGCGTCGTCGCTCTGCTAGGGGTGGGCAACAAGCACGACCCCTACGGCCCGCGGGATGTGGAGACGGTCCAGCAGTTCGCGGACCTGGCCTGGGAGGTCGCGGAGAAGAAGCGCACGGAGGAGGCCCTCCAGGCGAGCGAGGCGCGTTACCGAAGCATGCTCCGCACAGCCATGGACGCGGTCTGGCTGCTGGACAGCCAGGGTCGGATCCTCGAGGTGAACGACGCGGCCTGCCTCATGCTGGGGTATGGCCGGGAGGAGCTCCTGGGCAAGGCCCCGAGTGACCTGGAAGCGGCAGAAAGCCAGGCGGAAACCGGGGCTCACTTCGCGCTGATCCTCGAAAAGGGCTCGGATATCTTCGAGTCCATCCACCGGACGAGGGACGGCACGACCTTCCCCGTGGAAGTGTCTGTCACCCACCTGCCGGACATTGGGCAGTTCGTGGTCTACATACGGGACATGATGGCGCGGAAGCGGGCCGTGGAGGCTCTGCGGAGCAGTGAGGAAGCCCAGCGGCAGGTGGCCCTGCGCGACGAAGCGATCCTCTCCAACATGAGTGAGGGCCTGGTACTCTACAATCCCGAGGGGCGGGTCATCCTGGCGAACCGTTCCACTGGCGAGATCTGGGCGAGGTGGGGACTGGCTCCTCCCGCCAGCCAGACAGCGACCATACCCCTCATCGAATGGCTCCGCTGCGGGGACCGCGACCTGTCTTTGGCGGAACGACCCTCCGCGCGGGTACTGCGCGGCGAACGATTCACTGAATACGAGGTGTCCTTGAAGGTGAAGGGTGCCGACGGGGCCTTCCACGGCTCCTACAGTGGTGTGCCCTTCTACGATGACCAGGGCGAGCTGCTCTACGGTATCGTCACCTTCCGGGACATCTCCGACCGGAAGCGGCTTGAGTTGGAGCGCCTGGAGCTGGAGCAGCAGTTCCAGCGGGCCCAGAAGATGGAGAGCCTGGGGAGCCTCGCCGGCGGCGTGGCCCACGACATGAACAACGTGCTGGGGGCCATCATGGCCCTGTCGTCAATCCACGAGGCCCAGGCGCCCCGGGGTTCCTCCCAGCAGCGCAGCATGGAGACCATCACCAAGGCCTGCCTCCGGGGCCGGACGCTGGTGCAGGGCCTGCTGGGGTTCGCCCGGCAGGGCATCGCTGAGGAACGGCTGCTCAACCTGAACGAGGTCGTGCGGGAGCAGACCGCCCTGCTGGAGCACACCACCCTGCAGAGGGTGCGCCTTGAGATGGAGCTTGACCCGGGCCTAGCCCCTGTCCTGGGAGATCCCGCCGCTCTTGGCCACGCCCTGATGAACCTCTGCGTCAACGCGGTGGATGCCATGCCCGAGGGCGGCTCCCTCACGCTGCGGACCCGGAACGCCGGACCCAGCCTGGTGGAGCTGGAGATCCAGGACACGGGCAAGGGGATGCCCCCAGAGGTGATGGGCAAGGCCATGGACCCGTTCTTCACCACCAAGCCCCAGGGCAAGGGCACCGGGCTTGGACTCTCAATCGTCTACGGCACCGTGAAGTCCCATCGTGGGCGCCTGGACCTGCGCAGTACCGAGGGGGTTGGCACCTGCATCACGATGCAGCTGCCAGCTGCGGTGCCGGAGCCAACCTCGAGTCCCGTGGTCGCGCCACCCTCACCCAAGGCCCAACCCCTGCGGGTGCTGGTGGTGGACGATGACGACCTGCTGCAGATGAGCCTCTGCATCTTGTTGCAGACCCTGGGGCACACGTCGGAGGCCGTCGAGTCCGGAGAGGCGGCCCTCGCGCTGCTGGAGACCGGAGCGCCCTTTGATCTGGTGATCCTGGACCTGAACATGCCGGGCCTGGGGGGGGTGGGGACGCTGCCCCTGCTGCGCCAGCTGCGGCCGGAGCTACCGGTGGTCCTGGCCACCGGGCGCGCCACCCAGCAGGCCTCCGAGCTGGCGGCGGCCACCGCCGCGGTCAGCATTCTGCCGAAGCCCTTCAGCCTGGAGGAGTTGAGGGAGCATCTGAGGGTGGCTTTGCGGCGGAACGACAGCTGATCAGGCGCCGTCGCGGAAGGTGACCTTGTTGATCTCGGCGAAGGTGGTGAGACCCAGCCGCACCTTCTCCAGGGCGCTGTCCCGCAGGAACTGCATGCCCCCCCGCCGGGCTGCGGCCTTGACCTCGCGGACCGGGGCGCGCTGGATGAGCAGCTCGCGGAGCTCGTCGTTGAGGCCCATGAACTCGATGATGGCCTGGCGACCCCGGAAGCCGGTGCCGTGGCAGTCCACGCAGCCCACGCGGTCGAAAAGGGTGGCGCCGCTCAGCCAGGCCGCGTCGACGTCATTCTCTTCCAGATCCAGGGCTGTCGGCGGGGGGGCCGGCCGCTTGCACTTGGGGCAGAGGACGCGGATGAGGCGCTGGGCCAGGATGCAGTTAAGGGAGGAGACGAAGTTGTAGACCTCGACCCCCATGTGCTGAAAGCGGCCCAGCACATCCAGGACGTTGTTGGCATGAACCGTGGTGAACACCAGGTGGCCCGTCAGGGCGGACTGAATGGCAATCTGGGCGGTCTCGGGGTCGCGGATCTCACCCACCAGGATCTTGTCGGGGTCGTGGCGGAGGATGGATCGTAGGCCCAGGGCGAAGGTCAGGCCCTTCTTCTCGTTGACGGGGATCTGGGTGACGCCTTCCAGCTGGTACTCGACCGGGTCCTCGATGGTGATGATCTTGTCCTCGGGGGTCTTGATCTCGCTGAGGACCGCGTAGAGTGTGGTGGTCTTGCCGGAGCCCGTGGGGCCCGTCACCAGGAACATCCCGTACGGCTCATGAGCGAAACGGCGGAGCCGCTTCAGCTCGTGATCCGAAAAACCCAGGATTTCCAGGGTGAGCGACTGGAATTCCTCGGTGAGGTTCTCCTTGTCGAGGATGCGGATCACCGCGTCCTCGCCGTGAATGGTGGGCATGATGCTCACGCGGAAGTCGATGGCCCGGCCGCGCACCTTGAGCTTGAAGCGGCCGTCCTGGGGCTTCCGTTTCTCGGCGATGTCCAGCTCGGACATGACCTTTATGCGGCTGATGATGGGCGAGGCGAAGCGCCGGTCGATGGGGTCCGCGGCGGAGTAGAGGCTGCCGTCAATGCGGTACTTGATCTGGAAGCCCGTGGCCGTGGTCTCGAGGTGGATGTCCGAGGCGCGGCGCTGGAGGGCGTTGAAGATCGTGGTGTCCACCAGGCGGACGATGGGGGCCTCGTCCTTGTCGGTGAGGCGTTCCAGGTCCAGGACCTCGTCATCCCAGTCCTCCTCGCGGAGCACCTGGACCTTGAGGGCCTCCCCGGCCTCGTCCATGACCTTCTGGCCGCTCTCGGACTTCTTGAGCACTTCCTGGATCTGGGCCAGGGGGGCACCAGCGAAGCGCAGGGGGCGCTTGAGGCTTTGGCGCAGCATGTCCTGGGTGGGAATATCCAGGGGATCGGCCATGGCCAGCCAGAGGGCGCCGTCCCGCTCCTGCACCGGCACAAAGTGGTGCTTGAACATCAGGTCGAGGGGCAGGGCCTGGAACAGCGCAAAGTCCACCGGCTCGCGGGTGAGGTCGAGGGTGGGGTAGAGCTCCTTGGCCGGCTTGTAGTCGGTCAAGGCGCGATCGGCTGCCTCGGCAGAATCGGCGGGGCTCGGAGGGTTCGGCACGGACATGGAAGCATCCTACCGGATCAGGGGCCGGGACGAGGGCCGAGAATAGGGCATGGGTCACAAAGGACGGTTGGGTTGGCTTCGAGCGTTGACCTTAGCAGCACCGAGGCTCCACAATGACTGGTCCTGGAGGCTCCATGCGTGGGTACGCGTCCATCCTGCTGCTGATACTGGTAGCAGTGGCCCTGCCGATCATCATCTGGAATTTGTCGTGGCTGCTACGGCCCAACTGGCCAAGCGCGGCAAAATACTCGTCCTACGAGTGCGGCGTCACGCCCACGTCCGAGGCGAGGTCCAAGTTCTCGGTCCGCTACTACCTGGTGGCCGTGATGTTCCTCGTGTTCGACGTGGAAACGGTGTT
>CAIMQW010000220.1 GCA_903843705.1 uncultured Holophagaceae bacterium | reverse complement strand
GGAAACAGGTCCAGGCGCAGCTCCGGCAGGGCGTCGTCGCCCAGGCGCCGGGCACAGGCCCGCGCCGAGTCCCAGTCCGCATGGGTCAGGGTCACGAGGTGGAAGGGAAGGTGGCTCACGGCAGTCGATCCGGAAAAGGCCATCCTACCCTTCCCCGGGGCCGGTTGGCCCGTGAATCCCCTCCGGGCGAGCCAGGGCGGCCACTCCAAACCCTTGGCAGTGGAATGGTTTTTCAACTTCCAAAAGGGTGACCAGCCCATTCACGATGATTACATCTGCTATTAATTAAAGCATCACCGATCCGGTGGTCAGACCACCGGGTTCTGCTCCCAAGGAGAGTGCCCTATGTCCCCCGCCTTGATGTTCTGGATCCAATTTGTGCTCGTCCTGGGCGCCATCCTGATCGGCATCCGCAAGGGCGGGGTCGCCCTGGGGCTCATCGGCGGCCTCGGTGTGGCGGTGCTGGTCTTCGGGTTCCGGGTGGCGCCGGGCACGCCCCCCATCGACGTGATGCTGATCATTCTGGCCGTGGTGACCGCCTCGGCGACCCTGCAGGTCTCGGGCGGCCTCGACTACCTGGTGCAGCTGACTGAGCGCCTGCTGCGCGCCCACCCCAAATACGTGACCATCCTCGCCCCGCTCTCCACCTTCTTCCTCACGGTCTGCGTTGGCACCGGCCACGCGGTCTACGCGCTGCTGCCGGTCATCTCCGACGTGGCCCTGAAGACCCGCATCCGGCCCGAGCGGCCCATGGCCATCTCCAGCGTCGCCTCCCAGATGGGCATCACGGCCAGCCCCGTGGCGGCCGCGGTCACCACCTTCCTGGCCATGGCTGCCAAGAACGGCCATCCCGTGGGCCTCTTCGACATCATCCGCATCACCCTGCCCGCGGGCATCATCGGCGTGCTGGTGGCGGCGGCCTGGAGCTTCAACCGTGGCCTCGACCTCGACAAGGATCCCGAGTACCTCGAGCGCCTGAAGGACCCTGACTTCGCCAAGGGCCTGGACGCCAACGTCACCACCCTGGACAAGGTGATCCCCACCTCGGCCAAGCTCTCGGTGGCCATCTTCTTCGCGGGCGTGCTGGCCATCATCCTGGTGGCCATGAAGCCCGGCCTGCTGCCCCTGGTAAACGGCAAGCCCGTGCCCATGACCACCGTGGTGCAGATGGTCATGCTGGCCTTCGGCAGCTTCATCCTCTTCGCCACCAAGGTGAAGGCCCCCGAGATCGCCCGCTCCAGCGTCTTCATCGCGGGCATGATCGCCGTCGTCTCCATCTTCGGCATCGCCTGGATGAGCGAAACCTTCATCAAGGCCAACGAGAGCTACCTCATCGCCAACATCAAGACCATGGTGCAGATGGCTCCCTGGACCTTCGCCCTCGCCATGTTCGCCGTCTCGGCCTTCGTGAAGAGCCAGGCCGCCACGCTCACCATCATGCTGCCCTTCGGCTACGCCCTAGGCCTGCCCACGCCGCTGCTGCTGAGCCTGATCCCCGCCAGCTACGCCTACTTCTTCTTTGCCTTCTACCCCAGCGATCTGGCCGCCATCAACATGGACCGCACCGGCACCACGCGCATCGGCAAGTATCTCCTCAACCACAGCTTCATGATCCCCGGCCTCATCGGAGTCGGCACCTCCACCGTCGTCGCCTACGGCTTGTCGAAGTTCCTCGCCTGATTCCACCCTCTGACATGAAGAAGCCCCGCTCCCTGGCGGGGCTTCTTCATGTCCGGGCGAGTGCTACCAGAGGCCCAGGAACTTCCACCACAGGCCGCCGACACCGACCCAGATGACGATGTTCACGACGCTGATGAGCAGCCCCATGCGCCACCATGGACCCAGCTCCACATAGCCCGTGCCGAACAGCACAGGCGCGGGACCGGTCCCGTAGTGGGTCATACCCGCGAAGAGGTTGCTGAAGAAGGCCAGCACCAGGGCTGCCAGCACCGGTGGTGCGCCGGCGGCAATGGAGACGCCGAGGAACGCCGCATACATGGAGGCCACGTGGGCCGTGTTGCTGGCGAAGAAGTAGTGGCTGTAGAAGTACACGAGGGCCAGCACCAGGAAGGCAAACAGCCAGCCGTGACCGGCGACCATGCCGCCCATGCTCTTGCTGAACCAGGGCACCATGCCCAGCTTGTTGAGGAAGCTGGCCATCATCACCAGGGCCGCGAACCACACCAGCGTGTCCCAGGCGCCGGTCTCGGCCTTGATATCTTCCCAGTTGAGGACGCCCGTCAGCAACAGCACCGCCAGGCCCACCAGGGCGGAGGTGGTGGCGTTGATGTCCCCCAGCTGCTTGGCGAAGATCCAGAGCACCAGCAGCATCACGAAGACGCCGAGCATCATCCACTCCTGGCGCTTCACGGGCCCCAGGTCGCGCAGATGACCCTTGGCCATTTCGACGGCCTCGGGGGTCTCGGTGATCTCCGGGCGCATGAGCTTATAGAGCAGGAAGGGCACCAGAATCAGGGCCACGAGGCCAGGAACCAGGGCAGCCAGAGCCCACCCGCCCCAGGTGAGCGTCACCTTGAGGTCGCCCGCCAGCTTCTGGGCCAGGGGGTTGGCGGCCATGGCCGTGAGGAACATGGCGCTTGTGATGCAGTTCACCTGGTAGGCCGTCAGGGTCAGGAAGGCACCCATCTTCTTCGCGCTGGCGTCCCCAGGGTGGCTGCCGTAGGCCCGGGCCAGGGAGGCCATGATGGGCATGATGATGCCGCCGCCCCGGGCCGTGTTGCTAGGGATGGCCGGGGAGAGCACCAAGTCCGTGGCGGCCAGGCCGTAACTGAGGCCGAGCGTGCGCCTGCCCAGCAGAGCCATGAAGGAGTAGGCGATGCGGGCACCGAGGCCAGTCTTGATGAAGCCCCGGGAGATGAAAAAGGCCAGGACGATGAGCCAGATCACCACGTCGGAAAACCCGCTCATGGAGTCGGCGATGCTGAGCGTCCCGCTGAGGGCCGTCACAGCGATGCCAATCATGGCCACCGCGCCCATGGGCAGCGCCTTCATGATGATGCCGGCGATGGTGGTGACGAATATGGCGAAGAGGTGCAGCCCCTTCACCCAGTCAGCCTTACGCTTGACCTCAGCATCCACCTTGGCTTTGGCATCTGCCTTGGCGTCCGCCTCAGCCTTCACCTTGGCATCGGCCTCGGCCTTCACCTTGGCAGCCGCCTCGGCCTTGGCCTTCACTTCGGCTTCCGCCTTGAGCTTGGCCTCGGCCTGGGCCTTGGTCAGGGGCTTTGCCGGTGCCGCGGGTGCCGCTGCAGGCTTGGCCGGCGCCGCCGCTGCGGGCTTGGCTTCCGGCTTCGGTGCGGGCTTGGCCGTTGGAGCCGCGGGCTTGGCGACCGCCGGCACGCCGGCGAAGGCCTTCGCGTCGGGCACGGGGACCACGCTGGGCAACCCGAAATAGAGCACCAGCCCAAGGGCCAGGGTGGCCAGGGCTTGAGCGGGTTTGGCGCCTTGCCACCCGGGCAGGCCTCCGGCGGGAGATGTTCCTGGATCAGCGTTCTGGCTCATGGGTAGCCTCCATGGGTTGGATTTCGTGCGTAGTTTACTCGTGAGTCAGATATTGTGAAGAATCATATTTGGCTCCATTTCTGAAGCCAATTCAGCGCTCTCCAGCGGCTGATGGTTGTTTCTTCAAAGGAGGTTCCACATGCGGGATCTGAGAATCGCGGTCATCCCGGGCGATGGCATCGGCAAGGAAGTTGTGCCCGAAGGCATCCGCGTGCTGGAGGCCGCCGCAGCCAAGCACGAGCTGCGCTTCCAATGGGATGAGTTCCCCTGGAGCTGCGAGCAGTTCCTTCAGACCGGCCGCATGATGCCCGAGGACGGCCTGGACCAGATCCGCCACCACGATTCGATCTTCCTGGGCGCCGTCGGCTTCCCCGGGGTGCCGGACCACGTCTCGCTCTGGGGTCTGCTCATCCCCATCCGCCGCGGCTTCCGCCAATATGCCAACATCCGCCCCGTGAAGCTCATGCCCGGCGTGCCCTGCCCCCTGGCGGGCCGGCAGGTGGGCGACATCGACTTCATCGTAGTGCGGGAGAACAACGAGGGCGAGTACTCCAGCATCGGTGGCCGCCTCTACGAAGGCACCGACCAGGAGATGGCCGTACAGCAGAGCGTGTTCACCCGCCAGGGCGTGGACCGCATCCTAAAGGTGGCCTTCGACATCGCCCAGTCGCGGCCGA
This sequence comes from uncultured Holophagaceae bacterium, assembly GCA_903843705.1. Lineage (GTDB taxonomy): Bacteria > Acidobacteriota > Holophagae > Holophagales > Holophagaceae > Geothrix. The sequence continues at coordinate 2,342 of CAIMQW010000220.1, read as the reverse complement.
AGAAGCACCTCACCTCGGCCACCAAGTCCAACGGCATCGCCATCACCATGCCCTATTGGGACGAGCGGGTGAAGGCAATGTCCGCCGCCTATCCCGAAGTGAAGGTGGATCAGTACCACGTGGACATCCTCACGGCCCACTTCGTGCGGAACCCCCACTGGTTCGATGTGGTGGTGGGCTCCAACCTGTTCGGGGACATCCTCTCGGACCTCGGCCCCGCCTGCACCGGCACCATCGCCATCGCCCCCAGCGCCAACCTGAACCCCGAGCGCGAGTATCCGTCCATGTTCGAACCTGTCCACGGCTCGGCGCCGGACATCTATGGCAAGGGCATCGCCAACCCCATCGGCCAGATCTGGGCCGGGGCCATGATGCTCGACCACCTCGGCTGTCCCGAGGCCGGGGCTTCGGTCATGGCCGCCATCGAGAAGGTGCTGGCCACAGGCCCGCGCACCCCCGACATGGGCGGTACCGCCAGCACCAAGGAAATCGGCAAGGCCATCGCCGACGCGGTGTAACTCAGGCCTGGCTTCGCCGCTTCTCCGCCTGCCAGGCGGCCTCCATCTCGTCCAAGGTGCGGCGCTCCCAGCCGCCGTGGGCGCGGGCGTCGTCCTCCACGGCGCGGAAGCGACCCTTGAATCGGACCATCTGGCGCCGGAGGGCGGCATCGGGGTCCACGCCCTTTTTGCGCGCCCACTGCATCAGGCTGAAGAGCACATCGCCGAATTCCTCCTCCACCCGCACGGGATCGGATTCCGCCTGCAGCTCGGCCACCTCCTCCTTCACCTTGTCGAGGACACCCTCCAGGTCCGGCCACTCGAAGCCCACTTTGGCGCAGCGGCGGCCGATCTCCAGGGCCTCGTCCATCGGTGACAGGGTGGCAGGGATGCCCTCCAGCAGCCGGGGTTCAGTTTCCGGGGTGACCCCCTTTTCTTCGCGCTTGATGGCCGCCCAGTTGGTGAACACCTCTTCGGCCCCATCGACAGCCACCTGGGCGAAGACGTGCGGGTGGCGCCGGACCAGCTTCTCCACCACGGTCCGCTCCACGTCGGGGAGGTCCCAGGCGCCGCGATCCTCGGCCAGCTGGGCGTGGAAGGCGATCTGCAGGTAGAGGTCGCCCAGCTCCTCGCAGAGGTGGGCCTCGGTGACGCCTTCCCCCGACTGGTGCTCGGCTAGGGCCTCAAGCACCTCCGCCGCCTCCTCCCGGAGGTAGCGGGCCAGGCTCTGGTGATCCTGCTTCAGGTCCCAGGGGCAGCCGCTCTCCGGGTTGCGGAGCGCGGCCATGACAGCGCGGAGGGTCGTGGGTTCCATCCTCCGAGGTTACTCAGACTTGAGGGTCCATGGGGCCCGAGAACGGTGGGCCCGGAATGGGCGATCAGGCCACCTTCACCACATCCATCCGCTCGACGCCCTGGATCTTCCGGGTGCGGACCGCACCCCGGCCGCCGACCAGCAGGCGGCAATCCAGCGGGAGCCGGTCCCTGAGGTCCATGAGCATGTGCTGGACCGATTCCCCGGTGTTCTGGGCGGACAGCGCGACCCCCACCGCATCAACCCTCAGGATGCGGGTGGACTTGGCGATGTCGCTGCTCGACGCGTCGGACCCCAGCAGGTTGGTGCGCGCGCCCTGGACAGCATAGGCCAGGCCCGCCAGCAGGAGGTCGAGGTTCCGGTTCTCCCCCTGCAGGGTGCAGAGCAGCACCCGGCCCCGGCCGGCCAGCGAGTGGTAATCCCGGCGCAGCTTGCGCAGGAGGCCCTCCAGCATCTGGACGACCAGCGCCTCGTGCTCAGGACGAATTGTACCCTCGGCCCAGCCCAGCTGGCTCAGGCCCTCAACCATCAGGCAGCGCATGGCATCGAGATCCTTGGCGAGGATGGCCGCCAAGAACCCATCCACCCGCGGGCTCGACTTGGGCCGGAGCAGCGCCCGGAGCGCGGCTTCATCCGAAGGCACCACCTGACTGGCCCGATGTCCCCGGGCCATGGCCTCGGCCATGAGCCTCAGGCGGAACAGGTCCGCCATCTGGTAGCGCCGGTGCCCCGAGGGCAGGCGCAGCGGCACGGGAAAACCGTAGCGGCGCTCCCAGACCCGGATCACGTCCACGGTCAGCCCGGTCTCCTCGCAGACTTCCCCGATGCTCAGCAACCTGGGCCTCGACATCAGGGACTTCGACTCAGGGGGGGGGTGGCTTCCCCTAGGTCCAGAAAACTGGTTCCTTTCCATTTCAGGTGGGTAGACCGTAGCTGAGTTTGCCTGCCAACAGGTAGGCGATGGTGATGAGGTTGCGGGTGGTGCTGTAGCCCCGGGCTTTTCCTTTGGCGGCCTGGAGGATGGAGTTGAG
>CAIMQW010000219.1 GCA_903843705.1 uncultured Holophagaceae bacterium | reverse complement strand
TGCCGAAGGCCTCAACTCCATCCTCCAGGCCGCCAAAGGAAAAGCCCGGGGCTACAGCACCACCCGCAACCTCATCACCATCGCCTACCTGTTGGCAGGCAAACTCAGCTACGGTCTACCCACCTGAAATGGAAAGGAACCGGAAAAGATCACCACCAGATCTCTGTTCGCCTCGCGAGCTGCCCTCCGTCTCGACGGACTGGACCAGCCTACTCGGAGTCCTGCACGCCTAGCCCGGCCCCGCGCAGGTGGCGCGGGAGCAGGGGGGCGCCCTGGGAGCTGACGCCCCCGCCGCCCGGCGCGGTCTGGCGCGGGGCCGCCGGTCGGGCACCCGGACCCGACTGTAGGCTCTTCATCTGCTCGGCGGTGGCGAAGCACTCCAGCCGGGCCAGCTGCTCGGCGGTGGGAAAGCCCTCGTAGCGGACGCGGCGGGGACCCCAGATGGCCACCACCTCGCCCTTGAGCTCGTGGATTCGGGGGAGCGTCTGGCGCACATAGGCGCCGAGCGGCTCACCGGCGGCGGTGCTGAAGGCAATGATGTCCGTCTCCGGCAGCAGGGCCGGCGCCCCGGCGGACCACGCAGCCATCGTCAGAGGCTTGCCCTGGCCGGTCTTCACCATGGCGACCGCGGTGGGGCGGCCCAGGGCGGGATCCAGGTCCCGTTCCTGCTGGCGGAGGGCCTCCAGGAGATCCAGGTGCTTCAGCTCCTTCTGGGGCGCGGACATGGGATGGGGGTCCTGCAGCCGGGCGGTCATCAGCGTGTCGTCGATGCGCTCCATGACGGCCAGCTGCAGCGCCGGGGCGCCGGACTGCATGCTGCGGCCCACCTCGTCCATGAGCTTGGGCAGCAGGATCTGCGGGGCTGCAAGCAGCGTGTCCGCCGCGGGGATGGCAAGGAAGGGATGCTGCCCCTTGAAGAGGCCGTGCCACAGCTCCGGCAGCAGCAGGCGCGCCGCATCCAGGCCGTCCCGCCAGGGCCCGCGGTAGATGCCGGAGGGCAGGCGCTCGAAGCCGCCCTCGCTGCGATGGCGCAGGTGGTTCAGGGCGAGCTCCAGGACATCGTCCGCCGGCTGATCCCAGAGCTTCAGCCAGGCGGCGGGCATGACGGTCTCACCAACCTTGATGCGCTGGCTCAGGCCTTCGATGAAGCCACGGCACCAGCGGCCTTCCCGCTCGGCCACCCAGGCGGGGACCAGCTCGGGCAGCAGGTGGTCCTGGGCGTCGATCCAGGGCTGCGGGAGGGGCAGGCCCTGGGCCTGAAGCTCCGCCAGGGCATCCACCCAGGCTTCCCGCTCGTCCGCCTTGCGGTGCGCCTCGAACCCCGGGACCAGGTCCCCCAGCCCTGGCAGGTCCAGGGGCAGCCCCCGGGCCTCCAGCAGGTCGTTCAGACCCGGCAGCGGCGCCTCATCGGCGCGGGAACGGAATCGGTCAAAAAAGCCCATAGAGTCAAGTCCACCCAAACAAATCATTGTGACCGCTCACAAGGATTTATGCTTGGAGGATTATGAAACCCCTCGACACCCTGGGTCGTCCCCTCCAGGCCCTGCGCATCTCGGTGACTGACCGCTGCAACTTCCGCTGCGGCTATTGCATGCCCCGGGAGGCCTTTGGCCCGGACCACCCCTTCCTGGCTCGGGAGGCCCTGCTCAGCTTTGAGGAGATCACCCGGCTGGCCCGGATCTTCACGGGCCTGGGCGTCGCCAAGGTCCGCCTGACCGGGGGCGAGCCCCTGCTCCGCCGGGAGCTGCCCCTCCTGGTGAAGATGCTGGCGGGGGTGCCCGGTCTCGAGGATCTGGCCCTCACCACCAACGGCGTCCTGCTGCCGGAGCAGGCCGCCAGCCTACGCGCGGCGGGCCTGCGCCGCCTGACCGTCAGCCTCGATACCCTGCGCCAAGACCGGTTCCAGACCCTCAGTGACACGGACCTGTCCCTCTCCCGGGTGCTGGCAGGGCTCGAGGCCGCCCGCACAGCGGGCTTCACGGCCCTCAAGCTCAACTGCGTCCTGCAGCGCGGCGTCAACGAGGACGAGATCCTGGAGCTCGCCGCCTTCGCCCGCGAGGAGGGGCACACCCTGCGCTTCATCGAGTTCATGGATGTGGGCACTACCAACGGCTGGCGCCTGGCCTCCGTGGTGCCCGCCGCCGAGGTCCACCAGCTCCTGAACGCCCGCTGGCCCCTGGAGCCTCTCAGCCCGGGCCCGGGCTCCGTGGCCCAGCAGTGGCGCTACCGCGACGGCCGGGGCGAAGTGGGCCTCATCGCCTCGGTGACCGAGCCCTTCTGCCGCGGCTGCGACCGGGCGCGGCTCTCCGCGGACGGGCACCTCTACACCTGCCTCTTCGCCGGTGAGGGCCTCGACCTCAAGGCCTTCCTTCGGGCCGGGCATGCGGACGCGGACCTCGCCGCGCTCCTGGCCGCCCAATGGAAGCGCCGGGGCGACCGCTACTCGGAGCTGCGCCGAGCCGACACCCCGGGCCTGCCGAAGATCGAGATGTCCCACATCGGGGGATAATCCCCCCATGCGACGGCTCCTCTTCCTCCTGACCTTGGGCACCCTGCTGAGTGCCGCACCGCCCGCGGCCGTGGTCCACGGCGGGGCAGGCAGCCCCCGCACCCGCATGGACGGCACGGCCGCGGCCGCGGCCCGGGCCCTGGCGGTCCTCAAGACCGGCGCCCCGGCCCTGGACGCGGCCCTGGCCGGTGTGGTGGTGCTGGAAGATGATCCCCGCTTCAACGCGGGCACCGGCGCCAACATCCGCCTCGACGGCAAGACCATCCAAATGGACGCCGCCTGTATGAATGGCGCCAGCGGCGCCTTCGGCGCCGTGGCCGCCATCGAGCGGGTGAAGAACCCCGTGCTGGTGGCGCGGAAGGTCATGGACACGCCCCACCTCCTCATCGTGGGGGAAGGCGCCACCCGCTTCGCCCGGGCCATGGGCTTCCCGGACTACGACCCCACCTGCGCTGAGAACCGCGCCCGCTTCAAGCGCGTGCAGTCCATTCTGCAGGGCACCGACCCCCGACAGCTCGAAGCTTGGAAGCGCTACGACTGGAAACAGGCCTGGAACTTCCCGACCCCCCTAAAGGAGGCCTTGGGCTCCCCCGATACTGTGGGCTGCGTCACCCGGGACGCCCAGGGCCGCTTCGCCGCCGCCATCAGCACCGGCGGCACCACCATCACCTTCTACGGCCGGGTGGGCGACGTGCCCATGTTCGGCGCCGGGATCTACGCCGGCCCCAAGGGCGCCGTGGCCTGCACCGGGAACGGCGAGGACATCGTCCGGCGCCTGGTCGCCAAGGGGGCCTACGAGCTGCTGGAGAAGGGCCTGTCCGCGCAGCAGGCCGTGAACCAGACCCTCGCCGCCTTCCCCCCCGCCATCGACCTGGGCCTCGTGGCCATCGGCCCCGACAGCACGGGCGGCGGGTGCAACTACTCCGCCGAGCAGAAGAAGTTCGTCACCGACTATCCGAACCAGATGGCCTGGAGCGTGCGGCAGTAGCGGCGGCGGCCTCCCGCTTCTTGCGCGCCGCGAGGTCCTTGGCCATTGCCCGGTAGGTATCCTCACCGACGGTCCCCAGCACGCCCGTGGCGCTGGCCGGGGGCGCGGCGGCCTCCTCGGACTCCGGAGCCTTCGCCGGCGCTGCCGGGCCTCCCGCCTTGTCGGGCTGGCGGGCCTTTAGCTTCCCGGCATGCTCCTGGACCCAACGCGACTGGGTGGACAGAGCCCAGGCCAGCCCCGCCAGCAGCGCGGCCCAGGCCATGCCCAGGAAGACCTTGTCCCGTCCCCGCAAGCTACCTCACCTCAATTCGCAAGGGAAAGAAGACACCAAGCCCTTGCCACCCGAATGCTACTTATCTCGGTACCGGCGCAGCCGAGGCCGAGCAGGCACGGACCGCTAGAACTGGACGCCTGCATAAATGGACCCGGACCAAGTGGGGGCCATGGCCCGCATGGTCTGGTCGTCCATCTGCGACATGGGCGGGATCACCCGCTGGTTGGTCTTGAAGCCGGCCGCAGCGACGTCCCCACCGATCACGGTATAGACCGGGCCCGTCCGCACCTTGAAGTCCAGGCTCAGGCGCACCCAGGGGCGCCAATACACAGCCATGGCATCGATGTAGCCGGTGCCACCGTTGGTGGTGGAGTAGCTGCCCTTGGGGTTGATGGTCTCGTTGCGCCCTTCCAGGTGGATGCCGAAGTCGGCTGCCTTACCCAGGGGAAGCACGTAGCTGGCGCCCACGCTCCAGTAGCTGTAGTCCACCTTGACCTTGGTGGCGTCCAGGATGTTGGCGGGCGCGGTGGCGGCAATGTCCCGGTTGGTGACCATGCGGGCCGAGCTCTGGAAGCGCGCCGCCAGCTCCCAGTTCCAGGGCGAGTCATCCGCAAAGCGGCTCATGATCCTGATGCCAGGACCCGTCTGCCGGTTTGCCTTGTCCTCGGCATTCGGCCCAAGCTGGATGCCCCGGGTCTGGATGGACTCGCCAAACAGAAGGACCCTCGGGCTGAGGCCCGACGAAGAGTCCTGGGCACTCAGCGCGCCCACCACGAGCATGGCCATCAGGATGCTTTGGGGTTTCACGGGTCCTCCAGGAACCAGGGATCTTGTTCAAGTCCAGCCCCAGAGCCAGAGGCCCCAGGGCTGCAGTGTCAGACAGATTCAAGCATGGCAGTGCGGGTCAGGGAGCGACATAGGTGGCAGGTCCGTTCACCACGACGATATCCCAGGCGTAGTTGAAGGGCACCTTGTGGGCATAGCCGAGGTCGGTACCGTTGGCGCCCAGCACCTTGATGGTGGCCGTGGCGGTCTTGATGGCGTCCATCCAGTCCGGCCGGTTCAGGGCCCGGGCGGCGGCAACAGGGTGGTTCTTGAGGATGGACTTCACCCCGAAAACCGTAAGCTTGATGCCACTGGCAGCGGTGGGACGCAGCTCGACGGGAATATCGAACCAACAGTAGCCGGGGCCAACCTTATCCAGGGCGGCTGGACCGGCGGTGGCGGCGTTCCCCGAGGGCAGATAGGTCCGGGCATCCGTCATGATCGCGTCCGAAACCGATTGGGTCCCGGCGGGATAGCTTCCAGGCAACATGAAGTGGGACTTGGCAGTGCCGTCCGAGAGTTCCACCACCCAGAAGTCCGGGGGCACGGGGTTGCCATTGGCATCCTTGGTCGCGTTGTACCAGGTCACCCGATAGCCACCGAGGGTAGTGCCGCTAAGGGCCCCCGTGGCGGTGCGGCCCCGCTTATCGACGATGGTGTCCTGGGGCGGCATGAAGCCAAAGGCTGCGGTGGCATCACCCGTGGCGCTCGCCGCCGAGAAGGCGGTGGGAGGCTGTTTGGTGGTGTCGTCCGCAAGCCAGGTGCGGCTGATGACCTGGCCCTGGCTGGCGTCACCCGAGTAACTGGGGGTGTAGGCAGTCCAGAAGAATCGGCCGACGCCAGTACTGGGGGCCGCCCCACCACCCACCGCAACGGGAGCGCTGGCATCGAACACGCCACCGCCCCGCGCCGTGAGGTTGAAGGCGCTGTTATCGGGGGAGATGCCAGAGGCATGGGGCCAGAGGGCCGGGTTGCTGTAGCGGAAGTAAGGATACGTGTTCAGGCTGAGGGAGTCCATGAAGTAGGGCCGGGCGCTGTTGAGCACGAGGGGCCTCGCCCAGACTGTGGACCAGAGGTACTCAGAGAAAGCAAAGATGCTGCGAATTCCCGAGTAGGTCCGGGTCGAAGCTGAAGCTAATGGCGTACGATCCGGGTCGTTGGGATCGTAGGGCAGCGGCAGGCTTGCAATGCCGCCGGCCAAGGCCGAACCACCAGGCGCCCCGTTGACCAGGGTCTGGAAGAAGGTGGTTACCCCTCCTCCGACCGGGACGGGATTTAACCCGCTATGGACGGTCAGTGAATGGGCCACATCCAAGACTGGGTTGGGCAACTCCGCGGTGGCATTCTGCCAAGCCGGGGAGAGCTGGTAGGGGTCCGTGACCCCTGCGGGCACCCGGAAGGCCTGCATGCTGAAGGCCGCGAAGGTGTCTCCGTGGGTCAGGGTCCCCACGGTGTAGGTCGGGTAGTCCAGCACGAAGCCGAGCTGGTCGTGAGTGCCCGTGCTGGTGGTCGGGTCGGTTCCTGTCTCAAGGGTCGGAGCCGCGCTCAGATCCCCGGTCTTGCGGGTGATCAGCAGGGTGGGCCACTCCGCGAAGAGCTGGTAGGCCGGAATGGCGTCCACGAGACCGGCCGCATTGCTGGACTGGGTCCAGGGGAAGGCCCCGGTGGGATCCGTGGTGGGCACCGAGAGGCGGTCGAGCCAGCGCTCGTTGATGGGCGTGGTGCCGATGACCAGGTCGGTGTAGCCATTCAGCTTCCGCTGGGCCGCGAGGGAGGCTTCGGCGGCAAAACCCTGGGCGGTGGCCACCTGTAGGCTTGGGTTATAGGGCGCAGTGCCATTCTGGAAGCTGAACTTGGAGTCCGCCGTGGGTGTGGCCACCAGGGAGGGGTCGGCGAAGGCTCCGGTTGGGGCATTGGGGATTCGCATCAGGTAGGTCGTCCCGTCCGCCGCGCCGGAGAATCCAGGAATCTTGATGTAGAAGGGCAGATCCGAGCGAACGGGAATGCTCACAGCAGCCTTGGCTCCGGTGAGTTGGGCCTGGTCCTGGACGTTGTAGGTGTTGCTCTGCCCATCCTGGAAGATCTGGACCGGGGCGCCCAGGCCATTGGCGGCCGTGGTCACCGGGGTCAGGGTTGTCGTTCCGTTGTTGTCGCTCTTCTGCCGGTATTGGAAGGACAGAAGGAACTGCTGAGTGTTGGCGCCATCGACGAGTACAGTCTTCGTCTTGCTGACTGATCGGCCAAACGCATCCGTGACCGTGTAAGTGACCAAGTTTGGAGTGATGACACCCGAAGTGCCCGTGAAGGTGACATCTCCCGTTGAATCCCCATTACGGGAACTGGGAACGCCACCAGGAATGCTCCAGGCGGTGGTGACTGCATCCTGGCTGCCCGGCTTGGTGGAGGCACCCACGAAGGCGAGCTTTCCGTTGAGGGGAACCACCACGGTATCTGCTGGCAGGGGGTTGGGTGTATAGCCAGTGGGGGCGCTACCGCTGTCCTGGGGCGAGGTGATGGCAGCAGTGGGAAGGGCGTTGAAGGCCACGGTGAAGGTTCGGGTCTGGGCCACCGCGGTGGCATTGGCGGAGCGGTTGTCCGTGGCATTGACCGTGATCACCGCGGACTTGGACGCGGCGGTGTAGGCGTCCGCATAGGTGTGGGCCAGGGAGACCCCCACGCCGGTAACGAAGTTCCCGGTGGGCGTGGCGGTGGTTGCGGTGGTGCCATCCCCCCAGTCCACGGTGTAGGTCACAGGGTCGTTGTCCGCGTCCATGAGCGTGAATCCCATGCTGATGGGCTTGGAGGTATACCCCGCAGACGTGGGTGTTGCCGGGTCCGTGATGGTGATGGTTGGCGTGTGGTTCGCGCCCAGGGTCTTGATGGTCATCGCCGGCCCCGTGGAGGGAAGCCCCTGGATACCCAGGCTATCCGCGGCGAAGGCTGTGGGCGTCGTGGTCCGGGTGCCAGCACTGCCGGCCCCCATGTATTGTACCGTGAAGGTGTAGTTGCCACCGCCGTTGCTGACCTTGCTGGTGACAGAGGCAGCGGCGTCATTGGTTGTGAAGCTGATGCCACCAACGGGGATCGGGTCTGTCACGCCAGGGCTGCCCGCCCTCGGGTTGGTCACCGTGAAGGTGAACGCCTGAGTGACGAAGGCCGGACTGAGGTCCACGTTGAGTGAGGTGGGGCCGGGAGACAGGAAGGTCACCACGGGCAGCGGAGTAGCCAGCACTGTGAAGGCCACTGCTGGGCTCCAGTCTCCAACCGCCCCGCGGGCATCGATGGCACGGGCCTTCACCAGCACGGTGCCCGTCACAGAGGATGGGAACTTGTGAGTCGGGGTCGCGGTGCCAGCGATGACCACACCATCCCCGAAGTCCCACTCATAGCTGGCGATGGAGTCGCCGTCGGGATCCGAAGCGCTTGCAGTGAACCTGTAGTCCAGATTCTGGTAGAAGGACCCAACGTTGGTGGGCGTGGTTGTTCTGCTCACTGCCGCGACGGGAGGGTTGTTCTCCACAATGGTCAGATGGATGATTCCCGTTCCGGTGCCGCCCTTGCCATCATCGGCCGTCGCCGTCACGTTCGTCAGGCCTGCAGCCAGGAACTGGTGCACCACCGTGGAATTGCCAAGGTAAGGAGTCGCACCAGTGGCTGTGAGAGAGACAGTTAAAGGCGCCGTCCCATCCCCGAAGTTCCACGTCACCGTCGGAACGTCGCCATCTGCATCCGTCACCGCCGCATTCAGTGTCACGCGCTGATACTTCGTCGGGTTCCCACTGGGAGACACCTTCGTCACCGTCACCGGGTTCGGGGCGCTGTTCGGGAGAACACTCATGGTCAGGTCAGCAGTCTTGGTGCCATTC
>CAIMQW010000218.1 GCA_903843705.1 uncultured Holophagaceae bacterium | reverse complement strand
GGACATTGACCCGGATCGACTATCCTTCGTCCACGCGGTGAGGGTGATCCGCCGAAAAATGACGCAGGTGGCGTCTCTCCCCCCCTCGGGCCGTCCCCGCGTTCCACACAAGGGTTCTGCTGGAACTCCTTGAAGAGCGTGCCCTGCCGTCACCGCCAGAACCCCCGAGGGGTGAGGCGCAGGACAAGGCACTGGCCCACTGTGAAGCGTTCGGAGCGTGCCCTCACGCACCGAATGGAGCCTCGCATCACCGTGAGGACCGAGCCCTGGGTGAATCAGAAGAGATGTTCTGGCTAACCTAACAGTATTGGGATGGACGGGAATAAAGGAAAAGCGAAATTAAACACAGAGAACACAAAGGGAGCACGAATTGGGATCGCTCCCACAAGTTCCTCTTCGCGTCTTAGCGTCTTAGCGTCTTTGCGTTGGATCAGTTTGCTTTTCCAGGACTCTTGCTCAGTGCCCAGTCGTCGTGGCCCTGAACGCGGCCTCGTAGGCGGCGGTGCTGGCCTCGAGCCCGCCGTCTTCGACTTCGCCGATGAGGTCGTAGGCGTGGGCTTTGACGATGCGGACGCGCTGGATGGTGTTGGCTTGGGGGACGCCGTCCACCAGCAGGACGTTGCCGTCGATCTCGGGGGCCTGGCCCTGGTGGCGGCCCTTCACGATCAGGTCCGTCTCTTCGTGGGCGCCTTCCACCAGCACATCGATGACCTGGCCCACCTTCTCCTGGTTCTTCTCCCGGGCGATCTTCTGCTGCAGCTCCAGCAGGCGGCGCTTGCGGGCCTCCTTGGTGCGCTTGGGGATGGGGTCGCCCAGGGCATGGGCGGAGGTGCCCTCCTCGGCGCTGTAGGTGAAGACGCCCACGTGGTCGAAGCGGGCCTCCTGCACGAAGGACCTTAGCTCGGCAAAGGCCGCTTCGTCTTCGCCGGGGAAGCCCACGATGAAGTTCGAGCGGATGGCGATGCCCGGCACCAGGCGGCGCACCTTCTCCAGCAGCTTCAGGAACTGCTTCCGGCTGCCCCCCCGGGCCATGGCCTTGAGGATGGCGGCGTCGGCGTGCTGCAGGGGCATGTCCAGGTAGCGGGCGCAGTTGGGCGTCTCCGCCATGGCCCGCAGGAGGCCATCGGTGAGGCGGTTGGGGTAGGCGTAGTGGATGCGGAACCAGCGCAGGCCCGCCACCTGGCCCAGGGCGCGCACCAGTTTCTCCAGGGCGTCGGGGTCGCCGAAGTCCCGGCCGTAGTCCGTGGTGTCCTGGCCCACCAGGCTGATCTCCAGCACGCCCTGGGCCACCAGGTTCTCGGCCTCGGCCACGACACTCTCGATGCGGCGGCTCCGCTGGGCGCCCCGGAGCAAGGGGATCACGCAGAAGGCGCAGGCATGGTCGCAGCCCTCGCTGATCTTCAGGTAGGCGCTGGCCTTGGGGGTGGTGAGCAGGCGGGGGCTGGCCTCGCTGTAGAGGTAGTCGGGGTTGGGGTTCAGCTCAAATGAAGCGCCCGCGCCGATGATCTCGGCGATTTGCTCAATGTCCCGGGTGCCCAGGCAGGCGTCGATCTCCGGCATCCCCGCCATGAGTTCGTCCCGGTAGCGCTCCACCAGGCAGCCTGCCACGATGAGCTTCTCGCAGGCCCCGGTCTTCTTCATGGCGGCGGCCTGGAGGATGGCCTCCACGCTCTCCTGCTTGGCGGCGTCAATGAAGCCGCAGGTGTTCACCACCAGCACCTGGGCCTCCTCCAGCATCGGGGTGATCTGGTAGCCCTTGAGTCGCAGGTGCCCCAGCATGACCTCGGAGTCCACGAGGTTCTTCGGGCATCCCAGGGACATGAATCCGACTTTGGTCAACGGGCCTCCAGTGAACCTCATAGATTAACGCTCCCTGCCGATGACGTCTGTAGCGCGTGTTAAACTCACCCCCCACTCCGGACAGTCCATGAAGCTCACCCTCCAGGTTGATGGCGCCCTGCACCCTCTGACCCTCACCGAAGAGGGCGTGACCATTGGCCGGGGCGACCAGGCCACCATCCGCATCCAGGCCAACGCCGTGAGCCGGGTGCACGCACGGATCTACCTCCAGGACGGACGGCCCTACGTCATGGACATGAAGTCCCTGAACGGGACCTCGCTCAATGGGACAACCCTGACCGAGCCCTCGCCCCTTCATCTGGGGGACAAGGTCCTGCTGGGGGAGGCCATGGTGGTGTGGGTGCCCGAAGGCGGGGTGCCGCTGCCGGTTACCGGCCTGAACCTGACCCTGGCTCCCAAGGCTGTTGCCTCCCGCATCGCCCTGGAAGACCGGGCCTTCGACGCCTCGGGTTCGATCCTGGTGCCCCACGCCAGCCTGGAGGCCATGCTGGCCCAGGCCAGTGGCCAGCACCCCGCTGGGGAGGCGGTCACCCTCTTCCAGCGCCTGGCAAGCATGGCGGGGACCCTGCTCCGCGCAGCAGGCCTGACAGAGCTGCTGGATTCGGTCATGGGCCTGGTGACGACCCAGATCCCTTGCCAGCGCGGGTTCATCCTGCTGGCGGACGCCGGTGGCGAGCTGGTGCCCGAGCTGATCTGGGAAGAGCACCCGGGCCAGCACCTGGCCCCCATCAGCCGCACCATCGCCCGCACGGCCATGAAAGACCGGGTGGCCATCCTGACCACGGACGCCCGGCTGGACCCGAGGTTCAGCGCTGGGGAGAGCATCAAGCTCCACGGCATCACCTCGGCCCTCTGCGCTCCTCTTATCGTGGAGGACCAGGCCCTCGGCGTGATCTACCTCGAGACCAGCCTCAACAAGGGCGGCTTCAAGCGGGAGGACGAGCACCTGCTGAGCGCCATGGCCAACTTTGCCGCCGTGGGCATCCAGCGCGAGCGGGAGGCCCGGTTCCGCCAGCGCCTTGAGCGCTACCACAGCCCGGCGGTGGTAGACCAGATCCTCAAGTCCAGCCAGAACAAGGAAGCCCCCATGCTGCAGGCGCAGCGCTGCCAGATCAGCGTGCTCTTCGCCGACATCTCGGGGTTCACTCGCATGAGCGAGGGCATGGAGCCCCTGGTGCTGGCGGGCATTCTGAACCGCACCTTCGAGGCCATGACCGACCAGATCTTCAACCGCGGCGGCACCCTAGACAAGTACATCGGCGACGCCATCATGGCCTTCTTCGGCGCGCCGAATCCTGATGCCGACCACGCCCGGCACGCCGTGGAAGCCGCAGTCGCCATGCAGGAGACACTCTATGCCCTCAACGCAATGCGTCCCGAGGGCTACCCCGAGCTGAAGATGCGCATCGGCATCAACAGCGGCGTGGCCTTCGCGGGTGACATCGGCTGCGAGAAGCGCATGGACTACACCGTGATGGGCAGCACCGTGAACCTGGCCTCCCGCCTGGAGAGCAGCGTGGCCAGGCCGGGTCAGATCGTGGTGGGGCCCAGTACTGCGGAGCTGGTGGGAGAGGACCGGCTTCGTCAGCTGGGCGCCTTCTCCCTCAAGGGCATCGAGCAGGAGGTGCGGCCCTTCGAGGTGCTCTGGACCCACGATGGACCCACGGCGGTCCACTAGTCCTTGATGAAGTCCTTCCACAGCATGGACGGCTGGATGCCCGAGTTGCGCTGGTACTTGCCGGAGTCGTAGCTGTCGTAGGCGCCGCTGACGGTGTGGTAGAAGATCTGGCAGATTGCCACGCCGGCATAGATGCGCACGGGCTGGATGCAGCTGATCTCCAGTGTCCAGTAGCCGCAGAAGCCGATGTCGCCAAAGCCGGCGGTGACGTGGACGAAGAGGCCCAGGCGCCCGACACTGCTGCGCCCCTCCAGCATGGGCACCATGCCCTGGGTCTCGGTGTACTCCAGGGTGCGGCCCAGGTAGAGCCGCCCGGGCTGCAGCAGCAGGCCCTCGGGGGGGATCTTGAGGAACTCGATGCCATTGGGCCGGGCCATGTCCAGCTCGTGGTCGGTATAGACCGCCAGGTCCTCGCCGAGGCGCAGGTTGTAGCTGTTGGGGTTCAGCTGCTCGTCGCGCCAGGGCTCAATGCGCAGCTGACCCTGGG
>CAIMQW010000217.1 GCA_903843705.1 uncultured Holophagaceae bacterium | reverse complement strand
GGACATTGACCCGGATCGACTATCCTTCGTCCACGCGGTGAGGGTGATCCGCCGAAAAATGACGCAGGTGGCGTCTCTCCCCCCCTCGGGCCGTCCCCGCGTTCCACACAAGGGTTCTGCTGGAACTCCTTGAAGAGCGTGTCGTGCCCTGCCGTCACCGCCAGAACCCCCGAGGGGTGAGGCGCAGTACCAGACACTGGCCTACCGTAAAGCGTTCGGAGCGTGGTCCCACGCGCCGAATGGAGCCTTGCATCACCGTGAGGACCGAACCCTGGGTGAATCAGAAGAGACGTTCTGGCTAACCTAACAGTATTGGGATGGTCGGGGAGAACGGCAAATGATCTTCCCGGTTATCGACCTACCTCAGGCTGAGCCCTTTTCTCTTTTGGCAGTTATCCCCGTTCATCTGCTCTTATCCCCGTCAAAAGCACTTGTCTTTTTCATGTCCTTATCGGTGTTACTAGGTGTTCACCGGTGGCTGATTTGCTTTTTGCTTTCGGGGAATGGCCTCCGTGGGAACCAGCGCGGGGGGGGTGAGGGCGCAGAGGGTGACTCCTGCCAGGACCAGGAGGGCACCGAGGCTCTGCACGGGGCGCATGGCCTCGGACAGCAGCAGCCAGCCAAGGATGACCGTGGCCACGGGCTGCGTCATGAGGCCCATGGCCCCCATGCTGGTAGGCACATGGCCCAGGCCCCAGGTGATAAGCCACCAGGCCCCCACCTGCACGCCCAAGCCCAGGGCCAGGAGGGCCCACCAGGCCCGGGGCGGGTAGCCAGTGAAGGCCTCGCCCAGGGCCCAGCCCAGAACGCCGAACAGGACCGTGCAGCAGAGCACCACCCAAAAGAGGGCCTCGAGGGTGTTGAGGGTTCGGCGAGCCCGCCCCAGGGCCAGGGTGAAGGCGGCGTAGGCCAGGGAGGCCAGAGCCCCCAGCAGCTCCCCCAGCCCCGTGCCCAAACGGGCCCCCTGAGCGAGGCCCAGCACCAGAGCCCCGGCGGTGGCCAGGGCCATGCCGGCCCAGAAGCGCCGCCGCAGCCGGGCGCCCATCCAGAGCACTGCCACCAGGGCCACCCAGATCGGCGCCAGGGTCACCAGCAGGGTGGCGTTGGCGGCGCTGGTGAGGTGCAGGGCCGTGTGCCACATCCACAGATCCGCCACGAAGCAGCCACCGGCCAGCACGGCCCAGAGGCGCGGTCCCACTGGACCGGGGGTCCGGCTACGCCAGGCCAGGACGGCCACCAGGGGCAGCGCGAAAAGCATCCGGTAGAAACCCACGGCCAGAGGCCCGGCTGGGGCAGCCCAGCGCACCAGCATGGCGGCAAAGCCCAGCAGGGAGGCCCCCAGAATCAGGGCGGCCAGTCCCCGGGCATCCGGCCTTCTCGTCACATCCATGGCACCAGACTTCCCGCTCCGGGCTCAGCCCGCAAGAGCCTCAGCCACTTTTGCCACCAGCGTCGGGGCTTCCACGGGCTTGAGCAGGAAGCCGGAGATGCCCAGCTCCTGCAGGCGGAGCAGGCTGTCGTCATCGCGGTGGGCAGAGAGCATGAGGATGGGCAGGTCGCGCAGGGCGCCATCCTCCCGGCAAGCGCGGACCAGACTCTCACCCGGACAGTCCGGCATGAGAAGGTCCGCCACCAGCAGGTCCACGGGCGTCTCCCGCAGGACCTTGAGAACTTCGAAGAGGGAAGTGGGCTCCACTTCCACCACCTCGGTCCCCTGGGCGCGCAGCGCCCCCGCAACGAAGGCGCGCACTAGCCGGCTATCGTCCACGATGGCGATCCGGGTCATGGGCCCTCCTGGTCCGCTTATCGTCCCTCGAGCTGTGAAGCTCAATATTGATCAACGAGCCTTCCTAGTTGGCCCAGCGCGACACCTGCTCCCAGATGTCGTCATCCCCGCAGGGACCATTGAGCAGGATGGCGAAGACGCGCTGGTTCCCCTCCAGGGTCTGGAGGTAGCCGCAGAGGCTGTCGACCCGGTCCAGGTGGCCGCTCTTCACCCGCACCCGACGCGTGAGGTTCGGGTCCTTGATCTTCAGCTTCCAGGGTTCACCCCCGATGATCTTCAGGGAGGAGACGAACTCGGGCCCCACCTCGAAGTCGTGCTGGGCGCCCCGCAGGATCGTCGCCAGGGTGCGGGCCGAGAGGCGGTTCTCCTTGCTCAGACCCGAACCGTCCGTGATGCGAATGGCGTCCGGTCCCAGATCATAGGCGGTCCGGTAGAAGTCCTGGACCCGCAGGATGCCCCGGGGCCAGGAACCGGCACCGAACTTCCGCACCAGCATCTCGATCATGAAGTTGTTCGACCACTTGTTGATGTCCATGACCAGGGCGCGCAGGGGCGGGGAGGTCCAGGTGGCCAGTTTCACCGGCACCCCGACACCACCGGGCTTTCCCTCGATGGCGATGCCTGACTCGGCGAGCAGCCGCGTGAGGACCTCGCAGGCCTGCCGCTCGGGATCCGCGGCCGGGTGCCCGGCCTCGTCCCGGTTGAAGTTCACGGACAGAGCCAACACCGTCGGCAGCGTGTTGGCCGAGGTATTCTCCCAGCCCTGGGGCTGCCGCTGGGCATCAAACGCACTCTGGTCCAGGCGAACCGAGCCGGTCACGCGCTGCAGGCCGAGCTTCTTCAGGGACTGGACCAGCATCCACAGGCGCTCGTTGGTCAGCAGCGGATCCCCGTCCCCCTTGAAGACCAGGTCGCCTTCCACCACCCCCTCCTTGAGGTCACCCCAGACCTCTGTCTCCAGGGTGAAATCGGGCTTTAGTGACTTGAGCAGGGCATAGGTGGTCACCGCCTTGGTGGTGCTGGCGGGAACCAGGGCCAGATCATCCCGGTGGCGCTCGATGGCCTTGCCGGTGGCAGCGTCCCAGATGCCCGCCGACACAGTGACGCCCCGCGCCTCCAGCCGCCGCGCCCAGGCCCGGAATTCCTGGGCGGGCAGCGCGAGGGCGGTAACACAGAAGAGGAACAGGACCTTCCGCAGCATGTGGCCTCAGTTCTTCGAAGCGTCGGACTTGGCCGAAGCGTTGCCAGCCTTGGGCAGACCCTTGGTCCGAGCGGCCTCCTCGGCAGCCATGCCCAGCAGGTTCTGGTCTGCAGAGAACTTCCAGTCGCGGTAGAGCTCCCGGCCCTGGTAGATCCGGATACTGTCTTTCGGGCTGCGGCTCCGGACGCCCACGATGGGCAGCCCCTCGGTGTTGCCCGAGGCGCCGGGCTGCACCTGGGTAAGGAACTCCCACTCCCCATCGGTGGTCATGGGGTCTTTGTATTTCTGGCGCAGTATATGGGGACGCACCTTCATGATCTCGTCCAGGTCCTTGGGATAGCTGTGCATCTTGGCGAAGTAGAGCCGGATGGCGTTGGCGATGGCCTCCCCGCGGAAGATCAGCTCGGCCTCGTTCTCTCTCTGGACCTGCTTGACCACACTCGGGGCGGCCTTCAGCAACAGGATGCCCATCACCACAGCCATCGCCAGGGCCAGGGCCATGGTGAATCCCCGCTGGGAACGGACCAAAGGCATCAGAACTCCAGTGGCCAGCTTAACCCCGATCGCCGCGCCGTGTCATGAGCTCCTGGAAGGCGTCCACCACTCTCGGATCGAACTGTGCCCCGGCCTCGTTATGCAGTTCCTCCAGCACCTGACGAAACCCCTGGGGCGCGCGGTAGCCCTTGCCGCTGGTCATCACCTCATAGGCCTCGATGAGGCCGATGATGCGGCTGCCCATGGGGATGCCGGTCTCCCGCAGCCGGTCCGGATAGCCCAGTCCGTCCCACCGCTCGTGGTGGTGGCGGATCATCTTCACCACCTCGAAGGGGAAGCGCAGATCCTTTAGGAAGACGGCGGCCAGCTCGGGATGGTTCCGTACCTTTTTCAGCTCCTCGGCGTCGAGGGTCTGCTTACCGAGCATCGCTGGGTCCAGCATCAGCAGGCCGACATCATGGAGGATCGCCGCGATGCTCACCGCCTCCACCTCCTCGGTGGTGAGCTCGAGCTTCAGGGCCAGGTCCCGGGCGAGCCGGGCGGTGGCGAGGCTGTGGGGCCGCAGGCTCGGAAGCCGCCCCTCGCTGGACCGCAGGATACGGTGGCTCACCGAGAGGAAGGCATGGTGGTAGCGCTCGTGGAGCCGGGCCTCCTGCAGGTGGAGTCCCAGGATCCGCCCCATGTGCTCGATCACCTCGATCTCGGCCATGGAGAAGGACTGGTCCTCCTGCCGGAACACCATCAGCAGGTCATGGCCCTGGATCGTCTCGTTGAGCAGCAGGGGGAGGTAGGTGTTGAAGGCACCCTTGAGCTCGGGTGAGTCGGTCATGCCGACCCGCGTGATGAGCCGCAGATCCTGCTCCTGGATCGAAGGCAGGTGAAAGGTGGCATGGGCCATGATCTGCTGCTGCAGGCCGGAGGCCAGAGGCAGCGTGCTGTAGGCGAGGATGGGCCGGATCTCTTCGGGATCGTCGGTCCATAGCGCCACCGCCGACGCGGACAGGATCTGGCTGAGCAGGCCCGCCGTCTCCCAGAAGAAGGCTCGCAGCTCGGGGGGTATCATCCCCCGCTTCCGGTCGGGGTTGACGGGCGCCGGGGCCACCCAGGCACTCAGGGTTCGATCCGCCTCCCAGGGCAGGGTCGCGTAGGTCTCGTGGCCACCAGGGAAACCGTGCAGCCGTTCCTCCTCCGAGGGGCCGGTGGCCGGCAGGACCACCTCCGGCAGGTGCCAGGTCTGGGCGGCTCCGGCGGGCAGAAGGCCCGCGGCGGGGGCCACCTGGTTGATGACCGTCGAGGCGGTGGGCAGGGCCAATCGGTCCGGTGCCAGCGCGGGGTTGGCGCCGGAGGCGTCTTCTGGCAGCGGAGTGACGGCTTCGGCCTGCGGACGATGACCATAGAGGCGGAACTCCTTCAGAGCCGCCACTAGGTCCCCGCAGATGCCAAGGGTCGGGCCCTCGTCCCGCTCCATGTCGAAGGTGCCGCCCTTGATGCGGTCGCGCTGGATCAGCAGGCCCACCCAGTCGCCCGCCACATAGACCGGCATGACGAGGAACCGGGGCCGTTCACCCCCCTGCCCGAAGGCTGAGAGCTCCGTGGACTCGGTCACGTCGTTCACCACGAAGCCCCGGCGCTCGCGTCGAGTGAGGACCAACAGGGGATGGTCCTCCGGGATGGTCACGGGGGGATGGGTGCTGCGGGGCCAACCGTAGAAGCTCACCACCTCGAAAGAGCGCTCTCCAGGTGGCCGGAGGTAGAGCGCACCCTTGGTGCTCCCGACGTCCTCAAGGCAGCGGTAGAGCACCTGGGAACAGCGGTTGGCGAGCGCTTCACCAAGGATCAACTGGGACGGTGACATAGGTAGCAGGTTCCTGGGCTGATGGGCTGAAGCCCCATCATGGCATGGACCCCGCTGGAGTATCCATTGATTTGGAAGGCTGTCCCACCTTTTTTTACCTATTGATCATCAAACCTCATGGAAGCTGCGGCGGAGCATGGAGACTCACCACAGCAAGGCTGCGGTCGGCCCAGCGGGTCAGCCCAGCGAGCTGGTTCCCGCAGCCGCATTCCGCTAGCGGCGCCGCCAGAGCCTGGAACTGGGCCACCACCGCCAGCCAGTCCACCGGGAGGGCCACGGAGGCCAGCCCTTCATCCCAGGCTTCGGTCCCTGTGGCGAGCCGACGGCCATCGAAATGGGAGAGCAGCGGGAAGGTCGGGGCGCCGGGGCTCACCCCCGCCAGCCGCCGGGCGATCCCGGGCAGGAGGGGGGCCATGTGCGGACCGTGAAGGGGATGCAGGACCGGCAGGAGCCCCGCCTTCATCGCGGCGGGGGCGAGGGCCGCCACCAGCGGCTCCAGCTCCGCGCGCGGGCCCGACACGGTGAACTGGGCCTTGCCATTGCGGTTGGACAGCACCAGGCCCGGGTGGACCGCCAGGGCCTGGCGCAGGTCTGCCTCGGTCACGCCGATCAGGAAAGCCATGCCCATGGGCCGGCCCGCGAAGGCCGCCTCGCTCAGATCCTCCACCGCCGATAAGAGGTCCAGGGCCGCCTCGAGGGGCACCACCTCTGCGGCCACCAGGGCGGAGTAGCAGCCCATGCTGTGTCCCACTCCGGCCACGGGAAGGGGCAGCCCGGCCAGCCGCCAGGCCCGGTACACCCCCACGGAATGGGCCAGCACCGCGCATGGCGCCAGACGCTGGGCCCGAAGGTCCACCAGCGGCCCCTCGGCCATGAGGCGCAGGAGCGGCCGACCCGTGTGGGCCTCAGCGTCGCGGAGGGTCTCGGTCCAGGCCGAGCACCGATCCCAGCCCGCGGACATGCCCACGGCCTCGGTGCCCTGACCCGGGAAGAGGAGGATGGAGGCGGCCGTGCTCATGCCCCCAGCATACGGGCTCACGCCCCAGCCGGCAGCAGGTCCGCGGGAACGACTTCGACCTGCTCCCTCCATGACTGGGCTACTGTGTCCAGATGCCCTCTGCCCCGCCCCCGCCCTGGCACCAGGTGCCCTGGCCTAAGCGCCACTCCTACTGGGAGCTGGAGGAGACTGCTCGCCTCGACCTGCGGGAAGCCCTGGAACGGGAAGCGGCCCTGCTGGCGCGGCATGCGCCCTTCGCCCTGGAGGAATATGCCGCCCTGTCCGGCACCCTCGGGGGCCAGCTGGTCAACGGAGATGTCCTCGCCACCCTGCTGCCCAGCCTGCGTCGCAACCCCACCCAGGGCTACGAGGCACTGGAGGATCCCGCCGGACGGGCGGCGATCCACCTGAACGCCCTTGGCAAGCGGCTGCGGGACCGGGCCCTGGCCCACGCCCGCGGCCGTCCGGTGGTGATCTTCATGGGCGGCCAGGCCTCCGGCAAGACCACCGGGGCCCTGGCCCTGGGTTCCTCGTTCGGCGCGGTCTTCGATGCGCCCCACACGGACCCCGAGGGCGTCGCCTTCCTGCTGGGGCGAATTCGGCAGGCTGGCTGCGCCGAGGTGCATCTGGCCTACACCGACCGTCCTCCCGAGACCTCCCTGAAGGCCATGCTCGCGCGGTCCGAGCGGGAGGGGCGCTACGTCCCCCTACATCGCATGGCCCGGGCCCACGCCTATGCCCCCTTCACCTTCCTGGGTCTGGCGCCGCGGGTTGGCCGCGCCCTGGAGGTCTACCACATCCAGGTGGGCGAGGAGGGCCCTGGTCCCATGACCGCGGGCCAAGACGCCCTCGCGAGCGTGCGGGGCCGCCTCAAGCCCGTGGAATCCGTGCTTGCCTATCAACTCCAGACCGCCTACATTTCTCTCCTGAGGACCCAAGCCCATGCCCATGAACCCTGGTGCCCGCGAGATGTCCTCGCAGGGCTCAACCGATCGCTCGATACCTGGCGCCGAAGCGAAGCCGACCATCTCCTTCGCCGATTTTTCGAAGCTGTGGTTGAGCGAGGTCCCCAAGCAGGTGCAGGCCCACGAGGAGAGCCGGCTGGAAGTGCGCCGGAACCTGGGTCTGGTCTAGGCTGAATTCGCTGCGCGAATTCAGCTTGGAAAAGTTCTCTGTGGAATTCGCATTGCGAATTCCTATCTGAATTGGTGCAGCCAATTCAGTCGCGATAGCCCAGCACCACCAGCAGGCACGGGCCCCCCGCGATGACTGACAGGCCCAGTTCTTCCGCTGTTCGGATCGCCGCTGCGCTCTCGGCGCCGGGCTGCATCCAGATGTGCTGCACACCCGCGGCGGCGGCATCGCGCACCACCTGCTCCGTAATCGCCGGGGGCGTGATCACCGAGATGGCCAACACCGGAGCTGGCAGCGCCGCCAGGGAGGCGTAGGACTTCAGCCCTTCCACCTCCGCCGCCCGGGGATTGATGGGATACACCGTCCGCCCATGCTGCTGGCAGCAGCGCAGCACCTTGTTGCCATACTTCGACCGGTCCACGCTGGCTCCCACCACGGCGATAGAATCAGCGGCAAGGAAAGCCTGAATGCGGTCAGTGACAGAAGTGGTCATGGAACCCCCCGGGGGAAACTCTAGCCGCAAAGATCCCATGCTTGGAGTCCCGGCGCCTGGGTTGGAATGAAAACTGATCCAACGCGAAGACGCTAAGCCGCGAAGAGGTTTGGTAGCATCCCGCATGGGTCCGCCTCAGGCGGCTTTCGGCAGGGCCGGAAGTGATCCCGAGGGCGCCAGGGTCGCGTCCCAAAAAGCGCAGCCCCGGCGCCCCCGGGATCCACCCCGTGCTGAACGGTATATCCCCCAAGGGGCTATGCCCTGAACGGCCCACAGGGCCCCTAAGGGAATCCGCCAGGATTCCCCTCTTCCCCAGCGTCCGGCAGAGAACGAACGCCTAACCCAAACTCTGAATCGCCCGAACGGTCATGTCGCCGCGCAGGGTCTCGACTGCTTCGCAGGCGGCGAGGGCGGCGCTGAGGTTGGTGAGGCAGGGGATCTTGAGGCGCAGGGCCTCCCGGCGGATGGAACTCTCGTCGAAGTAGGCTTCGCGACCCAGGGGCGTGTTGATGACCCACTGCACCTCGCCGTTCTTCAGGAGATCGACGGCGTTGGGGCGGCCTTCGTTCACCTTGAAGATGCGGCGCACCTTGAGGCCCACAGACTCCAGAGCCTTTGCGGTGCCCTCGGTGGCGCAGAGACCGAAGCCCAGCGCCACAAGCTTCTGGGCCAGGTCCGGCAGGCGTGCCTTGTCCGCGTCGTTCACGGTGAGGAACACCGTCCCCGAGAGCGGCAGTGGAATGCCCGCAGCCAGCAGTGCCTTGGCATAGGCCTCGCCGAAGGTCTCGCCGATGCCCATGACCTCACCGGTGCTCTTCATCTCGGGTCCGAGGACGGGGTCAACCCCCGGGAACTTGGCGAAGGGGAAGACCACGCCTTTGACTGACACCGCCCGGGGCACCCCGTCGGTGATGCCCTGCTGCTTGAGGCTCTGGCCCAGGCCGATGCGCGCAGCGACGCCCGCCCAGTCCACGCCCGTGGCCTTGCTCACGAAGGGCACCGTGCGGCTGGCCCGGGGGTTCGCCTCCAGACAGTAGGCGATGCCGTCCTTCAGGGCGAACTGCAGGTTCATGAGGCCTCGCACGCCCAGGTCCAGGGCCAGGCGGCGGCTGTAGTCGCGGACGATCTCGAGGATCGGCTCGGGCACGCCCAGGGCCGGGATCACGGCGTAGCTGTCCCCGCTGTGGATGCCCGCTTCCTCGATGTGGGCCAGGAGTCCGGCAATCGCCACGTCCTGGCCGTCGCAGACCACGTCAATGTCCAGTTCCAGCGCGCCGTCCAGGAAGCGGTCCAGCAGCACTGGCTGGTCGTCGCTGACCGCCACGGCCTCCCGCATGTACTTCTCCATACCGGCATCGTCGAAGACCACGGCCATGGCGCGGCCGCCCAGCACGAAGCTGGGGCGCACCATCACGGGATAGCCCAGGTGCTGGGCCACGGTCTTGGCCTGCACGAAGCTAGTGGCCATGCCCCAGGCCGGGGCCGGGATGCCCAGCCGCTTGAGGGCCGTGCCGAAGCGCTCGCGGTCCTCGGCGTCGAGGATGGCGTGGAGCGGCGTACCCAGGAGCGGCACCCCGGCAGCATGCAGGGGCGCTGCCAGCTTGAGCGGCGTCTGACCGCCGAACTGGGCGAAGACGCCCAGCAGCTGGCCGCCGCTGCCCTCCCGGTCCACCACCGCCTTCACGTGCTCGTAGGTGAGCGGCTCGAAGTAGAGGCGGTCCGAGGTGTCAAAGTCCGTGCTGACAGTCTCCGGGTTGCAGTTGATGAGAATGGCCTCGACCCCGCTGGCTCGGATGGCCTCCACGGCCTGCACACAGCAGCAGTCGAACTCGACCCCCTGGCCGATGCGATTCGGTCCGCTGCCCAGGACGATGGCCTTGGGCCGGTCCGTGGGAACGGCCTCGAGCGGCAGGGAGCCGAAGGAGTCCTCCCAGGTGCCGTAGAGGTAGGGCGTCTCCGCCTTGAACTCGCCGGCGCAGGTGTCGACCCGCTTGTAGGTGGGCCGCAGGCCCAGCTCCTCGCGACGCTCCGCGACCTCGGCCTCGGTGCCCGAGCAGAACACGGCGATCTGAGCGTCGCCAAACCCGGCGCGCTTGGCCTTCTCCAGTAGATCCATGGGCAGCCGGTCCACGGGGAAGCTGCGCAGCCGACCCTCCAGCACCACGATCTCCTCGATCTCCCGCAGGAACCAGGGCGTGATCTTGGTGAGCCGGTGCAGCTCTTCGACGCTGTGGCCCGCCTTCAGCGCGTGGTAGACCCAGAAGAGGCGCTGGGGCCCGGGGATGATCAGGTGCTCCTTGAGGCGGCCCAGATCCAGCTTGCCCTCCAGGGCGCCGGAGAGGCCCAGGTGGCCCTCCTCCAGGGAGCGCACCGCCTTCTGCAGGGCCTCCTGGAAGCTGCGGCCCAGGCTCATGACCTCGCCCACGCTCTTCATCTGCGTGCCCAGCACCTGGTCGGCCTGGGGGAACTTCTCGAAGGTGAAGCGCGGGATCTTCACCACGATGTAGTCCAGCACAGGCTCGAAGGCCGCCTTGGTCATGCGGGTGATGGCATTGGGCAGCTCCCACAGGCGGTAGCCCAGGGCCAGCTTGGTGGCCACCCAGGCGATAGGGAAGCCCGTGGCCTTGGAGGCCAGGGCGGAGCTACGGCTCACGCGCGGGTTCATCTCAATGACGATGATGCGGCTGGTCTCGGGCTCCAGCGCGAACTGGATGTTCGACCCGCCTGTCTCGACGCCCACGGCGCGGATGATGGCCAGAGAGGCGTCCCGCATGCGCTGGTACTCGGGGTCCGTGAGGGTCAGCGCCGGGGCCACGGTGATGCTGTCACCGGTGTGGACGCCCATGGGATCGAAGTTCTCGATGGAGCAGATGACCTCGACGTTGTCGTCCAGGTCGCGCACCACC
The DNA here is from genome assembly GCA_903843705.1 of uncultured Holophagaceae bacterium. Classification (GTDB taxonomy): domain Bacteria; phylum Acidobacteriota; class Holophagae; order Holophagales; family Holophagaceae; genus Geothrix. Next base: position 15,877 of record CAIMQW010000217.1, on the reverse strand, counting down.
TCCAGCTCGAACTCCTTCCAGCCCAGGATGCTCTCCTCGATGAGCACCTGCTTGGTGGGGCTCAGGTCCAGGCCCCGGGCTACGATGGTCTCGAACTCCTCCACGTTGTAGGCGATGCCGCCGCCGCTGCCGCCCAGGGTGAAGCTGGGCCGGATGATGGCCGGGAAGCCCGTGAGCTTGAGCAGGTCCCGGGCCTCGCCCATGTTGTGGGCGAAGCCGCCGCGGCAGGTCTCCAGCCCTAGGCCGTCCATGAGAGCCTTGAACAGCTGCCGGTCCTCGCCGCGCTTGATGGCCTCGGGCTGGGCGCCGATGAGGCCCACGCCTGTGCGCTCTAGCAGGCCGCTCTCGTGGGCCTCCATCGCCAGATTCAGCGCCGTCTGGCCCCCCACCGTGGGCAGGATCGCATCGGGCTTCTCCGCCTCGAGGATCTTCTCCAGCACCGTGAGCGTCATGGGCTCGATGTAGGTGGCGTCGGCCCGGCCCGGGTCCGTCATGATCGAGGCGGGATTCGAGTTGAGCAGCACCGTGCGGATGCCCTCCTCCCGCAGGGCCTTCAGCGCCTGGGTCCCCGAGTAGTCGAACTCACAGGCCTGCCCGATCTGGATCGGTCCCGACCCCAGCACCAGCACACACTTCAGATCCGTTCGCTTGGGCATCAGAGAACCTCTTGTTTAACCGCAGAGGGTGCAGAGAGCACAGAGGACAGGCAGGAAAGGAGTCTTTCTCTGCGTCCCCGGCGTCTTCTGCAGTAAATCATTTTTTCTGCCCTTCCATCAGCGCCACGAAGCGCTGGAAGGCGGGGTGGGCATCGTGGGGACCGGGACTAGCCTCGGGGTGGTGCTGCAGGGAGAACACGGGCAGCTTGGTGTGCCGCAGGCCCTCGATGGTCCCGTCGCTCAGGTGGCGGTGGGTGACTCCGATCTCCGGGGGCAGGCTGGCCTCATCCACCGCGAAGCCGTGGTTCTGGGCCGTGATCTCGATGCGCCCCGTCATCAGGTCGTGGACCGGCTGGTTGGCGCCCCGATGACCGAACTTTAGCTTGAAGGTGCGGCCCCCGAAGGCCTGGCCCAGGAGCTGGTGCCCTAGGCAGATGCCGAAGATGGGCAGCTTGCCGAGGCAGGCTTCCACTTCCTTGCGCATGCCCGGCAGGGCCGAAGGATCGCCGGGGCCGTTGCTGAGGAAGAGACCGTCAAAGCGGCTGTCCGCCAGTTCGGTGGCCGGCGTGTCCCAGGGGAAGACCTCCAGGTGTAGCCCCGCGCCCACCAGCTGGTTCAGGATGCTCTGCTTGATGCCCCCGTCCAGCACCGCCACCCGGAGCGCGCCGTCAGAATTCAGCTCGTAGCGTTCCTTGCAGCTCACCTGGGCGCAGAGGGCCTGGCCCGCCATGTCCGGCAGGTCCATGGCCTTTGTCATGCCCGCGCTCACACCGCCGTCGGCTTCGGTCCAGATGAGCGAAGGCTGGGCACCGTGGTCCCGGAGGTGCTGGGCAAGGGCCCGGGTATCCAGGTCGCACATCACGGGAACCCGGTGCCGCTTGAGCCAGCCCGGCAGGTCTCCTTCGGCGCGAGCGTGGTCCGGCAGGAAGGTGATCCGGCGGCAGAGCAGACCCGTGGCCCAGGGGCGCGCGCCCTCGTTCAGGTCCGCGTGGATACCGTAGATGCCCTGCTCGGGGAAGGTCATGCAGACCATCTGCCCCGCGAAGCTCGGATCCGTGAGGATCTCCTGGTAGCCGGCCATGGAGGTGGTGAAGACCGCTTCCCCCCCGCCGCCGAATCCCAACGGCGCCCGCCCTCGGAAGATCGTTCCATCCTTGAGGATCAGGTGCGCTCGCATGTGGCTCCCTCGTTCGGTGGCCCTGCAAATAACCCCGCGCGGGTTGAGGCCTACGCGGGGTCGTGAGAATGATTCGGGCCTCAAGGACCTCCTTGAGTTTATCGGCCCCGGAAAGCGAGGATCAGGCTTTTTCTCGCCTGAAAAATAAGCCATACTGCTTCTTTGCCCTCCACCTAAATCGCGCAGTTTGAGCCAGACTGGATGCCATGTGGAGCGGTGACGACATTTATTTCATGAAGCTGGCCTTGGAAGAGGCCGAGCGTGCGGACTGGATGGACGAAGTACCCGTGGGCGCCGTGCTGGTCTCTGAGGGCGCACTCCTGGGCCGGGGTCACAACCACCCCATCAAGACCAACGATCCCACGGCCCACGCCGAGATCCTGGCCCTGCGAAGCGGCGGCGCCTGGGCCAAGAACTACCGCCTCACGGGCTCCACCCTCTACGTGACGCTGGAGCCCTGCCTCATGTGCTACGGGGCCTTGATCCACGCCCGGGTGGCGCGGGTCGTCTTTGGGGCCTCGGACCCCAAGGTGGGCGTCAGCCGCTGGCTGAGCACGCTGGAGGACGCCAACCTGAACCACCGGTTCTCCTTCGAGGGCGGTCTGCTCGAACCCGAGTGCCGCAGCCAGATCCAGGCCTTCTTCCAGCGGCGCCGGACATGATCCAGGCCCAGGCCACCCCTCCTCCCCACCTGGTGGCCCTGGCTGTCCAGGCCTTCCTGGCGGGACTCCTGGTGGCCCTGGCCCTCCTCTCCGTTCTGGCCAACCGGGCCTTGCGTGACCGGGCGCTCCGCTCAGCCGGATATTTCGGCCTGACCGTCGCCGCGGCCTGGGTGGCTTTCAGCGGGCTGGCGAATGTCCTCCTGCCCGATGCCCTGGATCCCTTGACCCATCGGGCCTCCCTGGTGCTCGGGGCCCTCAGCCTCGCGCTCTGGGCCCGGGTCGAAGCGGGCCTGCTGGCCGACTCCCCTGCTGCCCGTGACCTGGTGCCCATCCAGCGCGCGGTGGGTCTCTCAGCCCTGGCCATCGCCCTGCTGGCCCTGGTCCCCTGGGCCCCAGCCCACGACCTCGCAGAGCTGGTGATGGGCCTCCTTGCCCCCGCGCTGGCCGGGCTGACGCTCCTGGCCAGCCTCCGCGCCCGGCGGGAGGGACTGGCCTCCGCAAACGGCGTCCTGGTGGTGACCCTGGCCCTCCTGGTCTGCTGCGCCGCGCTGTGGCTCAGGACCGCTGACTGGCTGAGCACCACCGCGAGCCTTGCCACCCTGCAAGCGGCCCTCCTGGTGCTGGCCAGCACCCTGGGCTGGGCCATGCTGGACCGGATGACCGCCCTGCGCCGGGCGACGGACGCCGTTCAGCTCACGGCCGCCGAGCGGCAGGCCGAGGAGCTGGAAGCCCTGGTGGCCGAGCGGAACGCCGAGCTCTCGACCCGACTGGGGGAACTGGACGAAGCCCGCCAGGCCGCCGAGGACGCGAACCGCGGTCTCCAGCAGGCGCTCCTCGACCTAGAGCAGGTCGCCTCCACGGACCGCCTCACGGGCGCCTGGAACCGCCGCCGCTTCGAGGAGTCAATCCTGCCCGAGATCGCCCTGGCCCACCGCCTCCGCCGGCCCGTGGCCCTGATCATGTTCGACCTGGACCACTTCAAGCGGGTCAACGACACCCACGGGCACGGCGTCGGCGACTCGGTGCTGGTGGACACGACCCAGATCATCCGCCTCCACCTCCGGGCCTCGGACGCCCTGATCCGCTGGGGCGGGGAGGAGTTCCTGGTGATGGCCCCCGGCACCCGGGAGGATGGGGCACTGGCCCTCGCCGAGAAGCTCCGCGCCGCAGTGGCCATTCACGTCTTCCCGGGCGTTGGCCAGGTGACCATGAGCCTGGGCGTCTCCGAATATGCGGTCGGGGAAGGACTCTCGGACTGGGTCGAACGCACCGACCAGGCCCTCTACCTAGCGAAGCACCAGGGCCGGAACCGCGTGGTGGCCGCCGATCCCTCCTCACAGAGCCGAGCCGCTGCCCAGCCGGAGCATGCCCTCCTAGAGCTGACCTGGGAGGACAGCTACGCCTGCGGGAATGCCCTCATCGATAGCCAGCACGAGCGCCTCTTCCGGCTGGCGGAGTCACTGCTCACCGCGGTCACCGAAGAAAGCCCCATCACCGAAGTATCCCTGCGCCTGGAGACGCTGCTGGCCCACACCGCCCAGCACTTCCGTGACGAGGAGGCCCAGCTGCTCGAGCTCGACTACCCGGAGCTGGAGACCCACCGGATCGTCCACGCCGCCCTGCTCACCAAGGCGCGTCGCATCCAGCGGGACGTCCTGTTGGGCCAGCTCGACTTCGGCCAGCTCCTCGCCTTCCTGGCCATGGACCTCGTAAAGGGGCACATCCTCGGCGAGGATCGCAACTACTTCGACCTGTTCGGCGCCTCGGGCAAAGCCTCCGCCTAGGGCTCGGACAGCATCCGCACCGCGAAGGTGGCCAGCCAATGCTCGCCCTCGTAGCTGCCGGAGGCCAGGTGGGGCAGGCTGGCCTCAGCGTGCCGCTGCGCCGCCCGGAGCAGACCGGCGGTCCGGGGGTCGCGGCTGCCCAGGGCTGCGGCGATGCGCCGGAGCGCCCGGGCGCGGCTGAGGTTCAGACCGTCCAGGTGGACGATCTTGGGGTCCGTACGATCGGAGACCACGGCCGGCGTCAGGCCTTCGGCCAGCCGGGGCAGGAAGACCTGGAGCCAGGCGCCATAGGCGGCCCGCGGCAGCACCCGGGACATTAGGGCCGCCTCCTCCAGGCAGGGGGACAGGAAGTCCTCCCCGCCCGGCTCCCAGGCCAGGGGGCCGCCCCGATCCCGGACGTAGTAGGCTCGTGCCCGGTCGAGGATGAGCGCCTCCAGCCGCGCGTCCTTTGCGGCGCGGGCATAGTCCAGGGCCAGGTCCAGGCTGAAGGCCGTGTTGGGATGCACGCCCGTGCGGATGGGGTAGGTCTGCTTGGGCAGGAAGGCCAGGAAGCTCCGAACCAGCTCGTCCGCCAGGGGCTGCAGGGCCATGGCCCAGCGCGCGGAAGAGGGGTCGTCCCAGGTCCGCAACTCCGCTGAGAGCTTCAGCAGCCAGGCCCAGCCATAGGTCCGCTCGAAGCTCCGGCGGTTGCCCTGGCCCAGGTAGGCCACTTCCACGGCGAGGCGGCCCGGCGCGAGGTCTTCTTCCAGCGCGGTGCGGATCTCCGCCGCCCGCGCCAGGCCCGGGTGCTCCCGCAGCAGGCACACCAGCATCCAGTGCCCATGCACCGACGAGTGCCAGTCAAAGCAGCCGTAGAAGGCCGGGTGCAGCTCCCGCGGGCCCTTGACCTCCCCCGCCTGGTTCAGCACGTGGTCCAGTTTGTTGGGATACTCCTGGTGCACGCACCTCAGGGCCATGGCCGCGAAGCGGTCGGCTGCCGCGTCCGACAGCGCCAGCGGCACCTCCTGGGCCCCGGCCGTGCAAGCCACCAAGGCCGCGCCCACCAACATTCCCCTCCTCCAGCCCATGCGGAGCCTCCCTTGGGCTGGATTCTACCGGGCGGTTTGCTAGAATGAGCCTCCCCAGGAGAGATGGCCGAGTGGTTGATGGCACCGCACTCGAAATGCGGAGACGGGGAAACCTGTTCGGGGGTTCGAATCCCTCTCTCTCCGCCAATGACACGCCAAAACCCCTGATAACAAAGGGGTTTATTTTTGTCTCAACCGCCTTCCCATGCGCCTTCCCATTTTTCATGTGGGAGCAAAAATAGCAAGAAATCCAGGGTCCGCACCGTCAGTGGGAGAGGGAGACGGCATTCAGACACCCGCACTGGCCGCGGTGGCTGTGGGATGTATGCTCAGCCACATGGCGAACCGTCCCCGAAGCAAACAGTGTCCGCGATGCGGTGGCCGCGATTGCGCTCGGATTCAGTATGGCGAACCAATTTGGAGCCAGGAACTAGCCGCACAGCTTGACGCTGGGACTGTGGTCTTGGGTGGGTGCTTCATCATCCCGGGGGGAAACGTGGGATTGGGAGTGTCAGGAGTGCGGCCACCAATGGCTCCTAACTCGTCCCGCGCACAGCAACGTCAGCGCTGCGGATAGGCTGCTCCTCGACACGATGGCCGCGCACTAGCCAAGCTCTGGCGTGAGACTCACGGCGTAGCGCAGGGCCGTAGTGGCGCCCAGCCCTTCGCTTCGCATCACATCGTAGATGCTCCAGAACAGTTTAGAGGTTAGCCGTGGGCGTCCGACTCGTTCCAGGGTTTCATCCGCCCACCTTTCCGCCAGCACCTGACTGTCCCGCTGTATCTCCCCGTGGAAACGATTGTAGAAATCGAAGTCCACTAGCTCATCCCATACCGTGTCCCGGCGAGCTTGCCAGGGGGGCGGTAGCTGGTTGGGACTGGGCATAGATGCGTCCTGGGTTGGCAACGGATTCCCTAATATGGTCCCGATAGGCCAGTCAGGTATCCGCGTACGAATACCTAGAGAAAAGGCCAACCCCTGGGCAGGGCTGGGCTTCTCAACTTCACCCGGTGACGGGCCAGGGGAGCGAGCCTTGACGCTGGTCAGAACGGGAACGGCAGGGCCACTGCCCGACGTCTGACTTGCGGGAATTCGGAATGAACCAGGTAGCCCGTGGCGTCCACGATGCTGGCGGCCTTCCCATTCAGGCCCACAAAGGATGCTGTGGGGGCCTATGCCAACATTCAGCAGCATTGAAGAAAGATGAATCATTTTTGAGTGAAGGGTTCCAAACGACCATACATTGGAACTGCGATAAGCACCTTTCGCTTCGGAGCGCGAGGGGAAGGCCGAAAAGCCAGCCCTGCCCACGGAGCCTTTATGAGCAGCGATCCCGGCCCCTATGGGTCTTTCGACAACATTGAAGAGCTTGAGGCTTGGTGCATTGACTTTGCTGGATTGATCGACCTTACAGAAAAGGCAGGACCAAGAGAGGGGGAGATCAAAGCCTATAAACACAGCTATCATTTGATTCAGGCCCGGATTGCCTACCTCAGAGCTAAGAAGATGATCGAATAACGGACGAAGGGCTCAGACCTCAGCTTTCCTGTGGATGGCCCCTCGGACCCGATTCCCACTGCATTGAGCCCTGGATCGCTAGTAGAGATCATCCCCCAGGGGGTCAGCATCCCGGAGCACCGGACCTCTGCCGCTGGTGAACAGCAGAGGCTCCACCTTCGGGCCGGGGGTGGCTTTCCAGGCTGCAACACGGGCCTCCAGGTCGGCGATGGACTCACCCCGCCTCTGGAGGAAGACAACCTCTCACTCCGCCAACTGAAGCCTCCCATTGGCGGCTTCTTCGTTGGCAGAGAGAGAGGGATTCGAAGTCACAGAATTGCTGGCAGATCGGACCCCCGAGGGCGCCACCCTTGCCTCAAGCTGGCGCGAGTCTCCGCGCCTTCCCCAGTTCGGGCGTCATCCTGGTTGCATAGTGCAGGGCAGCTAGGACACCCAGGCCACAGTTGGTTGCCTCTGTTTGGTGACTCCAGAACAGAGGCGACGTGATCCGCTGGGGTCCAGCTAGGTGTAGGGTCTCATTCGCCCACTGTTCCGCCAGCACCAGGCTGTCCGGCTTGATCTCGCAGTCGGGACGGCAGTGGAAGTCGAAGTCCACCAATTCATCCCACACGACGGCAATGCGGGGTTGCAAGTGTTCCGGGATCGGGCCGAGAGTGTGCATTGGCAACTCAATGGTCGCTAAGGCTACCTAAAATCTGTGCCGATTCGAGGTCTAGTCAACCGCGTACGAATACCTAGAGAAAGGTCCATGCTCTTTCGTCAGCTGCTCGCGACACTTTCAGTCGACCAAGCGAGGATGAAGGCATCCTCAGAAACCCCAAACCCAGATCAGGGAAACTCCAATGAGAAGGCTGAGAATCATCGAACACATCTCCCTGGACGGCGTGACACAGCATGCTTCCGATGGCGACGATTTCCCCTGCAGCGACTGGCAGGTGCCCAGGTGCCGAATAGGATCTCTGCGGGTGTCTGTTTTGGTCCCTATCACACCTGAGTGCTGATAGTCTGGCGGCCCCTCCCTTAAACTTGCAGGAACATTGCCTACCTACATAGAGATTTCATCTCAACATTCATGGAGGCGAAAATGGCTCTGAAGAACCTGATGGTCCACCTCTCCCAGAGCGCTCGCACGCCCGCGCGAATCGAGGCGGCCGTAGCGCTCGCCCGCAAATACAATGCGCGGCTGGTCGGCGTGTTCGGTCAGTTGTCCGATGCTGCGCGGGTCGGGGTCGTCGCCACCTGGCCGCCGGACTCCTACGTCGAAGCCCGCGAGGCCAGCAGGGCGCAGTTCGAGGTCGCTACCGCCGGCCTGCCCGATGTTGACTGGGTGGACGTGAATCGGGGCTCGGAAGCGCTTGTGACCCAGCGTGTGGTGGAGACCGCCCGCTGCTTCGACCTCGTGGTGATGGGTCAGTACCGGGATCCCGCCCTCTCCTTCGCGCCACCAGACCTCACCGAGGACGTCGTCCTGAACTCGGGGCGTCCGGTCCTGATCATCCCCTACATCCGGACCTACACCGAGATCGGCAAGCGCCCCATGCTCGCATGGACCAATGCTCGCGAGGCCGCCCGGGCACTGAACGACGCCCTGCCCCTGATCGAAGGCTGCGAAGAGCTCGTGCTGTTCTCCAGCATCGAGGGGGAGGCCGATCCCCATGTGGAGATCGCCAAACACCTGGCTGCCCACGGCATCAAGACCCGCTCCCGGATCGAGGTTATGGACGAGCAGCTCGGGGTCATGGACGCCATGCTCAACACCATCAGCGACTCGAGCGTGGACCTGCTGGTGATGGGCGCCCACACACCCACCAAGCGGCCCTTCATGAGCCAGGGCACCGGCACCCGCTTCATCCTCCGGCACATGACCGTGCCGGTGCTCATGTCGCACTGACAGGGCCCCTGCCCGGAGCCTTTGCCGGAGGGGCAAGGGCCTCTTCGCTCACGCAGGATTCGCCTGCCTAGCCTGGAGCTTGGGCCCTCTCCGGGAGTAATGGATGAGGTGTTGGGCCATTAGCTTGTCTTCGACCTTGATGTGATGCTCCACCCACTCATGCAGAAAGGCCGTGACCTCTTCCGCCAGGGCCTCCGGATCCTGGTGGGCGGCCTTTCCCAGGCGGCTGGCGGTGGCCCGCATGTGGGCATGGAAGGCCATGTGCTGAGCCAGCCGGGGGTAGTGGGTGGCCCGCATCTGGATCTCCTCTTCCTCGCAGTGCTCTTCGAGGAATTCCACCAGGAACTCGAGCAGGTTGGCGACATGCTGCCCATGCACCCGCTGCTCAATTGCGTCGAGGAACTCATCGAACTCAGCGAGCAGCCGCCGGTGCTGCTCATCAACAAGCGCGTAGCCGGTCTCCCATTCCGGATTCCACGTCAGGCGGTCCATGGCTCTCTCCCTTCGCTGAACCTCCATCCGTGCAGGTTCTTCCTGAGCTAGCGTCAGTAAGATCAGTTCCCAATCCCTTCCGCGCAACCCCAGTTGCCCTCCGGTAGCAGCTTCGCAGGCACCGTGCCAGGATCCCTCCAGGCCAGGCCGCTGGCAGCCCCGCGCAGGACGCGGCCCTGCTCGGCCCCTGAACTCCGACCGGAGGGGTTGCTCTCTTCCATCCGGATCTGTGCCCTCCGGTGAAACCGCCAACCCTGGGATGGGAGCTGTCCCCCTGTTCCAAGGAGTCCCCCATGTGGCGCTTGCCCCTCCGTCGCTCCGTCCTCCTGGCCCTGGCGCTGCTCTGCCTCGGCGGCGCCCTGCTCGCCAGCCCGCCCCCGGCAGCGCCCCGCTCCGAGGCTGAGCTGCGAGCCTTCTATCAGCGGGCCTGCGTCGGCTGCCACGGCCCAGACGGCTCCGCCATTGGGCCGGACGGCAAAGCCCTCAAGGGCCGTGACCTCACGGAGCTGGGTGGTCCTCGAGGGCCCTCGGATCAGAGCCTCATGAAGACCATCCAGGGGGGGCTCTTCTTCGGCTTGAGCATGCCGGCCTACCGTCAGGAACTCTCGGAGGAAGAGACCTTGCATTTGGTCCGGAGCATTCTGCGGAAGGCCCGGAAGGGTGAGCCCATCCAGGTCCCTTCCAAGCTCTCCGCAAGCGCCCGGTAAGTTGCCTCCGTGCCTGCCTGGTCCCACCTCCACCCGGCCGTCATCCACTTTCCCGTCGTCCTGCTGCTGGTGGTCCCGGCGGTCCTGACCCTGGGCCTCCTCTGGCCCGCGCAGCGGGCCGGACTGCACACCTGCGCCCTAGGCCTCCTGTTCCTAGGCACCGCCCTGGCCTGCCTGGCCGTGGTGACGGGCCTAGCGCTGCCCGTGCCCGCCACGCCTTCGGTCGAGCTGCTGGAGACGCTCCGCGCCCATGAGCATCTGGCCAAGGGGACGCTCCTAACCTTCGCAGTCCTCGCACTGGCCCAGGCGCTGCTGCAGGCCCTAACCTACCTGCCCCGAACCCGCCCCAGCCGCGGGGTCGTGCTGATCCTCCAGGTGGCGTGGCTGCTGGCGGATGCGGGCGCCACCCTGCCACTGCTCCGCACCGCCCACCTCGGCGGGCGCCTGGTGCACGAGCTCGATATCCACGGCCAGACCCGCCGTTGAGCACCGGTTGGGTGTCCAGGTTCCGGGCCGGAGGGGTCTGTTTTTTAAAACCGGATCTGTAGTCCAAACGACCTAGGCCGATCATTCGTTGATACCCAATCTCAGAAGGAGAGACGCGATGACGATCCTTGCTCAGTTCCTACCCGCCGTGCGGGTCCTTGGTCTCCGGCAGTTCCTGCGGATGTTCCTCGTGGCGATGGCCATGATCTGGGCTGGCAGCGTCCGCGCGCAGCTGCCCCTGCAATCGTTGGGCTCGCCCTTCGACATGGTGGGCTTCCTCCAGAGTGCCACCCTCGACCCCGGCGATTCACTGTCCGGCGGCACGCTACGGGTGAACGGACACACGGTCATCGTGCCCCGCAATACCATCATGCAGATGCCGGCCTTTGCCCTCACGTGGCAGCAGCTGTTCACCATGGCGCCACCGCCCTATGGCCCGTTCCAGACAGGCCTGGCCATGACGGACAGCCCAGCCCCGTTGACCACCTATGAAGTCCATGTTCAGGGCAACCGCATCGGGGACCGGTACATCGCCGGCCTCATCTTCATCTCCCAGCACTCACTCCAGAGCGGCCAGGGCTTCATCAACTTCATGGACTACGCCAACGGCGAGATTCGAGTGGGCGGCGTCATTGGCGATCCCACCACGGGCACCCGTCTGAAGATCAACGATCCCTCCGGCCGCTTCGCCCCGGCCTACACCCTGGATCCCCGCTTCACCATCGACTCGGAGAACCCCACCATCCGCACCGAGACCGGGTATCCCATGGGGTTCCCCCACTTTGATCCCGCCATCCAGAACGACCCCCTCATCCCCCAGACGAATCGCCCCATCAACCCCGCCACCGGCTTCCCCCAGACCATCTTCACCATGCCCCCCCCGGGGCCCGGCGTGACACCCAATGCCTTCTTCGCCGCCCCCTTCATGGTGGGTGACTACATCAGCTACGCCGGCTGCCTCATGAAGGACGGCCCTCAGCCCAGCGCGGGACCCATGCCCGTTGGTGGCTTGGCCTCGACCTACATCGCGGCCCACACCATCACGGCCAACCTGGGCATCTTCACCGCCCCCGGTACCAACCCGGCCTACGTGGCCGTGGATGTCATCCTGCTCGGCGTGGGCGGCGCCCCCATCAACGGCATCCCCCAGGAAGCGACAGTTCGCACCCGCTTCGAGGGCTTCTCCACTGACGCTTCTCGGGTGGTGGACCTCTTCGGCATCGACACGGACGCCTGCAGCACGGTCACCTCCGACCGTCCCTGGGGCTCCATTGATGTGGACCCGGGCCCCGCGGGCGGCGGCGCGGTCCAGGGCCGCTGGCGCTTCCGGCCTCCCAGCAAGGTGCTGGCCATGCCTCCTGCCGGCACCTTCCTGCCTGCCACTCGCGAGATGCGCGCCGTCCTGCGCGGCGCCTACACGGCTGCCGCCCCCGTCATGTCCGGCAACGGCCTGATCACGGGTCAGTACCACGCCCCCATCTTTGACTATCTGTTCCCGGAGAACCTGGGCATCGGCAACCCGCCCGTGCCCCTCAACTTCATCGACTTCCCCTTCCTGGTGAACGGCACCGGCGGCTTCAACGGCGTCAACGTGGGGCAGCTCGTTCCCTGGCCCGGGTCCCTGGTCGTGGCGCCCGTCTGTGGCGGCCCCCAGCCCCCACCCCCGCCGGTCCCCGTGCCCCCGATTGCCAACGCTGGCCTCGCCCAGACCACCACCAGCGGCGCCCTGGTCGCTCTGGATGGCACCGGCAGCTCGGACCCCAGCGCCCTGGCCATCACCTACGCCTGGAGCCAGACCGCCGGCCCCGCCGCACTGCTCAACAGCGCTGCCGTCGCTAGTCCCACCTTCACCGCCCCCGTCCTGGGCACGGGCGTGGCCAGTGCCGTCCTGACTTTCCAGCTCGTGGTCACCAACAGTGCCGGCACACCTTCGACCCCGGCCAGCGTCAACATCACCGTGAACGCCCCGGCTCCCGTGAAGCTGGCGCCCGTTACAAGTGCTGGCGCCGCTCAGACCGTGGCCTCCAGTGCCACGGTTCAGCTCAACGGCACCGCCACCACCGATCCCAACACGCCGCCCCTGGCCTTCACCCTCAGCTGGGTGCAGACAGGCTTTGCCGGCCTGCCGCCAGTGACGCTCTCCAACCCTGCGGTGGCCACGCCCACATTCAAGGCCCCGGTGGTTCCCCCCGGTGCCCCGGCGGTGCTCACCTTCACCCTCACGGCCACCAACAGTGCCGGCAAGTCCGCAGTCTCTTCGGTGAACATCACCGTCAACCCGGCCCTGGCCCCCGTGGCCAACGCCGGCACCAACCAGGGCGTGAAGGTGAACACGGCCGTCACCCTGAACGGCAGCCTCAGCACGGATCCCAATGGCCTGCCCCTGACCTACACGTGGGTGCAGGTGTCCGGGACCCACGTGGTCCTGAGCGGCGCCAGCACGGTGAACCCCACCTTCACCGCCCCCGCCGCCCCCAGCAGCCTAGGCTTCACCCTCACTGTCAGCAACGGCTTGCTCAGCTCTGCCGCGGCTCTGGTCACGGTGACCGTCAATCCGAATGTGGCTGACACCGTCGCCATCACCGTCGCCGAGTACCGCATAGGCCAGCAGCGGCTCACGGTGAATGCCACCTCCTCCATCGTGGATGGCACACCCGCCCTCACCCTCATGGGCTATGGCGTGAACGGCGCCGGGGTCCCCATGACCTACCAGGGCAACGGGCTCTACATCGTGATCCTGACCGGGGTGTCCCAGCCCGCCACGGTGACCGTGAACTCGAGCTTTGGAGGCACCCGTACCTCGGCCCTCACCAAGCTGCGCCAGTAGCCACGCACGAAAGCCGGCGAGGGGGCAGCCAGTTCGCCTCCTCGCCGTCTGCTTGTCCTCACGTTCCTTCCCGGCCCCTGGAGGTCTCATGCGTGCTGTCCACCCCGCCCTGCCCGTTCTCCTCCTGCTCGCCACCGCCTGCGGGGGCGGCGGCAAGCAAGGGGCCGCAGTCCAGACCCCGATCCAGGTCCCGGTCCAGGCACCCGTGGCCCATGCTGGGCCAGACCAGGCCGTGAGCTCCGGCGCCACCGTGACGCAGGACGGCAGCGCCAGCGCCGACCCTGCGGGCCTCCCCCTCAGCTATGCCTGGACCGCGCCCGCAGGCATCACGCTCTCGGCCCTCTCGGCCGCCCGGCCCAGCTTCACGGCGCCCACACTGGCCCCGGGCGCACCGCCGATGATCCTCACCTTCACCCTGGTCGTGAGTAACGGCGCGGTCAGTTCCAGTCCCGCCAGCGTCACCATCACGGTGAATGCACCCCCCGCCCCGAACCCCGCCCCCATCGCCAATGCCGGGCCGAACCAGACCGTGCTCTCCGGCTCCACCGTGGCGCAGGACGGCAGCGCCAGCACCGATTCCGCAGGCCTCCCCCTCCGCTATGCATGGACCGCACCCGCCGGCATCACGCTCTCGGCCCTCTCGGCCGCCCGGCCCACCTTCACGGCGCCGACCCTGGCCCCAGGCGCGCCGCCGATGGTCCTCACCTTCACCCTGGTCGTGAGTAACGGCTCGGTCAGTTCCAGTCCCGCCAGTGTCACCATCACCGTGAACGCCCCACCGGCCCTGAACCCCGCTCCCATCGCCAATGCCGGGCCAGACCAGACTGTGCTCTCCGGCTCCACCGTGGCGCAGGACGGCAGCGCCAGCACCGATCCCGCAGGCCTGCCCCTCAGCTATGCCTGGACCGCGCCTGCCGGGATAACGCTCTCGGCCGCCTCGGTGGCCCGGCCTACCTTCACGGCACCCACCCTGGCCCCGGGCGCGCCGCCCCTGGCCCTCACCTTCACCCTGGTTGTGAGCAGCGGCTCGGTCAGCTCCAGTCCCACCAGCGTCACCATCACGGTGAACGCCCCACCGGCCCTGAACCCTGCTCCCATCGCCAATGCCGGGCCCAACCAGGCCGTGGCGCCGGGTGCGACTGTCACTCTGGATGGCAGCCAGAGTTCCGACCCGGAGGGCCAGGCCCTGAGCTACGCCTGGACCGCCCCCAGCGGCGCTCCCTTGACTCTGGTCGGCGCCACCACCGCCCACCCCACCTTCACAGCGCCCCCGGTCGCCAACGGCGTCGCTGACCTCACCCTGCCCTTCACCCTCGTGGTCAGTGACCCCAATACCAGCTCGACGCCCGCCACCGTCACCGTCACTGTGAACCCACCCGCAGGGGCAACAAACCCGCCGCCCCCCGGGACGCCCACGCCGGCGCCCCCCGATCCGAACCCCCTGCCTCTGGGCGGTTCCGGCAGCAAGCGCTGGCAGATCGGAGCCGTGGGCGGCGGCCTCTACCTGGCCGACCCAGCTGCCGGTGAGGCTTCCGTGCAGGGCCTCGTGATCGTCACCCTGGACAAGGGGGTTCCACCCGCGGACACAGTGGTCACGATCAACGGTGTGACCCTCGCGCACGCCCCACCCTCGGATGGCCGCTACTTCAAGGTGGATCCCAACGGCCCCCAGCCCCCTGTGCATCCCGGGGGACGGATGGTGCTGGCAGCCACATCAGCTTCCGCCGGGGTGGCCCGGCAGCTGGTGCTGCCCTGCGCCTCGGATGTGGCGGTCGGAACCGCTCCAGCCATGGGCAGCAGCCTCTCGGGGACGGGGAGCCTCCAGCTCACCTTCCAGGGGGACCTCACCCTCAATCCCGCCGGCATTCCGGCCCTGGCAGGCGTCAGCCCCGTCATCACACTGGACGGGTACGATCCCGCCACGCGCGTGCTGACGGCCAGCTCCCCGCACGCCATCGGCGCGGGCCAGCTGGGCGTGAGCCTACCCGTGGGCAGCACACCCGCCGCCGAGTGGCTCGTGGACCTGCGCTGGCCGGGGATCTTCATCGCCGATGGGGGCGACAGCGGCGCCTTCTGCGGCCTAGTGAAGCGCTGGGTCCACAGCAAGTGAAGCAACGCGATCGGTTCCCTGGGCTGGGCGAAGACCCGCTCCGGGAACCGATCCTTGCGCCGCAGGAGGCCCCAAAAAAAGATTCTTCCGGGGTTCCCGGGATGGCTTTCGGCCACGCACTTGCAGGTATCCCCGCCCATCCCATTTATCCCCGTCATGCTTTCGCTTTCTCTGACGGACTTCCAGGGCGATGACCCGCAGCCAAGTTCTTTTGACGGGGATAAGAACAGATAAGCGGGGATAACTGCCAACAGTCGCCGCAAGTGGGTCCTTGCGGGGGTGGGTCGACACTCATCTGTGCAATCAGTTTCCTCTGCGGTTGGCGGTTCTTCTTCCCCGGAATTCCCGGGATAAAAAAAAGGTTCTTCCGGGATTTGAGGGGTAGATAGACAGGGCAACGGCAGTCTCTGATTCACTTGGATTTGCGAAGAAACAAGTGGAGAGGAGGCTGCCGTTGCTGACTAAGGAGTCTATGGCCCGAGTGGGAGTTTGGGAAGGG
>CAIMQW010000216.1 GCA_903843705.1 uncultured Holophagaceae bacterium | reverse complement strand
TTGGTCTGGAGGTTGAACAGGATCCGGCGGTCCAGGTCATCCAGTTCCCCGGCCTCGAGGGCGCGGTAGTGCCTCCGGAAGGCGCGCAGGGAGGCGGCGGGATCCTTCAGCGAGTAGCCGATGGTCTTCATGGCCAGCCAGGGGTCGAAGCCCGCCGGAGGCTCCCCAAGCGTGCCATCGGGCCACAGACCGAAGCCGCGCTCCGCCAGCTGCTTCCAGGGGAAGAAACCACTGGGATCCTGCTTCCGGACTGGGTCCACGTCGGCGTGGCCCGTGACCTGGGTGCGGGGGATGTTGAACCGGCGGGTCACGTCTTCCAGAATCACCACAAGCGCGTCGATCTGGGCCTGGGGGAAGGGTTCGAAGCCGTTGTTGTCGAGCTCGATGCCGATGGAGAGGGAGTTGAGATCCCGGTAGGGCCCCCAGGTGCCGCCCCCGGCGTGGTAGGCCCGGTGGTCATCGGCCACCAGTTGCGCGATGCGACCCGCGCGACCGATCAGGTAGTGGCAGCTCACGGGCCCGCCGCTGTTCTGGGTCTGGAGCACGCGCAGAGAGACGTCGAAGGAAGGCTCGGCCGTGTGGTGGATGACCACCAGCTGGGGCCGACGGGCGTTGTAGTTGGGCGAGGGCAGCCACTCGGCGAGGGCATTCCTCGGCGGGTGGCAGGCGGTGAGCCCCAGCAGCAGGGCGAGGCCCAGGGCTCCCCGACCCCGTCGGCAATAGGTCCAGCAACCGTTCGAGGGCATCACTACTTCCGGGGAGCGGCAGCCGGCTTGGCGCTGCGGTAGAGGTCGTTCATGGTGCCCCGACGACGGACGACCTTGGCTTCGTTGCCCACCACCATCACCTCGGCAGGCAGCGGCCGGGCGTTGTACTCGCTGGCCATGGAGAAGCCGTAGGCGCCGGCATCCAGGATCACCGCCAGGTCACCCGCTTTCGCCCGGGGCAGCAGGCGCCCCTCAGCCAGGATGTCGCCGGTCTCGCAGACGTCGCCGGCGATATCGACCTTCAGCGGATCCTGAGTACGGCCGATGATCCGGACGCGATGGTAGGCCTGGTACATGGCTGGCCGCATGAGCGTGTTGAACCCGGCGTCCACGTTGACGAAGGTCTTGATGGGGGTCTCCTTGACGGTGTTCACCCGGACCAGTAGGTAGCCGGAGCCGCCGACAAAGAAGCGGCCGGGCTCCAGCCAGAGGGTGGGCTCGTAGCCCGCAGCGGCCACGCCCTCCTTCCAGACGGGCTCTAGGTCCTTCGCCAGGTCCTCGGGGGACATCAGGTGCTGGCCGTCCTGGTAGGGGATGCCCAGGCCGCCGCCCAGATCCAGGAAGGCGAGGCGGATTCCGAGCTTGTCCTTCAGGTCTTTCACGAAGCCCAGCATCTTCCGGGCGGTGAGCACGTAGCCGTCGGTCTCGGTGATCTGGGAGCCGATGTGGCAGTGGGCGCCTTCGATGCGCACCTCAGGCATGCCCTTGGCGGTCTCGTAGGCCTTGAAGGCGATGCCGCCCTGGAGGTGCAGGCCGAACTTCGACTCAGCGATGCCCGTGTTGATCTGGTGGATGGTGTGGGGATCGACGCCGGGGTTGATGCGGAAGGAGATGCGGGCCTGCTTCTTCTGGAGGCGGGCCTCGGCCTGCACCTGGTTCAACTCATCAAGCGAGTCCACATTCAGCACCGTGCCCAGTTCGATGGCGCGGCGAATCTCCCGGGGGTTCTTGGAGGACGAGGTGAACATGATGTCCGTGCCGGCGTAGCCTTGGCGCAGGGCTGACTCGATCTCGCCGCCGGAAACCACCTCGGCACCGAGACCCTCGGCGCGCAGCAGGTCGATGACCGCAGGGTTCGTGTTGGCCTTCAGGGCATAGAAGATCCGCAGTTTGGGGAAGCGGGGTCCGAAGGCGGCGCGGAGGCTGGCCACCTGGCCCTTGATGTGGGCCTGGTCGTAGATGTAGAGCGGCGTCCCGTGGGCGTCCGCCAGCCGCTTGAAGGCCGCGGCCACAGCGGGCTCTCCCGCCCGGTCCGCGCGGGCAGCCAGCAGGGCCTCGTGGAGCGTGGGGGCCGCCTGCTGGGCGTGAAGGGCTATGACGGGCAGGAGCAAGGCGAGGCTGAGGCGGCGTAGGGACACGGGAAACTCCAGACAGGGTGTGGACATCATGGGAAGAGTTCGGATCACCGTCCAGCCTGCTTGAGTTCAGCGGGCAGGCTCCAGGTGGCACGGGTCGTCTCGAGCAGGGCCTCGGGGACCTGGAGGAGCATGGGATTCTTGGCGGGATCCATCCACCGCAATAGCGTGAGGAGGTCCTCGGCGGCCAGAGCGGTGCAGCCGGCGGTGCCCCCGCCGGGGGGCGGCGCCACGTGGAGGAAGATGCAGCTGCCCGCATCCTTGCGGGGCCGCAGGTCGTTGTAGTGGATCACCACCATGTAGCGGTAGTGCTCCGTGGGCAGGAGCAGATACTCGGCGGAGCGGAAGGTCACAGGGGCCTTCGGGGTCGGCAGGCTGATGATGCGCGCATAGTCGGCGTGGTCGGAGTCGTCCACGCAGCGCTCGCACTCGGTGGCCATGCGGTAACGGAACCGAACCCCCTCGGGGGCGGCAGGCGCATAGCCCCACATGTCGCCGAAGCTGAGGAGCCCCGCGGGAGCGCGGCCGTCGCCCTCTCGCTTCATGGGACCGGCGGCCGGAGGCGTGGGCGCCCCGTCATCGGTGCGCCAGGCCAGACCGCCTTTGCCGACCCAC
Source organism: uncultured Holophagaceae bacterium (assembly GCA_903843705.1). Taxonomy (GTDB): domain Bacteria; phylum Acidobacteriota; class Holophagae; order Holophagales; family Holophagaceae; genus Geothrix. The sequence continues at coordinate 12,602 of CAIMQW010000216.1, read as the reverse complement.
ACGGGCAGCGGCGCGCCCACGGCCTTGAAGGTCCCCTTCTGGCGCTCGAAGCGCTGCAGGCTCCCCTTGGCCGCATCCCAGCCGGAGGTGGTCACCAGGAGCACCTGTTCGCTCTGGGCGAGCTCGGCGGAGCGGTCGCGAATGGCCTCGAAGGTCAGGTTCATGACTGGATAGTCAGCACTGGAGGCATGGTCGAAGTGCCACCACTCCTCCTTGAGCACCTTGAAGCCCTGGGCTTCCATGGCGGCCCGGAGCAGGTCCCTATGGGCGCGGGCATCGGCGTCGCCACCGGGGTAGTCGGCATGGGAGCGGGCTGACATCTCGTCGTAGTCGCTGGGCATGGTGGCCGGGGCCCCAGAAGCGAGGTCCACCAGGTCCAGGTCCACGGCGCAGCCCCGGTTGTGCACGGAGCCCTTGGCGGGATCGGCCACGTAGTCATGATCCGCGGGCGGCGTGGCGTCCCAGAAGACCTTGGTGACCCACCAGGGCCGGTAGCCGTCGTGGATGCGGACCGCATAGCCCGAGCGCCGGAGAGCCGCGTTCACCCGCACCAGGGCCTGGGCCACGGGGCGCTGGAGGAAGGCCTTGGCTTCGCCGTAAACCGGCGCGTGCAGGAAGTTGTCCGAGGTGGCGTAGCGGATGTCCAGCCGGATCGAGGCATCGAGGCTGGTGATATCCACTAGGTCTGGCGCCAGCCGGCTGGGAGGCATGGCGGGGGGCACGGCCTTCCGCGCTTCGGCGATCAGCACTGGCAGGGCAGGCACCGGCGCTGCCTTGGGCGAGGGACTCTGGGCCCAAGCAGCCAGGGCCACCGCCACCGCGAGGAGCAGGCTCTTGAGGGCAGGCTTCAGCATGGGGGCAGTCCGATCAGAAGTGGTGGCGGAGGACCCGCCGGTTCAGGGCGCAGGTGACTTCATAGGGGATCGTCCCCAGCAGCCGCGCGGTACTCTGGACCGAGTTCGGGTTGAGGGGATTCCGGCTCAGCAGGGTCATGCGCTCCCCGGTTCGGACGACCACATCCTCGGGCAGCGCCACGGTCAGCATGTCCATGGAGAGGTTGCCCACGATGGGGAAGGTGTCACCCAGGTAGCCCACCCGGGCGCGGTTGGCCAGGGCGCGGGAGAAGCCGTCCGCATAGCCGCAGTTGAGGGTCACGAGCCGCAGGGCCCGGGGCGCCAGGAAGGAACTCCCATACCCCACCGGAGTCCCTGCGGGGATGAGGACCGAGCGGGTGACCTCCGCCGAGAGCTCGAGGATCGGCCGAAGGCCCGCCTGCTGGGCCTCGTCGACCTCCGAGAGCCCATACAGCGCGATGCCGCAGCGGGCGTGGGTGTCGCCCTCCGAAAAGCCCCGGAGGCAGGCGGCGCTGTTGCCATGGTGGACCATGGGCGCCACGATCCCCGCCTCCCGCAGCTGGGCCAGGGCCCCCTGGAACCGCTGCCGCTGGCGCCGAACGCTCAGGGCCTCGGGCTCCTCGGAGGCCGAGAACTGGCTCATCACCCCCCGGACCCGATCCTGCAGGGCGCGGATCTGATCCAGGCAGCCGCCCAGCTCGTCGAGGAGGATGCCCGACCGCCCCATGCCCGTGTCCAGCTTGAGGTGCAGGCCCACGTCGTGCTGCTTGAGGCCGGGGGCCAGGGCCGCCAGGTGCTCCGCCGAGACCACCGTGAGGTCGATGGCATTCGCGGCGGCCACGGGCAGCGCCTCGGGAGCCTCGCCCTCGAACACGAGAATCGGTCCGCGCAGGCCCGCCGCCCGGAGCTCGAGGGCCTCATCCAGGGTGGCCACACAGAAGCCGTCGATGCCCGAGGCCTCGAGGGCGCGGGCGACCGGACCTGCGCCGTGGCCATAGGCGTCCGCCTTCACCACCGCGAGGAGGCCCAGGCCCCGCACTGCGCGCCGGAGGCTGGTGTGGTTCCGCACCAGCTGCCCGAGGTCCACATGCGCCGTCAGTGTTCGTCCGGACGGAGGCAGAAGGGAGGCGGAATCCCGTGGGGTGCTGTCGAAGGACATGACAAGAGCGTAGCGGAATCCCCCCACGACCGAAGGGGCAATCCAGGGCTCCACGGCGGAATGAGGGCTTCCGGTGCGGGGATGGGGTGACGATGATAGCCAGTGCCCCTCCGAGCCGTCCGGGGCGGCTTCCGGGGAGTGCCGATGCTGAAAATGATGAGGGCCTGCCTCCTGGCCGCCGCCACGCTGGGCCTCCCGGCACAGGTGCCTGAAGCCCACCGGCCAGCCTCCCTGGCGCAGACGCAGCCGCTGCTCTGGACCCGGATGACCGAGGAGATCACCCGCCTCGCCAACGAGGTCGAGGGCCGGGTGGGCGTCTATGTGCGGGACCTCGAGACCGAAGCCGCCTTCTCGCTGCGCGGCGACGAGGTGTTTCCCGCCGCCAGCACCATCAAGCTCGCCATCCTGCTGGAGCTCTACCGACAGGCGCAAGGCGGGCTGCACCAGGCAGGCCTCGGGGACGCCTACCTGGTGCAGCCCGGGGACCTCGCGGCGGACAGCGCCCTCCTCGGCAACCTGAGCGCGGGCACGCGGCTCACCAACCGGGACCTGGCCCTGTTCACCATCGTGGTGAGCGACAACAGTGCCAGCAACATCCTCTCGGACCGCGTGGGCATGGCGCGGGTGAACGCCACCCTGACGGGGCTTGGCCTCACGAAGACCCGGCTGCGCCGGAAGATGATGGACCTCCAGGCCGTGAAGGAAGGCCGGGAGAACCACGCCACGCCCCGGGAGCTGGCCGAGCTCCTTGCGGTAATCCACCAGGGCCCCCTGCTGAACCCCGCCTCCCGGGCGGACCTGCTGGGCCTCCTGAGAACCCCCAAGGAGGGCTACCTGACCCGCCTCCTGCCGGAAGAGCTCACCGTCGCCAACAAGCCCGGGAGCCTGCCCGGGGTCCGGAACGACGTCGGCCTCCTCACGCTGCGGGGCCAGAGCTTCGTGATCGCCGTCATGACCTCGCACCTCCGGGATGAGCGGCAGGGCGAGGCCGCCATCGCCCGCATCGCCCTGCGCGCCGCCGCCTGCTTTGATGCTGCGGGCGCCACCTCGCCCGAGGGGCGACGGCTCCGTCCCCTTCTGCTCCCCTGAGCCATCTGCGAAGATAAGCACTCACTCGAACTGGCTGCGTGAGGTTTTCCCATGAGCACTGTCCTGCCCCGCAGCCTGCTGGCCGGTCTGCTGTTTGCGTTTGCCGCGGTCACGGGCTGGACCGGCGAGCCCCTGGCCCATGTCGTCCTGAGGCCCGTCATCAACTTCCACTCGGCTCCCCGGGAGGACAGCGACGTGGTCACCCAGGCAACCCTGGGCGCCCGGCTGCTGGAGCTCGACCGCAAGGACGGCTGGGTCCGCGTCAAGGGCGATGACGACTATCCCGGCTGGACCCCCCTCACCGCCCTCAGGCCCCTCGCCACCACCGAGCGCTATCCGGCCTCGCTGGAACCCGGCAAGGCCGTGGAAGTGGACGCCCTGGCGGCGAATATCTATCAGGAACCTGACGTCACCAAGCACGCGCCGGTCCTGACCGCGCCCTTCGGCGTGCGCCTCGAGCGCCTCAACGGCGGCCGGGACACGCAGCGCTGGATCGAGGTGCGACTGCCGGACCGCCGCGTGGCCTGGATCCAGAGCGGCGATGTGCGCACGGACCTCCGGCCCCTGAGCCTCGAGGCCTCCCTGACCCTGGCCAGGCGCTTCCTCGGGATCACCTACACCTGGGGCGGCAGCTCCACCTTCGGCTTTGACTGCTCCGGCTTCACCCAGGCGATCTTCCGCACCCGCGGCGTCATCCTGCCCCGGGACGCAAACCTCCAGGCGGAGTGGTCCGGCCTGGCCGCCGTCAGCGACCGGGCGCTGCTCCAGCCCGGGGACCTGCTGTTTTTCGGCAAAGACGCCGCCCACATCACCCACACCGGGATGATCCTGGGTCAGGACCTGTTCATCCACGACACACCCAAGGACCGACCCGTGATCCAGATTTCCCAGCTGAGCGACCCTACCTGGTCCAAGCTCCTGGTGGCCATGCGGAGGCTTAAATGAAGCGGCGGGAACTGTTCCAGGCCATGGCGGCAACTGCCGTCGGCGTCAACCTCATGGGCAGGGAGGTCTTCGACGGGTCTGCCAGCCCCGCGCCGCAGAAGGGCGCAACCTTCACCACCCGCATCCGGCGGCTGGAGCTGCGGCACACCTGGACCACCACCATGTCCTCGAGTGCCACCCGGGACACCCTGCACACCCAGTACGACCGGGACGGGATCACGGGCTACGGCGAGGGAGCGGGCATCGTCCGCTACCAGCAGAGCGCCCTCGGCGGCCAGAAGGCCCTGGAGGCGCTGCTGCCGCTCATCGCGTCGGCGGATCCCTACAGCTACGAGAAGCTGCTGAAGGACCTCGACCGGCGCCTGCCGGGCCAGCGCGCGGCGCTGGCTGCCGTGGACCTAGCCCTCCTGGACTGGCTGGGCAAGCGCCTGGGCGTGCCGGTCTATCGCCTCTTCGGCCTGGATCCCAAGGACACGGCCGTCACCAACATGTCCATCGGCATCGACACGCCAGAGATTACGCGCCAGAAGGTCCGCGAAGCCGAGGACTTCCCCGTCCTCAAGGTGAAGGTCGGCCTGGCCACGGACGAGGCCACGATCGACGCCGTGCGCAGCGTCACGAAGAAGACCCTGCGCGTGGACGCCAATGAGGGCTGGACCAGCAAGGAAGAAGCCGCCCGCAAGATCAACTGGCTGGAGTCCCAGGGGGTGGAGCTCATCGAGCAGCCCCTGCCCGCGCACCTGGTCGAGGAGACCCGCTGGATCCGCAGCCGCGTGCACATCCCCATCTTCGCGGACGAGGCCTGCCACTCTGCCGAGGACATTCCGAAGCTGCGCGAGGCCTTTGACGGCATCGTGGTGAAGCTCGACAAGTCCGGCGGCCTCATCGAGGCCCAGCGCCAGATCCACGTGGCCCGGGCCCTGGGCATGAAGGTCATGCTCGGCTGCATGGTGTCCAGCTCCTGCACCGTCACCGCCGCGGCCCACCTCTCGCCGCTGGTGGACTACGCGGACCTGGACGGCCATCTGCTGATCGCCAACGACCCCTACCAGGGCGTCACGGTCCAGAAGGGCAAGCTCATCCTCACGGACGCCCCGGGCCTCGGCCTCCGCCCCGTGCCGGACGCGAAGAACTGATCCACGACAGGGAGTGCTGAATGCGCGTTGGAACCTTGCTGCACCGCCTGTTGGGGATCGTCCTCGGGCTGGCCCTTGGCTCGTCCCTGTCCGCCCGCAACCTGGAGCGGTTCCTGGATGCGCCGCGCCCCCAGGGGGACGGCATCCGGCTGGTGGTGTTCAATCCTACGGTCCACAACATCCGCTGCCTTGCGGCGCTGCGGGAGAAGGGACTCCTCGAGGTCTCGGGCCTCACCATCGTCGGGGTCTTCCACGACCGGCAGACCGAGAACTTTGAGGCCGCGAAGACTTACACCACGGAGCACGGCTACGGCTGGCTCAAGTTCCACGCGGTCACGGCGGAGCTCAGCGAGCCGGTCCTCTTCAAGCGGAATGCCTGCACCCCCGAGTTCGAAGCCATCCTGGCAAAGGCCGACGGGGTCATCTTCTTCGGCGGCTCGGACATCCCCGCGTCCATCTTCCACCAGAAGACCAACCTGCTCTCCGAGGTGGAGGACCCCTACCGGAACTACCTGGAACTCTCCGCCATCTTCCACTTCCTAGGCGGTAGCCAGGACAGTAGTAGCAAGGCCCTCCTCGCGGCCCGGCCCGGCTTCCCCGTGCTGGGCATCTGCCTCGGATTCCAGAGCCTGAACGTCGGCACCGGCGGCACCCTGATCCAGGACATCCGCACGGAGATCTACGGCAAGCAGAGCTTCGAGGACATGGTCGCCCTGGGCGCCGAGCAGTGGCACAACAACCCCTACAAGCGTCTGCAGCCCCTGGACCGGCTGATGTCCTACAACTTCCACTCGCTCCAGCTGAAGGGGCCAAGCAAGCTCACGAAGGAGCTGGGCTTCAAGGCCACGGACCACCCCCGGGTGCTCAGCTCGCACCACCAGGCGCTCGGCAAGCTGGGCCAGGGCTGGGTCACCATCGCCACCTCCCGGGACGGCAAGGTTGTGGAGGCCATCGAGCACTGGCAGTTCCCCAACGTGCTCGGCGTCCAGTTCCACCCCGAGCACTACCAGCTGTTTGATCCGGAGTTCCACACCCGCCAGAAGGCCGGAGACACCCCCACCAGCTACTACGAGATTCTCGCGGGCACCCCCCCCAGCCTCGCCTTCAACAAAGCCATCTGGACCTGGTTCAGCACCCGCCTCCAAGAGAGCCACGGCCGCTGAGTTGGCTCGCGGGTTGGACAGAATAAGCATCCAGTACGACTGGAACTGATCACCGCCAAGGCGCCAAGAAATGCATGGCCCCTCGGGCGGGGCCACAAGGCACGCATCAACAGGGGCAGGCACCCTAGCAGCACGGGTTGTCTCCCGGGGGCGCCGGGGCTGCGCGTCTTGGGGCGCGACCCCGGCGAGCCCGGGATCACTTCCGGCTATGCCGGAAGCCGCCTGCGGCGGCCTCGTGCAGGATGCGTCGGCGCCGCTTGGCGTCCTTGGCGTCCTTGGCGTCTTGGCGGTGAGCTTTTCATCCCAACCCGCCCGTCAGCGACTTCGCTGGACCCAAGGCCATCTCTGCGCCATCTGTGATTCAACGTCTTGAGAGCATTACCTACCGGGGTGCCGGGGCGGCCGGGGTCAGGCTGCCGAGGTCTTCTTCGGTGACAACCGGCGCGGGATCGTTCGGGAACATGGTCTGGGCCAGCTGCCGGGTGACCGGGCCGTTCTGGCCGCTGATGGTGATGTTCGCCCGGGCGGTGCCGAGGAGTGCCTGGAGCTGCTCAGCCGCGAGGGGCACCTTGCGCTGGCGGCCCTGCAGACGCTCCTCGGCCATGCCCTGGAAGATCCTGGCCATGAGCTGACCCTGCGCGATGTAGGTCGGCGGGCGGGGCGTCGGCAGCTGCAGCGCGACCTCGGCCCGGATTGTGTCATCGAAGATGGGGTAGTGAGTGCAGAAGTAGCCCACCACATCCGGGCCCGCTGCTTTCGGGAGCTGCTTCGCCAGCAGGCCCAGGTCCCGGCGCACCGCTTCCCGTTTGAGCTTCGCGTCGGCACCGTGCTCGATGAGTTCCACCCAGTTCGCCGGGGCCAGCTGGATGACCTCGATGTGGCGCCCCCCCGGCAGGTTGATGGCGCTCTTCTGGATGAGGCTGTCGATGGTGGGGCCGTTGGCCGTGTACCAGCGGGGCTGCGTGAAGGCCCTGGGCGCCTCCTCCACGAGGGGCGCGGCGTAGAGGCGGGCCAGCTGTCGCGGATAGACCATGGCCCTGACCGTGGCCGGCGTGGCCATGATCAGGAAGGTCGCGGTAGACCGCTGGGCGAGGCTCTCGTCCAGGAGCCGCTTGGCCTCCTTCGCCGAGGCATCAATGATCGAGACCACGGGCTTGACTTGGCCGGGATAGGCCGCGTCCACGGCCTGCCGGATGCGGTCGTACTGGGTCGAGGCCGTGTTGCAGGCGATGAAGACCATGTCCGCCCCCTGCTCGAAGGCCCGCAGGACCCCGGCGCTCCCAAGCGTGGCGATCTGGGCAGGCGTCTTCTCACCATAGGGGAGGTTCTTGGTGTCTCCGTAATGGCGGATGGTGATGGCGGTGTCGTAGTGCTGCAGCAGGCTGGCCGCTGTGACCTCGATGCTCTTGGCGGTCAGGTAGCCGCCAAACCCGGAGTCGAAGGTCGCCACCCGGAGGGGGGGCGCGGCGGGTGGGGCGCTGACCGCCTGGGCAACAGCGCTCAGGGCCACCAGCGCCGAGGTGGCCGTAACGAGCACCAGCCTGCGGAGCTTCAGCGGCACCCGCGCACCCCATTCCAGCGTCTTGTCCATCCAGCGCATGAGCAACCCCCGAGGGAACGGTGAAGGAATCCGGTCGAGACAACCTCACCCCTGGCCGGTGGTCAAGATTACCGGAGCTTCCCGGGCGGGGTGGTTAGGACCTCAAGGAGCGCCGCAGTCTCGGCGTCGGGCAGACCGTCGTAGCGCTCGGGGCGGTATTTCATCTGGAAGTTGGCCAGGACCTGCCGGGTCGCGGGATCCAGGCTCCCGGTGACCGGCAGCGCGAAGCCGTGCTCGACCAGCTTGGTCTGGAACCAGGTGAGGTCGGGCAGGCTGGCTTCGTGACGCACCCGTCGCTCGGCCACGGCCTGGGCGTCCGGCCAGGGGATGAGGCCCGCGTCCGCCAGCCGCTTCCATGGAAAGGTGGGGCCCGGATCCACCTTGCGGGTGGGCGCGATGTCGCTGTGGCCCAGGATGCGGTCGGGCCGGATCTGATGCCTCGCGACGATGTCCTTGACCAGCGCGATGACGGCATCGACCTGCGCCTTGGGGTAGTCATGGAAGATGATCCCGTCGGGGCCCTGGATGTCCCCCGCGTTCTGGATCTCGATGCCGATTGAGGCGGCATTCAGCTGAGTCTGTCCCTGCCAGGAGCTGCGCCCGGCGTGGTAAGCCCGCTGGCTTTCGTCCACCAGCTGATACACCTGCACGGGGCTGTCCCGCACCAGGTAATGGCTGCTCACCGGACCTTCCGTGAGGATCTTCAGCGAGGAGTCCCAGGTGCCGCCCGTGAAGTGCAGAATGAGGAACTGGGCCCGGCTGTCCTGGCTCTTGGCCCGGTAGGTGTGGTCGATTCTCGGCTGCCGGACGCAGCCCAGCGCGGCCACCAGCAGGAGGAGGCAGGCGAAGATCCGGGTCATGATTCGAGCTCCTGGAGGAGGGGGCGGGACGTGCCCGTCAGAGTGCCCAGGGCGAGACGCGCAGCGGCGTGCTCACTCCGGCTGGCGCGGAGGGCAAAGGCGGTGCCGCCAGGCAGCGCGGCCTGCATCGTCTCGGCGATGAGCGGGTGCAGCGTGGCGGCCCGGCCGCTCAGGGCCACCGGGCGGGGGCCGTAGCGGCTGATCATGGTCTGGGCCAGCCGCGCGAGCTCCATGCCTGCCGCGCACAGGATGTCCCGGGCCGCGGGATCCCGGTCCGCGGCGCGCGCCACTGCCAGGGCCAGGCGGCCGATGTCACCGCGGGTGCCGCCATACACATGCTTCCGCGTGTGAGCCCAGTCGGAGCCTCCCACAAGGGCGAACAGCTCCTCGGCCAACGGCGAGCCATGCCAGGCGCCCGGGTGCTCATCCTCAGCCCGCCAGACGTGGCGCAGGCCCTCGCGTGCTATCCAGTAGCCTCCGCCGCCGTCATCGATGAGCACACCGCGGCCACCCGCGCGGTGCAGCACTCCCTGGCGGTCGAGGTAGGCAGCGACGGAACCTGTGCCGGCATAGACCAAGTAGCCCTGCCCCGGAGCGAAGAGGTCCAGGTAGGTGGTCTCGATGTCGCTGCTCAGGGTGATGGCCACGTCGGGCATCCCTAGCTGGGCCGCGAGGAGCTGGACGAGCACGTGACTCGTGGCGCCAAGACCCGTCAGGCCCGCATGGACCCGGGCCGGGCGGCCCACAGCCAGCACCGCCGAAGCCAGGGTCTCCAGGGTCGCGGCGACCCCAGCCTGCCCGGGCCCCTGCAGGTCCAGTGCGCTGATGGCCGGCACCTGGCCCTCGGCGACGATGCCCCCGAGCGGGCTCGCCAGCGCCCACCGGGTCGCGGTACCGCCGGCATCGATGCCGAGGGCCAGGAGTCCGGTTAGTTCTGGTGTTCCCTGCTGCATAGGCCGCCCTGTGGGGTCAGTTTCGCGCGTCCGCGACCGGTGTGGGAGGACTTTCCAGGCCGGTTCGGCCCACGGAGGACGCAAAGGCCCGATCCAACGGGTTCCCCTGGAAGCTGGCCGGGAGGTCGCCCTTCCCTCCGGGGAGGGTGAAGAAGCGCCAGGTCCGGCCGTAGCGGGCCCAGACCGCCAGCAGCATGTCGGGATCGCCATGGGTCCGCTCCACCCGCAGCGTCGGGGCTGCCGCGGAGGTCCTCCGGAGGCGCACCACTGGCGCGGTGGGAACACCACCTGGGAGCCACTCGGCCGAAGGCACCAGGGCGGGCCCGTCATAGAGCTCGGCGAGGGCTCCCGTGATGCCGCCGTAGTCCTTCTTCAGCGCCACCATGCTGAAGTGGGCATGGCCTGGGCTGCCCGGTCGGAGGCGCGTGAGCTGGATCTGGCCCGTAATTTCACCGACGGGCCAGGGTTCGGAGGCGCCCAGGCGGCTCGTGAAGAGCCCTGGCCAGACCGGTCTGCCCTTGGGGTTCTGGGCGCGCCAGCCATCCAGCAGAGGACCGAAGGGCTGCTCCGGGGCCTCCGTCCGCCAGTAGAGCTGCGGCACCAAGTAGTCCACCCAGCCCTGCTCGAGCCAGCGCTCCGCGTGGGCGTAGAGCTCATCGTATTGGCTGAACCCGGCGACGCCCGGGGGCCGCCGGTCGGGCCGGCCGAGGCCGAAGGGGCTCACGCCCACGCGGACCAGGGGCTTCACCCGGTGGACCTCCCGGTAGACGCGCTCAACGAAGGTGTCCACCTGGTCCCGCCGCCAATCGGCGCGGGCGAGTGCCCCGCCCCGGGCCAGGTAGCCCAGCCAGGTGGCCTCGTCCGGGAAGTCCACCTTCAGCCCGGCGGCGTCCTTGATGGGATAGGGGTAGAAGTAGTCGTCAATGTGCACGCCGTCTACCTCGTAGCGGCGCACGACATCGAGAATGACCGCGAGCACGTGGTCCGCCGCAGCGGGCTCCGCGGGATCCAACCAGAGCTGATCACCGTAGGTCCGGACCAGCTCTGGGTGCCGGTTCGCCATGTGGCTGGGCGCCAGGGGGGACCTGCCCGTGGACTGCCGGGCCCGGTAGGGGTTGAACCAGGCGTGCAGTTCCAGGCCGGTGCGGTGGGCCTCCTCGACCCAGAAGGCGAGTGGATCGTAGAAGGGCTCGGGCGCCTTGCCCTGAGTGCCCGTGAGGTACTCGGACCAGGGCTCCAGCGACGAGGCATAGAGTGCGTCGGCGGCGGGCCGGACCTGCAGGATGAGGGTGTTCAGCCCCAGGTCCCGGGCCCGCTGCACCAGGGCGCGGGCCTCGGCCTTCTGGGCCTCTGGGGTGAGCTTCGGACTGCTGGGCCAGTCGATGTTGCCCACGGTCGCCACCCAAGCGGCACGGAACTCCCGCGGCGCCGGGGGCGGCGTGTCCGAGACCGCAGGCAGCACGCCCGGCGCGGGCCTCAGGCAGCCCATGAGGACCACCAGCGAGAGCAGAGCCAGCAGGGGGGCGCCGAGGCGGCGCTTCATGCCTTGATGAACCACTGCTTCCTCCACATCACCACGGCGAACGCGAAGATGGCCAAGTTGAACAGCACCGCGAAAGCCAGCGAGGCGTTCGCCGGGGAGAGCGGCAGGGTGGCCAGGGCTCCAAACAGCCTCTCCTTGAGCGTGATCGATCCGGCGGCGCCCGCCACGTGGATGACCTGCAGCAGCCGGGCAATCAGCCCGGACAGGACGAACAGGGCCAGCGCGTTCATGCCGTAGATCGTGAGGGGCAGACAGACCCGCCGGGCGACCCGGGTCACGGTGGGACTCGCCTCGTCCAGGAGCGCGTGGAAGGCCCCGAGAAACACCAGGGCCCAGCCGGCGGTGAACACAGCGTAGGAAGGGGTCCACAGGTTCTTGTTGATGGGCAGCAGCACTGCGCCCAGGCCCAGCCCCAGCGCCAGCAGCCCCAGGCCCGCCAGCAGGAGGCCCACGGCCTTGGGCAGGCGCTGGCCGGGCGTCCTGAGGTAATAGCCCGCCAGGATGCCGAAGAGCAGGCTGGCCGTGGCCGGGAGGGTGCTGACCAAGCCTTCCGGATCCCAGGTCCGGGCGCTGGCCCAGAGGTGCCCACTCAGCAACAGGCGATCCAGCCAGGAGCCGAAATCCAACCCCGGGGCCAAGCGGCCTGCAGCCACGATGCCATCCGCCCCCGGCACGGGCACCAGCAGCATCAGGAAGAGATAGAGGCCACAGCAGCCAAAAATGCCTGCCAGGGCGGCCCGCCAGCGACCCCAAAGCACGATGGGCGCCGCCAGCAGGATGGTGAGGGCGATCCGCTGGAGGACCCCCGGGATGCGCAGGGTGGCCAGCTGGAAGCTGGGAATCAGGTTGAGCACTAGGCCGATCAGGAAGATCACCATCGCACGGCGCGCGAGGGTACGGAGCAGCGCCAGCCGGTTGCCGGTCTCCTGGGCCCGGCGGCTCAGGGAGAGGGTCATGGCCAGCCCGGCCGCGAAGAGAAAAAACGGGAAGATCAGGTCCGTGAAGGTGCAGCCGTTCCACTCGGCATGAGCCAGGGGCCCATGAATGTGTTCCCAGCTGCCGGGATTGTTGACCAGCACCATGCCCGCGATGGCGAAGCCGCGGAAGGCGTCCAGGGAGCCGAGGCGCTGGCCAGTCATGCCGGGCCCCGGCGGCCGAAGGCGGGGTCGATGCGCAGGAAAGCCGTGAGGAGGATCGACGGCACCGTCGCGCAGCACACCCAGATGAAGAAGTTCAGGTAGCCCAGCCGCTCCTGGATCCAGCCGCTCGCCATGCCCGGAAGCATCATGCCCAGAGCCAT
>CAIMQW010000215.1 GCA_903843705.1 uncultured Holophagaceae bacterium | reverse complement strand
TGCCGAAGGCGCTGCGGCGGCGGCAAATCTGGTAGAGGTAGGTCCGGTCCGCGGCGTCGTGGCGGGCGTGGAAGCGGGGCGAGCAGGTCTGGATGTCGCGGATGGCGATGTCCTGGGGCAGGGCGCTGTCCAGCAGGCGGCGCAGCTCCGCAGGGCGGGGGGCGCCCCGGGAGTCCAGGTGCAGGTGGGCGACCTGGCCTAGGGCGTGCACCCCCGGCGTCGGTGCGTCCGGCGCCTCCCAGGTGCAGCAGCTGCAGGCCAGCCTGCTGGAGGACGTGCTCCAGGCTGCCCGCTACGGTGCGGACACCCTCCCGGGTCTGGCGGGCGCCCTGCTTCTGCCAGCCCTGGAACTTGCCGCCGTCATGCTCGATCAGCAGCCGGTAGGCGGCCAGTGGTGCGGGTTTCACAGCCATGCTCAGGCCTTGACCACGGCCTGGACGGCCTCGATCAGGTGGGATGGATCATGGATGGGCTTGGCTAGGTAGCCTTCGGCACCGGTGACTTCCAGATACTTCTCGCGGTCGCCGAACATGGCGTGCGCCGTGGCCAGCAGCACGGGGATCCCCTGGGTCGCGGGATTCCGCTTGAGCAGCTGGGTGATGAAGATGCCGTCCACCTTCTGCCCCTCGTAGCTGGAACGGGAGAGGCTCACGTCCATGATGATCGCCGCGAGGTCGCCCTCTCGGGCCAGGCGCAGGATCTCGTCAACCTCTTCGGACACCACGACGTCGTAGCCGCCCTTCTTGACGAGCACCGTCTTGATGAACTTCACATTGATGGGGTCGTCCTCCACGAGGAGGATCCGGTTGGACATGAAGGCCTCTGGAGTCCCAGCCTAGCGGCACTCCCCGCGCGCTCCAAGCACCATGCGCTCTTTTCAGGCGAGGATGGGGCCGGGTCCTAGTGGTAGCTGCCCAGCCGCTGCCGGTCTTCCAGCTTTTCGAGGAGGTCGTCGGGCACCTGCAGGCCGCCGCGGCCGCGACCCAGGCGCAGGCCGGGTTTGTTGGCGCCGTGGTAGTCGCTGCCGCCGGTGGCGACCATGCCCAGGCGAGCGGCCAGGTTCAGGAAATACTTCTGCTCGGCGGCGCGGTATTCGCCGTAGTAGGCCTCCAGGCCCTCGAGACCCGCCCGCTGGAGGTCCACCATGGCCTCATCCCAGCGGAAGCGGCCGCCGTCGAAGCGTCCGGGATGGGCCACCACGGGCACGCCACCGGCTTCGCGGATCCAGCGGGCTGCCTCGTAGGGCGTCAGCTCCTGGCGTGGCACAAAGCCAGGGCAGTCATCGCCGATGAGGCGCTCGAAGGCCTCGGGCGGTCGGCGCACATAACCGCGCCGGGCCAGGGCCTTGGCGAAGTGGACCCGGGAGAGCAGGGGGGAGTCAGCCTGGGCCTGGACCTCCTCGAGGGTGATGGGGTAGCCCAGCTCCGCGAGGCGGATCAGCATGCGGCGGTTCCGGTCCTCCCGGCGGCCGCGTAGTTCGATTAGGCGGGTCTGGAAGAGGGCATCTTCCGGGTTCACCAGGAGGCCCAGCACGTGCAGGGACTGCCCCAGGAACACGCAGCTGAGCTCGGTGCCCACCAGGAGGCGGACCTTGACCTGGCTCTGCATGGCCCTAAAGGCGGGGATGCCGCCCAGGGTGTCGTGGTCCGTGAGGCACAGGGCCGTCAGCCGGGCTTCCTCCGCGAGCAGGGCCAGCCCCTCGGAGGTGTCGGTGCCGTCGGAGTGGAGGGTGTGGCAGTGCAGGTCAATCACGGGGAGCTCAGGCGGGTGGCGGGAGGAGGCTCTTGTTCGCGCGGTAGAGGGCGGCTAGCAGGGTCGCCACGGCCTGGAAGAGCTCCGGGGGGATCAGGCGGTCGATGTCCAGGGGATCCAGGGCGGCCAGTAGGTCGGGATCCTTCGTGACCGTCACCCCGTGCTGCCGGGCCAGGTCCAGGATGCGCTCCGCCAGGAGGCCCTGGCCCTTGGCAACCAGCCTGGGGGCAGCGTCCTGGAAGGGCGCCTCCGGCCGGTACCGCAGGGCGGCTGCGCGGAGGCGGGGGGTTCCGGTGGGGCGGGCCATGGGCCCTTATCGGCCGGAATCCCTACTGGACGAAGTTCGCGGCGCTCTGGGCGTCGTCGTTGGGCTCTTCCATGGCCAGACGGCGGAACAGCTTGACGTCGACGAGGGACAGGACGCTCATGTAGGAGAAGCCGCTGAAGAACAGCCAGAGGAAGGGGACCGAGGCCCACTTGCGGATGTAGACAGCCACCAGCAGAGCGCCGAGGTAGTAAAGAGCGAAGCCAAGCTCCAGGAAGGTCATGAGGCTCTTGGGCACCTTGTAGGCCCGCTTGGAGGCGGAGTTGCCCTTGGCGTCCACGCCGTACTTCGGGGTGCGCTTGAACTCCTTGTCGTCGGTGAAGAAGCCTTCCAGCACGGCCTTGGCCTGGTTGAGGGCCAGCCCAATGCCGAGGCCCATGAGGCCGGGGATGTACTTCAGGCGCTTGGTCCAGCCGGTGTTGTCCGTGAGTTCCCGCTGGGAGAGCCCGAAGTAGAGGCCAACGCTGACCGCGTTCAGCAGGAAGAAGGGGCCGTCCGTCATCAGCAGCACGGGCACGGGGGTGCCGGCACGGAAGATCATGGCGGGCACCATGATGATGGAGAGGACCACCATCAGCATGTAGTTGCAGTTGGCCGTGAGGTGGAACCAGCACTCCAGCTTGGTGTGCAGGCTCTCGTCGGACTTCCAGATGGTGGTCAT
>CAIMQW010000214.1 GCA_903843705.1 uncultured Holophagaceae bacterium | reverse complement strand
TGCTGGACCGGCATCTGGCCGGGGATCTTGGCGATCACCTCACCGAACTTGCCGTTGAGCAGCTGGATGATGGAGAAGATCAGGGTGGTGGCGCCCACGACCGCGGTGCCGATGAGCACGGGCTTGGCGGTGGCCTTGAAGGTGTTGCCGGCGCCGTCGTTCTCTTCGAGGTACATCTTGCCGTTCTCGAAGTCGGGCTTGAAGCCGAAGTCCTTCTGGATTTCCGCCTCGATGCCGGGGATGGCTTCGATGGTGGAGAGCTCATAGACGGACTGGGCGTTGTCGGTCACGGGGCCGTAGGAGTCCACTGCGATGGTGACGGGGCCCATGCCCAGGAAGCCGAAGGCGACGAGGCCAAAGGAGAAGATGGCGGGGGCAGCCATGAAGCCGCCGAGCCCGAAGGTGGACACGTAGTAGGCGGCGCCCATCAGGGCGACGATGGTCAGGCCCATCCAGTAGGCGGAGAAGTAGCCCGCCACCAGGCCGGAGATGATGTTGAGGGAGGCGCCGCCCTCCTTGGAGGCCGTCACCACTTCCCGCACGTGGCCGGAGTTGGTGGAGGTAAAGGCCTTCACCAGCTCGGGGATCAGGGCGCCGGCGAGGGTGCCGCAGGTGATGATCGTGGAGAGCTTGCACCACAGGTGGTCAGGCAGGTTGCCAATGAGCAGCCAGGACAGGACGTAGGTGATGACGATGGAGAGGATCGAGGTCAGCCAGACCAGGGTGGTCAGCGGGGTCTCGAAGTCGAACTTGAGGAGAGCACCGAACTTCGCCTTCGACCAGAGGCCGTTGATCCAGTAGGAAGCCGCAGAAGTCACGACCATGCCCACACGCATGACGAAGATCCACACCAGCAGCGCCACCTGGATCTTGGGGTCAGGGACGGCCAGCAGGATGAAGGTGATCAGGGCGACGCCCGTCACGCCGTAGGTCTCGAAGCCGTCCGCCGTGGGGCCAACAGAATCACCCGCGTTATCGCCCACGCAGTCGGCGATGACGCCGGGATTGCGGGCATCGTCTTCCTTTATCTTGAAGACGATCTTCATGAGGTCAGAGCCGATGTCGGCGATCTTGGTGAAGATTCCACCCGCGATGCGGAGGGCGGCGGCGCCCAGGGACTCGCCGATGGCGAAGCCGATGAAGCAGGGGCCGGCGGCATCACCGGGGATGAAGAGCAGGATCGCCAGCATCAGGAACAGCTCGACGGAGATCAGCAGCATGCCGATGGACATGCCCGCCTTGAGGGGGATCTCCATGGTGGGGTAGGGCTTGCCGCCCAGGCTGGCGAAGGCTGTGCGGGAGTTGGCGAAGGTGTTGATGCGGATGCCGAACCAGGCCACAGCCACGGAGCCCAGGATGCCGATGATCGAGAAGAGGAGCACCACGACCACCTGCCCCCAGCCCATGGGCGTGTGGGAGAGGTACTTGAAGTAGGCGATCATGATGACCGCGATGAAGGCCCAGAGAAGCGAGATGAACTTGATCTGGGTGATCAGGTAGGTCTTGCAGGTCTCGTAGATCAGTTCAGAGATCTCGAGCATGGACTTGTGCACCGGGAGATCCCGGATCTGGGCGTACTGCACGAGCCCGAAGCCCACACCGAGCAGGCAGATGAACAGCCCGATCAGCAGCAGGTTGTGGCCCGTCATGCCCAGGAAGCTGCCCTGCAGGGCAGGGATTTTCAGGTCGGCCTCACCGGCAAGTGCCGGGGTTGCCAGGAGCAGGGCGAAAGCTGCCGTGAGCGCCCCCCTGAAGATTCTCGTCGACGCCAACGTGTCGAAGAGGCGTTTGATCGTCACCATGGTTTTTCCTCCGGATGGTTCCAAAAAAAGGGGACTCAGGGGGGTAGAAGATGATGGGGAAGCCGTCTCAGGATTCCGGGCGGCCCGCGTGCAAGGCACCATCGGCCCGCGCAGGGATATTCCACCAAAGATCAAGCGTGGCTCTGAAGCGACTTTAGCGTAAAAAGGCCTTCCCACGCAAGGCCAAGTCTTGGGAGAGACAACACTGGCAGCCCCGTCGAGGGAGCATGGACACAGTGTGACCGGGGTCCGCCACCTAGGGCTTGGGATTCCCTCCCCCCAGGAAGATAATCAGGTCATATATGGCCCCGCTCTATGAACCCGGTCCCACCCCTTCGGGACCCCTGTTCCACTTATTCGTCCTTTTCAAGGAGTCCATCTATGTCTGTTGCTGAACAGAGCATCGCGGGCGCGGAAGCACGCGGCCACGGTTTCCTGGCCTCGTCGGTCGGCCGCAAGATCGTCATGGCCGCCTCCGGCATCGTCCTCTTCGGGTTCGTCACGGTCCACATGATCGGGAACACCCAGGCCTACATGGGCGCCGAGTCCTTCAACGGCTACGCCAAGTTCCTGCACAGCATGCTGCACGGCGGCGGCATCTGGATCTTCCGCGCCGTCCTGCTGCTGGCTACCGGGCTCCACGTCTGGTCCGCCACCACCCTCACCCTCGACAATCTGGCTGCCCGCCCCGTGGGCTACCGGGCCCAGCAGAACGTGGCCTCCACCTGGGCCTCCCGCACCATGCGCTGGAGCGGCGTCATCCTGGCGGCCTTCATCGTCTTCCACCTGATGCACCTGACCACCGGCCAGGCCCACCCGGCCTTCGACCACGCCAACCCCTATGCGAACTTCGTCAGCGGCTTCAAGGTCCCTGCCGCCGCCGCCTTCTACATCGTCGCCCAGCTCTGCCTGGGTCTGCACATGTGGCATGGCGTGTGGAGCTTCACCCAGACCCTGGGCCTGTCCCACCCCCGCTACGAGAGCCTCCGCCGGAACTTCGCCACGGGCCTCACGCTGCTCGTGGTCGGCGTCAACATCTCGTATCCCGTCGCCGTCATCACCGGCTTCATTCACTGATCCCAGGGAGCCAACCATGGAACTCAAATCCCAAATCCCAGACGGTCCGATCGAGAAGAAGTGGGACAAGCACAAGTTCGACCTCAAGCTCGTCAACCCGGCCAATAAGCGCAAGTACAAGGTGATCGTCGTGGGTTCCGGCCTGGCCGGCGGCGCCGCCGCGGCCTCCCTGGCGGAGCTCGGCTACGAAGTCGAGTGCTACTGCTACCAGGACAGCCCGCGCCGCGCGCACTCCATCGCCGCCCAGGGTGGCATCAACGGCGCCAAGAACTACCACGGTGACGGCGACAGTGTCCGCCGCCTCTTCTACGACACGGTCAAGGGCGGCGACTTCCGCGCCCGCGAGGCCAACGTGCATCGCCTGGCCGAGGTCAGCAACAACATCATCGACCAGTGCGTGGGCCAGGGCGTGCCCTTCGCCCGCGAATACGGTGGCCTCCTCGACAACCGCTCCTTCGGCGGCGCCCAGGTGAGCCGCACCTTCTACGCCCGCGGGCAGACCGGCCAGCAGCTGCTGCTGGGCGCCTACCAGGCCCTGGAGCGGCAAATCGGCCTCGGTGCCGTCAAGATGTTCTCCCGGCACGAGATGCTGGAAGTCATCGTGGTGGACGGCGTGGCCAAGGGCATCGTGACCCGCAACATGGTGACGGGGAAGATCGAATCCCACGTGGCCGATGCGGTCTGCCTGGCCACCGGCGGCTACGGCAATGTCTTCTACCTGTCCACCAACGCCAAGGGCTGCAACGGCACCGCCATCTGGCGCGCCTACAAGAAGGGGGCGGCCTTCGCCAACCCCTGCTTCACGCAGATCCACCCCACCTGCATCCCGGTCACCGGCGATCACCAGAGCAAGCTCACGCTGATGTCCGAGTCCCTGCGCAACGACGGCCGCATCTGGGTGCCGAAGCGCAAGGAGGACTGCGGCAAGCCCGCCAGCCAGATCCCCGAGGACGACCGCGACTACTACCTGGAGCGGAAGTATCCCTCCTTCGGCAACCTGGCGCCCCGGGACATCTCCAGCCGCGCCGCCAAGCAGGCCTGCGACG
>CAIMQW010000213.1 GCA_903843705.1 uncultured Holophagaceae bacterium | reverse complement strand
TTCCCCACACGACCCGCTGACGATTGGAGCAGCAGCATGAAATGAGTTGCCACCTTTCGCCGACTGCTTCGCAGCGGCTTGCTTCCTTCCTTGCCATTGATTACCCCCTCCTGGTGGTCCAGGAAATTGGGGCGCGGCCCAAACTTCCTTGGGAAGAGAGGTGCGAACCACATAGATGCCGTCCATGGCACCGTCCCGCGCTAATAATTCCTGGTTGCGCTCGAAGTGCAGGCTGTCCTCTTCGAGGGTGAGCTTGAAGTATTTCCCGACCTTGAACTTCGCGAGGACAGCGCCTGCCCTGAGGCCAATCTCGCCCTTGCCTTGGAGTGGCTTCTGTTCGCGGCTGCAGGCCGCAACGATCTTCACCAGAGCCTTCTCCGTGAGTTTCAGCAGCGCCTCCCGCTTGCGGGTGCGCTCCTCGGCTCCGATCGGATTGAAGCAGGCGATGAGTCGCTCTCCGGCGTAATCGGGATGCATGATCTCGGCGATGCCCCGCTCATCGAACAGCGAGGGTTGAATGATCTTGGCCTCCACCATGGGTCGGATTGCACCGTGCCTCAACGCGGAAACCCAGTCGTAGCCAACTTCGGTGATGTCCTCTCGGATCCGAGCCTCGGTCACCATCCCACGGTCCCCAACCACCACCACCCGGTCGAGACCAAAGCGTTCCTTCAGCTTTGCCACCTGCGCAGGGATGGTTTTCGGGTCGCCCACATTGCCTTCAACCACCTCGATGGCGACGGGCACGCCCTCCTCGTTGCAAAGCAGGCCGTAATTGATCTGGGGACGATCCCCACGATGGTCCCTGCTGTAGCCGTGCTTCGCCAACGGGCAGCAGCGGCCCTCGAAGTAGGACGAGGACAGGTCATAGAGCACCGTGCAGCCATTCCCCAGATGCTTCTTGGCAAGGGCGTTCTCCACCTTATCCTGATGCTCCAGCAGCCAATCCATGGCCGCGTACAACTCACCAACGGCGCGCTTCTCCTGCGAACTGTTTTCGTCGACTTCGTCGACAGCCTTGCCCAGTTCACCCAAACCCAGCACCTCACCCAGCGTATTGTGCTCCGCACCTTTCGCCAGAGACTGCGCCAGCGCGAGCTTGCTGCAAGGATCAATCACCCGTCCCGCAATGAGCGCCAGAGACAGTTCCCGCATGCGATGACGGCGACCGAACAAAAGCCTGTCGAGCCCGAGTTGGTGGATCATCCCCGTCACAGCGAGCACATGGCCGTGCGGCAGCGAGAACTCCGGAATCGGCTCCGCGCCTACCGGCGCACCCTTCAGGACAGCCTTCATCGCCTCGATCTTCTCCGGCGCCAGGTGGCTGAGATTGGCCAGGGTGCGGGTCTTAACCTTGCCGCCCTCGCGATAGCCCTCCCGCAGCAGAATCGCGGGCGGCGAGTTTCGATTGGGGATTTTGGTGATGAACATGAAACCAACATAACCCGGCGTAGATGCCTGTCAATACGCAATAATTGTGCTATATTACATGCCAACAGAAAATACAAAAAATATCCGCAAATCCGCACCACCACTGCCTTAGTCAATATGGCGCGTATGAACTTCGGCCGGGAGGACATGATGGAACCCTCGCGCTGGACATAAAAATACAGTGCCTCAGCAAAATAGCCGACTGCCTTTGCTGCTGATATTAATTTATAGGTGGTGGCTGTATCTTCATGCACCCTGCCTAAGGGGAATCTGATGCCATCAAACAAGTATTTCCGATAGATCTTGTTACACGATTCCTCCCTGAATATCCCGTTGCAGATCATTCCAAGCAGGGCTTCCTCATTGTTCATGCGCGGAATATCTAGCGTACTCGAGTATTTTTCTACTACTCCCTTTTCTGTAATCTTCGAAACCCCGGTCACAACCACTTCCAAATCGTATTCGGAAACCCTCGCAATGAGTGTCGCAAACATATTGGGATCGATGAAATCGTCGCTATCTATGAACGAGATCCATTCCCCCGTCGCGATGGCGAGACCATCATTCCTGGCAGCGGAAAGACCTTCGTTCTTCTTGTTGATTAATGTAAGCCGGGAATCCAATTTCATCCATTTGTAGCAGAGTTCTAAACTTGAATCAGTGGAGCCTCATGGGTATGGCATTCAACTGCTGAATCATGATTGTGAAACCTGGGCCATCCGCCGGAAACTCTCACTCTGATCTAGCAGTTGGCCATAGGTACCCTGGGCCACGACCTTGCCCCCTGCCATTTCCAGGATGACCTCGCAGGACTGCACGGTGCTGAGACGATGGGCCACGATTAGGATCGTGATCTCCCGGTCCAGTTCCTGGATGGCCGCCATGACCGCTCGTTCCGTGACCGTGTCCAGGGCGCTGGTAGCCTCGTCAAAGATGAGCAGGGCAGCTTGTTTGTATATGGCCCGGGCGATGCCTATGCGCTGGCGCTGTCCCCCGGACAGGCGGACCCCCCGCTCCCCCACCAGGGCCTGGTAGCCCTTGGGGCGGCTCTCGATGAACGGGGCGATCTGCGCCAGGCGCGCCGCCCGCTGGACCCGGTCCAACTCGATGTCCTGCAGGGGTACCCCGAAGGCGATGTTCTCCGCCAGGCTGGTGTCCGCCAGGTAGATGGCCTGGGGCACATGGGCGATGGCCCGCTGCCAGGCCCTCAGCCGCGCCCCCTCCAGGGGCACCCCATCCACCAGGATGCGCCCGCCGGTGGGGGGCAGCAGGCCCATGACCACGTCCAGGGTGGTGCTCTTGCCACAGCCGGTGCTGCCCACCAGGGCCACCCGGGACCCTTTGGGAATGCTCAGGTCCAGGCCATCGAGAACCCAGGGGCCATCCTCCGCATACCGGAACCGCACGGCCTCGAAGGCGAGGCCCACCCGGAAGGGCAGCGGCGATGGCCGGGGGGTTAGGGCCTCAGGGGGCAGGGGCTGGTCCAGCAAGTCCAGGGCCTTGGCCAGGGCGGCCCGGCTGGCGGTGATGGTGCCCCAGGATTGGTAGGCCTGCTGGAGGGCCGGGAGCAGCCGCTGGGCCCCCAGGGCCAGGGCCCCCAGCAGCGGCAGGGCCGCGGTGAAGGTGCCGACCCCCCGGTACAGGCTGTAGGCCAGGCCCGCGATGAGCACCATGCCTGCGGCCTCCATGATGTAGCGAGGGCTCTGGCCGATGAGGCTGTTGTGGGCGGCAGCCCGTCGGCGGGTGAGGTCCGCCTGCTCGTAGATCTGGCAGTAGGTCGGCTGGGTGCCGTCCAGCAGGACATCCCGGATGCCGCCGAGGCCCTCCTGCAGGCACTTGAGGACCTTGAGGTATTCCCGGTGGATGACCTGGCCGTTGCGGTGCAGGCGGTGGCGCACGGCCCAGGACACCAGCGCGTAGCTGCCGCCGAACCCCAGGATGGCCACGGCGGCCACCCAGGGGTTGATCACGAACAGGGTCACCAGGATGGCCAGGGTGATGACCAGGGAAGTGAGCAGGCTCTGGAGGGGTTCCAGCACATGGTTGATGAGGCTGGAGACGGTGCCGGTGATGGTGCCGATGATCTCGCTGCTGTTGCGGGCCAGGTGGGTCTGGCAGGGCTGGTAGAGGGTGCGCCGGTAGACGGCGATGCTGAGCTCGCCCCCCACATTGCCCGTGAGCCGGGCGCTGACCCAGAGCAGGAACAGGCGGAAGGCCCCGGCTCCCACCACCATCGCCATGAAACCGAGGGTGACGGGGAGCACCAGGCCCTGGGCGGTGGTGATGCCCAGGGCCTGGGCCAAGCGCTGGGCCAGGGGGTGGGCGAAGACCCGCTCGGGCGCGGTCAGGACCCCCAAGAAGGGCAGGACGGCCCCCAGGCTGACCACTTCCGTAAAGGCGCTCACGAGCACCAGCCCCGTGAAGACGGCATACTGCACGCGCCGCCGGGGCGCCAGATGCCCCCAGAAGCGCGAGAGGAGCGTGGGCAGGGGAGGTTCGGGCAATGCAGTCAAGGGTGAGTCCTCTTCATGTGGTGCGGTTGTCTTTGTTCACCTGGGGGCGAGGCACTGGTGAGGAATTATTAAAAAATTTCAATAATCGCCTATAGATGCGCTTAATCTTTTTGAATTTTTTTTCATGAGTTATATTAATTAAAATTTGTTCATATTGTTTGTTTATTACCCATTGCGTAAAACCAGCACTACCTGGCCTCTGTTTTTGCAAATATGTAACGGATTCAACAACTTCTGGAATATTACAAGATCTAATTATTTCTTTTAGTAAATCGTCGTTTGAATAACCACCCTGGTTTGAACACATATGCAGCCATGTTGATAGCATATTTTTCAATTCCACTTTTGTAAAATATTCCGCATCTTGTGGCATAGAATATTCTTGCATCATGTTCAGTTTGAGGTGATAAAGCGTCAAACAATCATCAAAAAAATGAATCATAAATTTAGATGTCCCACCATTAATACGATAATGATAAATAATATTCGGAATTATAACAAGTTTAGAAATTTTTGGCAATAATTTGATATTAATACTTAAATCATCGGCAAAAAATTTTATTCCATTATTTTTTAAACTAATATCATAAATTAATGAAATTTTTATTAATTTCCCCCATAAACATCCTGAAAAATCAGTAATACCAAAATATGAAATGTACAAATTATTTATTATTTGTTCATGATCGTATGTGCGTGGTTGAGTTATTCTTAAGCAAGGGGGTATTGATGATTCTTTAATGGTTACCCATCCAATTTTTTTCTTCCACATCCCACAAACCATGTCAACATTCTCTGCGATCAATGTGGCATTAAGCATAATTTGTAGCGCGTCATCCGGCAAGCAATCGTCTGCATCACAAAAACAAACATAAGAATTCGGATCTAAACGTTTATATGCATATTGAATTCCAACATTTCTAGCCACTGTGCTTCCCTGATTTTTTTGATGAATTACACGAATCCGGTCATCTTTTTTGGCAAAATTATCAGAAATGATTACAGTATCATCAGTAGAACCATCATCAATTATAATTAATAAAAATTGTCTGTAGGTTTGTGACAATATTGATTTAATACAAGCTGAAAGATGCCTTTCCGCGTTGTAAGCAGGGACTATTATCCCGATCCTAGCACTTTCCATGGCTGCACCTAGTGTGTTGGTTGCGTTAAATGCATTTCACCCTACCCTCAAGCAGAGCCACCCATGATGCCAACTCATGTACCCCGCAGAGCTCAAGGGCAGGGGCATGGCCGAGTTCCTGCGCGGTTGCGTGCTCCTGCAGTTGGCCTGGCATGCGAAAACGCACGGTCTCCCAGCCCAGTTGCCGGGGGGCGCAGAAGTCCTTGGCGGGGTTGTCTGCCAGGTAGGTCAGCGTCCCCCCCGGCGCGAGATGCCCCCAGAAGCGGCGGAGGAGCGTGGGCAGGGGGGGTGCGGGCAATGCAGTCAAGCGTGAGTCCTCATAAACTTGGGATGGTGATAAGGCCTTCACCTGGGGCAGGTGGTCAGCAACAATCACGGCGTGGTCGGGTGGCCTACCGATAGTTGGTGAAGGATGGCATTACCGCCGCGTGCATTGCCAACTGATCAGCGTATTTCAAGCACAGGGGATGGAAGATCTGGCCCAGGATGTAAGTCCAGGCAAGAGGGTAGCCTGGGTTCTTTCCCCACTGATCCCCAGGGTGCGCCATCAACTGAGTGAGATGCAGGTCCATTCGGCGGTGGAGCTCCGCATACCATTCCTGGGTGAAGGGTGTCTGGCTCCTCATGATGTATGCGCCATTCCCCAGCAACGATAGGTAGTGCCGACCAAGATCCCTGTCGACGGAGCCTCCCGTATAGGCTACCGCATGCCGATGGAGTTCCTGATACCCGACACCCCAGCTCCCACTGGAATCCAGCAGATCAAAGGCGGGATTCCAGTCATGCAAGGCGCTCTTGATATCCGTATACCCCCCCCCATGGTGATGCATGAAGTAGCACCGCAGGTAGTCTGCACGATGGATGAGGGACAAGCTCTCATAGCCCGGATGCAAGGGCGATCCGGGGACCACGAAGGCACCCAGGTTCTCAGGCGTCACCAGGACGAGGGGGACACCGGTCCTTGCCTGGATGCCATCCAGGCAATCCTTCCGGTTGAGTGGCACCTCGTTGTTGCCGGTCCAGAAGGCATAGATCACACGGGGCGCCGGGCGAAGCTCACAGGCGGTGCTCTTAGGATGATGGGAGAGAAAGCTGTCCATATAGGCCCCCTCCTGGTACCGGTAGGGGAACCAGCGCTGGCGAAGGGCCGAAGCATGGGCCAGACATGACTTCACAAACTCTTTGAGTGTCTGAAGTGCCATTTAATGCTCCAAATTAATTGAAAGACGAAAAGGGGAATGTGATGAATATACCGAATCAAGTGCGGTGACTTCGGCGAGACCCGCCCCACCCCCGGGCGACCCAGTCCCGGCAACGAAGTAGTGTGCGAATCGCATGAAAGGCCCATGTAGAGGCTAGGGCCACCCGCCCCATGCGCACTACGTTCCGGGTTTGTGGTGTGTGGACCAACGGGGTGCCCTGATCCCCAACCAGGCAGCGAAGCATATCCCGGACAGTAGCGTGGTCCCCTGTCCCCCGGGCCTGGTCCGCAAGGTAGCCCATGCAGGCTCCCAGGGCTGCCTCCCAAGCAGGCTTGGCAAGGGGATGCTCCCTTGCAAGATTCTGCCAAATTCTATACATGATCTGCAGATGGTGAAATTCATTTCGCTCGGGAAAAGTCAGGGCCGTTGTCACAGACCCAGGGCGCCTCACGTAGTGGTAAACGGTCGCATCGAGCTTGACAACCCGGCTGGCCCGAAGGGCGATCTGCAACAGAGTAAGGGTGTCCTCGCCGTGCACCACCTCCCGGGGAATGGGAAGGGGCCCCAGAAGTGATTTCTTAAACAACTTTTCCCAGAGACTCCACTTTCGTTGCTCCAATGCCCAGGCCGCATAGGTTGGGCCATCACAAGGTGCAAAGTTCCCCCTCTTGACAATCCCCAGGGGCACTCCATCGGTCCACAACTCATGGTCCCCACACACGATGTCGGCCTCCTCAGCGAGTGCCACCTCCAGCAGCCGGGTGACGGCGTGTTCGGGGAGGTGATCATCACCATCAAGGTAGGTCACAAAAAGCCCGCTTGACGCCGCCAAGGCTCGATTGCGGGCCGCGGTCACACCCCCGTTTTCCTGCCTCAGTGCCACGATGCGCGGATCCCTGGATGCGTGGGCCCGGAGCAAGTCCCAGGAACCATCGGTGGAGCCGTCGTCCACGGCGATGATCTCCAGGTTGGCGTAGGTTTGGCGGCTACAGCTCGTCAGGCAGTCATCCAGGTAGCCCCGGGTGTTGTAGACCGGCACAAGGATGGAAACCCGAGGGGCGGTGCCACGGTCTGGCCGCTGGGCATCTTCCACCCACCGCCCTAAGGCTTCAAGACTTTGGAGTTCTAAATCAGGTGCGTACTCCGCCGCAGGGGCTTCATCGAACTCTTTCAGTTGGCCGGGCAGTCGTAGGCGCACTGTCTCCCACCCCAGTTGCCGAGGAGCGAGGAAGTCCTTGGCGGGGTTATCTGCCAGGTAGGCCAGCTCGCCACCCGCGCATCCCAGCGCCCCCTGCACGGCCAGGAAGGCCCGGGGGTGGGGCTTCCAGAAGGCCCTGCCCCAGGCATCCGTGAGCAGGATGGGGTCGAACCAGCGGGTCAGACCCAGGGCCTCTACCTTGCGCTGCTGGGAGACCAGGGGGCCATCGGAGATGAGGGCCAGCTGCAGGCCCCGGGCCTGGGCATCATCCAGCACTTCCTTCATGCCGGGGTAGAGGGCAAGCTCAGGTCGATGCTCACGGTAGAGCGCCACAAGATCGGTGACCTGCTGGGAGGCCAGCTCTGGGTGCTGCTCGAGCAGCGCATCGAAGATTCGCCCCCGGCGACTCGCCGCGTGCTCCCCCCACAGGAAGTCGAAGGCCTGGGATTCGGAGAAGTCGGCTTCAGCAGCCAGATATCGTGCCACGGCGCGGAAGCTGCTGCGCACATAGGCCTCCTCCGGATAGAGGGTGTCATCGAGGTCGAAGACCAGCGCTTTCAGTTCTCCCACGGCAGCCTCTCCAGGAAGCTCTCAGAGTAGTAACGGGTCATCATGAGGCCGCGCTTGTATTGGCCCAGCCTGGGTGGCACTGTCTCCCCTCGCTGAAGGGCCAGGACCCACTCGGGGTAGTCGCCGCCCGCCGCCAGGGCCAGGGGGAAGCCACCTCCGAAGCGGGGATTGATTTCAGTCAGTACTAGGCCCTTCACCGTGCGGAAGGCCTGGAGGGTGACCGGTCCCCGGGCGCCTAGGCGCCCACAGGCCTCCAGCACGGGCTGTAGCCAGGCATCCACTTCCGGCGCATCCAGCGTGATGCCCTGGATGGACTCGCCCCCCAGGGTGCGAATGCGCGCTCTGGGGACGAAGTGCAGTAGGCGGCCCTCGAAGTCCAGCAGGGCATCCACGGTAATTTCGGTGCCGTGGAGGCGCTCCTGCACAATGGCATGGGGCACGCGGGGCAGCAGGTAGTGCAGATCCTCCCGGCGGCAGGGGTGGGCGTCCACGCTGGCGCTTCCATCCCGCGGCTTGATGAAGACTTCCTCGGGCAGTTGCTCCGGCAGGGCATCAGGCAACCAGCTCACGGGCACGGCCACGCCCTCGGCGGCGAAGGTCTGGGCGGTTTCCCACTTGTCGGCACAGATGCGGATGAAGTTCGGTGTGGAGATAAGGGCCCGGGCCCCGAAGCGAAGAAAGGCCTCTGCGTGGAGGGCCAGGTCCATGAGCTCCGTGTCGATGGTGGGCACGATGAGACCGATGTCGTGCAGCTGGATCAGGCGCAGGATGTTCGAGAGGTAGGCGGAATCAGACACCGCGGGCACCCGCACAGCCGCATCGGCCAGCACGCAGGTGGGCGCCAGGGCATCCCGCTCGGCGACCACCACCTGCCCTCCCAGGGGCTGCAGTGCCAGCTGGAAAGCCTGCATGAGGGTCACACGGCGCCCGGCGCTGGTCATGAGCACATTCAGCCCCTTGCGCCCCGCCGGGACGGGAAGCACCGCCCCTGGCTCCCGGTAAGCTGGGAAGTATCTGCTTTCGGTGACCACTTCAGGCCTAGCCTGGACCAGGCGCGAATACTTTTCGGGGTCGCAGATCATGCGCCCCAGGACATAGGGGGCTCGAAGGTGCGAGAACCCTGCCTTGAAGTGGAAGAGGCCGTCTTCGTTGGTGCCGGCGCCGCCCCCGAGGTTCAGCACGCGTTCCCCCCGGGCCTTGAGCTGCAGGGCCGTAGCGAGGATCAGGTGCTTGGTGGGGGCCAGGCGCAGGAAGGTCGAGCTGGACGCCGAGAGGTGGTAGTACGCGATGCCCTCCAGGCTCATGGTGCAGAAGGAGGCGGCCAGTTCACCGGCGACCCGGTTCTCAAAGTAGCGGACCTCGAAGTCTGTGGTCTGGCTCAGCCGCTCGAAGTAGGCCTGGGGGAAGAAGTAGGCTTCGGAGGCCCCCAGCCGGCGCATGGTCTGGAAGTAGACGGACAGGAAGTCGCCGCTGTCGGTGCGCTCGTGCCAAGTCGGTGACCGCTTAAGGAACCGGCGGTGGTGGAACAGGGTAGTGTCCCGGCACTGCGCCAGGAGCTCGTCCTCGGTCTGGGTGAGGTCCAGCCAGACGACGTCGGAGGTAGTGGAGACCCCGAGCACGGCTTCCAGGTCCGCCTCCAGGGGATCAAAAGGATTCAGGCGGAGGATGCAGCTCACCAGGCCCAGGGCCTTCAGATGGTCGCGGAGCTGAGTGCAGAGGGAAGCGCGAACCGCCGGCGCCGAGCGATCGTGCGCTATGCCAGGGTAGCCGTAGGGCGAGGTGCCATCGAAGCCCACGCGCTCGCCCTGGACGAGGATTGGCCGGATCAGTAGGGGCACCGCCAGCCGGCCGCCCTCACCCGTGACTTCATAGAGGGCGAAGTCATGCCCATCGCGCTCAGCATCGGCCTGGACGTAGTCCCAGGTCTGGTAGGGGTTCACTGCGGCCATGCCCTGGAGGCAGGCCCGCCAGCTATCCCTGTCTCTGATGGCGCGAATAGTCATGGTTCCCGGATCCGGTGAAGAGCTGCATGGTCTCGCTGCTGGAGGTGTTGATCTGGTCCCTCCTCAGGACCTTCCCGAGGGTGCGGAGGAGGATGCGCAGGTCCAGGAGCAGGCTGGCGTGGTCCACATACCAGGCATCCAGAGCGAACTTCTCCTGCCAGGAGATGGCGTTGCGCCCGTGGATCTGGGCCCAGCCGGTGATGCCTGGGGGCACCTCGTGGCGCAGTCGCTCGTAGGCGTTGTAGTGCGGTAGGTATTCCATCATCAGGGGACGTGGCCCCACGAGGGACATGTCACCCCTCAGCACGTTGACCAACTCCGGCAGCTCATCCAGGGAGGCGGAGCGCAGGAAGGCCCCAAAGGGCGATAGCCGCTCCATGTCTGGCATGAGGTTCCCCTCCCCGTCCCGGGCGTCGGTCATGGTCCGGAACTTGATCATCTCGAAGGGCCGCCCCTGGAAGCCGGGCCGCGTGTGCCGGAACAGCACCGGACTGCCCAAGCGCCAGCGCACCGCCAGGGCCAGGAGCAGGAGCAGCGGGGCAAGCAGAAGCAACCCGAGGCCCGCAAGCGCCAGATCGGTGGCCCGCTTGGCGGCGCGGTAGGCGGGGCTAGCCATGCAGACGGGCCGGTAGATAGCCCGGTAGATAGCCCGGTAGATAGGCCGGTAGATAGGCCGGTAGATAGGCCGGTAGATAGGCCGGTAGATAGGCCGGGACAAGGGCCTCATCCAGCACTAGGCGGATGAAGGCCACCATATGGTTTAAGTGACTCGAGCAGATTCCGGGATGCACTTGGAACATCAGGCTGGTCTCAGCAAGTTTATGGGCAACGGGGAGGACTTTCTTGGGCCCGAGGACCCTCTTCGTGAAAGCCTTCTCGAGGTAGATCTCTCCGCAGCTGCCGCTGAAGCAGGGGACGCCCATCCGGCCAATCTCCTCCAGAATGCGGTTGCGACTCCAGGCTGACCGCATGCGCTCGGGACGGAGATACACATAGGCCTTGTAGCCCGCATGACCGAGGCTTTCGCCCGCCCTCGGAATCCGGAGGAGGGGATGGCCCTCGAGGCCATCTAAGAGCTGCGCCATGTTCGCCCGGCGGGTTGCACTCCAGGCGGGCAGCTTGCGGAGCTGAACCCGGCCGATGGCGGCCTGGAGCTCAGTGAGACGCCAGTTGGTCCCGAACGTCTCGTGCAGCCAGCGGAACCCCGGAGCGTGGACACGCTCGTAGACCGCCTCGTGGCTCTTGCCGTGGTCCTTGTATTCCCAGGCCCGGCGCCACAGGGCTTCGTCGTTGGTGGTGACCATGCCGCCTTCGCCACCCGTGGAGATGATCTTGTCCTGGCAGAAGGAGAAGCAGCCCACGTGGCCGAGGCTCCCCACGGCCCGGCCCTTGTAGGTGGCGCCATTGGCCTGGGCACAGTCCTCGATCACCTTCAGGTCGTGGCGCGTCGCCAGGGCCAGGATGGGATCCATGTCGCAGGGCCAGCCGGCCAGATGCACCACAAGAATGGCGCTGGTCTTCCGTGTGATGACCTTGGCGATGGATTTGGCGGTGATGTTGCCGCTGTCGGGGTCCACGTCCGCGAAGACCGGCACGTAACCCCGGAGCACGACGGCGCTGGCGCTGGCGATGAAGGTGCGGGGAGTGAGGATCACCTCGGAACCCCGGGGAAGGTCGAGGGCGTGGAGGGCCAGCTCCAGGGCCACGGTTCCGTTCATGACGGCCACGGCGTAGCGGCAGCCCACCGCCTCGGCGCACTCCTGCTCGAAGGCGCGGACCTCCTCGCCGGTCCAGTAGTTCACCCGGCCACTGCGCAGCACCCGGGAGGCGGCCGCGACCTCGTCTTCCTCAAAGACAGGCCAAGGTGGAAGCAGAAACGTCACAGCATCCCCTTTGTCAGTTGCGAGCGGTAGCCGTCGGGATTGAGGCGCTGCCAGCTCCAGGCATCCCGGCACATGTCCCCTTGGTCCTGGGTGGCCCGCCAGTCCAGCAGCCGCTCCGCCGAGCCGCAGTCCGCGTAGCAACTGGCGATGTCGCCCGGACGCCGCGGGGCGAACTGGCGGGGGATGGGGAATCCGGTGGCCACCTCCATGGCAGCCACCAGCTCGAGCACGGAGCAGCCCCGGCCCGTGCCCAGGTTGATGGCGGTGGCCCCGGGCAGCTCCGGCAGTGCCTTCAGGGCCGCGAGGTGGCCCCGGGCCAGGTCCATGACGTGGATGTAGTCCCGGATACCGGTGCCGTCGGGCGTGGGGTAGTCCCTCCCGAAAATGCTCAGATGGGGGCGGCGGCCGCTGGCTACCTGCAGCAGGTAGGGCATCAGGTTGTTGGGGGTGCCCAGGGGATCCTCCCCGATGCGGCCGGAGGGGTGGGCGCCCACAGGATTGAAGTAGCGCAGGAGGGCCAGATGCCAGCGGGGATCGGCCTTGGCCAGATCCCGGCAGATGTCTTCAATGATCAGCTTGGACTGGCCGTAGGGGTTGGTGGCCGAGAGGGGCATGTCCTCGGTGATGGGCAAGGCCGCCGGATCGCCATAGACGGTGGCGGAGCTGGAGAAGACCAGGTTCCGGCAGCCGGCGGCCTCCATGGCCTCCAGCAGGGTGAGGGTGCCGGCGACGTTGTTCTGGTAGTAGCGCAGGGGCTGCCCCGTGGATTCCCCCACGGCCTTGAGGCCGGCGAAGTGGATGACGGCATGGATGGGCTGCGCGCGGAAGAGCCCGTCCAGCGCTGCCCGGTCCCGCACGTCCGCCCGGCAGAAGGCCACCTCGCGGCCGGCCAGTTCCTGCACGCGGGCAAGGGCCTCGGGATTCGCGTTGGAGAGGTTGTCCAGCACCGTGACTGGGTGGCCCGCCTTCAGCAACTCCAGCACGGTGTGCGAACCGATGTACCCCGCGCCGCCCGTCACCAGGATGGGTTGGGTCACCGTGGTCTCCTGGACCTGGCCGCTCACTGAATACCAGGCATCAGGATGGCGTTGCTCCCTGAGGTGTTGGGAACCAGGTGGATGATGCGGGCGGGATTGCGGCGCATCTCCTCGCAGACCAGGGCTCCGAGCCGACCCGCGCCGATGATGATCGTGCGTTGGCTGTCGGTGCTCCTGGCGGAGGTCCTGTGGTCCCACGATTCGTATTGAACCCGGATGACGGCGCGCACCATCAGCCAGAGGGCGCCGGTGGCCATGGCGGCCCCGATGGCCAGTTCCAGGTTGAAGGCGTGAGTGTTGGCGCCACCCACCAACTGGGACACCAACAGGCTGACAGCGAGCATGGAGAGGACGGCCCAGGAGACGCGGAACCCGTCGTGGAAACCGAACAACCGGAAGTGTTGGCTGGTCAGCCTAAAGGCATGGTTGACGCCCATGGCGATCAGCGCCCACTTGAGGAAGCCATGCAGGGGCCAAGCCTCGCGGCTGACGAATATGCGTTCACAGAAGGCCCATGCCAACAGTGCAAGGCTGAGATCCAGCAGGATCTTCACGAAATGGCGGGTAAAGCGGCTGAGCCAGCCTCCGTCGTTGACCTGGATCTCGTCATAAGGAGGCAGATGGGGAGGCAAGGTAGGCATCAAAGGCCTCGGGGTGAATTAAATCAACCTTCACCGACCCCACGTCCAAAACGATATACGCAACATTACTTATTCGGTCCTGAAAAAGGTCCCAACCTATTTTAGTGCAATATTTGATGGAATCAAATATATTTGGGATCAAGACTAGCCTGTCCCAGGCAGTCGAGTTCCTCATGGGCCAAGGCGCTCAGCGAGTATGAGAGCAGGGGCATTCAAGAGGCTCATTCTGGGGCGTACAGTCAACCTCGGCGACCGCTGCCGTGTTCCTCGCCCCTAGACCTCTAGCCAATGCCTGGAATCTTCAGGGTGGCCCCCGTTAACCGGTAGTGTGCATAAGGCCTGTTGAGCTCGATGAGTTTCCGCATACCTGGGAGCATCCATACATAGGAAGGCAGCAGGACCGTCGCGAACCCCAAGCCCTCCTTGAATGCCACCAAGGGGGGATCTTCGATGGAGTGGAGGCCATAGACGATTTTCTTGATACCTGGAGAGCGCTGGCAAAGCCTGACGAAGTTCAGCACCAGGCCGGTCCCGATGGCCGACTTCAGGTGCCGTGTGGCCAGGCTGATATTATGAATATAGGCGACCTCATCCACCGCGTAGGCTGTCAAGTATCCACCGAGATCACGCCCGATCATCCCGGCTAAAACGATACGGAATGGCATCTCCGAGTAGTCTTCTGCCCGATAATCCTCTTGATGGGGGGGCGCACCGTAGCCGGTGCGTTGGTAGGCAGACTGATCCACCTCACAGCCCTGCTCCATTAGGATTTTATTGTTGTTCAACTTGATGAAAGTAACCAGTTTTTCGGATTTTCTCAGGTCGCTCCGCCGCTTTGAGGGCAGTGCGTCGATGGCATAGCGGCCGACATCTTCGAGCAGGCTCACGGGCATGCGACTGTTGGCCTCGCCCTGGGCCGAGGGATCCAGGTAGGCACGATACCCCCAGCAATGCCAGGAAGGCCTTGAGAGCTCGGCTTGCTTCAGCTTGGCCAGCCAGTGAACGGGCTCATAAAAACCGGTGACAGTCCTCTGCCAATAGCGCCCACGGTGCTGGATGACCTCCGCCCCTCGGCTTGCCAGCCACTCACCCATCAAGAGTTCCGTGGCGGGCACCACGCACGCGGCGCTAGCTTCCATGAATTCTGTGCCCAACGCCACCTCCGACATCGCCCAACCAAAGGCCTTCTTCACGTACAGAGTGACACGCAACACGACCTGCCCACCGGCCTTGCTCCGCTTCGGCTTCGAAGCTGAGTCCCGCGGGTGTGCTTGGGCTGGGAAGGTCCGGGCGGACACGCGAGAGAGACCCCTGGTCTAAGTCATCAAGCGGATAGAAGCCCGCCCCGGTGATGCCTAGGCTGAGCTAAGCAGGGGCAGCGGGGCTCTGCGTTTCAAGCAACCCGCCCTCATTGGAAAGCACTGACCCCATGGATAGAGGCACGGACCGGGGGTCGAGCATGCGAGCCTGCGCCACCTGCGGCGCGGAGGTGATGCGTCGGGACTGTCACCACAACCGCTACGACGAATACATCTGTCGCGCCTGCCTGGGCAAGGGCCTCAAGTTCACCGCCATGGGCCGGACCGTGAGCCGCGCCGGGCGCTGGGCCCGCCTCGCCTCTCACGGGGCCACCAAGGTCGCCCTGGCCCTGATCGGATTCTACGTGCTCTACACCCTGGTGGGGTTCTTCTCCACCGACTGAACATGACCCATTTGGAGTGCCGGGAACCGCATCCGCGAAGGAAGGATCTGGCTCACTTGCGGTCTACGTTGGTTCGTCAACAGACCGTGGGGTAATTCACATTTCCTCTGTCCTTGATTTTAAAGGCCAGGAAGCAAAAATTATTGTGCTTGTAGATACTCGTGAGGCTGAAGCCCTTAATGCCTTTTATATTGGAGGCAGCCGCGCTATGCATCGATTGTTCGTAATTGCTTTTGAGAAACCCGTCGAGAAACCATCCACCAATCGGATGGCTGCTATTAAGAAGGCTGGATTTCGTATCTGACGATAGATAATTGAAATCGAAGAGCACGGTCGGCCATGCCCAGCCCCAAGTTCCAAGAGGATCAATGGGGTGATTTCTTAGGCAGTGGAGTCCTTCTTAATGGTAAGGGTTTCGACCTTCGACTCCTTGAAAATGCCAAGCTTTGGCGCGAGCGCACGGATCGCATCGGCCATGGCCGAGGGCGCCAGATGCCCGTAGTGCTTCTCCACCATCCGGGTATCCAAGTGCCCGAGCTGCGCGGCCACGAACGCAAGAGGCACCCCATTGTTCACCAGGCCGGAGGCATGGGTGTGCCGCAGTTCGTGGAAGGTGAGCGACTCCAGACCTGAGGCCTCGCAGGCTTCGATCATGCACCGGGCCGGTTCGGACTTGCGCCAGGTGCGGATCACCTTGGCACTCTTGCTGTTCCGGTTGGCGAAGGACTCCCTCAAGAACATGGGCTGATCGCCCCGACGACCGGCCGTGAGGTCCTTGAAGAATTCCTGGCCCTCCGCCTGGAGGACCGCATGGCGCGGGTGTGGGTTGTTCTTCGAGGGACCGATCGTGACCTTGCCCTCTGACGGGTTGAAATCAGACACCACCAGACGTGAGAGCTCGCCGAAGCGGGCGCCGGTGTAAAGGGCCCCCTGCACGAGGCGCTTGAAGTCCGGCGGGCAGACGTTCACGAGACGCTGCGCCTCTTCGGGCGTCAGGAAGCGCTGCCGGGCCGCCACCACACCCTCGAAGGGTTTCACTTCCCGCCAGGCATCACTGCTGAC